>JAXJRF010000089.1:0-14189 GCA_036310765.1 Frisingicoccus sp.
ATCAAATCCTCTTATTGTTCGAATTTACTCGCTCCGGCAGGCACCTTCCTTAACAGGGGTTGCCGCAATATCATCGCTCCTTAGGCTCCATTGCTCTGAATAAGAGAAATTTTGTCATGTTTAATTTTTTCCTTTTCAGGACGGCATAGCAAATCAGCTAACCTTGAATTTAAATTTCTTAATATCTTTTTCGCTGTCGACTTTCTCAATACATGCACCAAGACTGCGAAGTTTGCCTTCGAAATCTTCGTAACCACGCTGAATATAGCCGATAGAATCGATCGTAGAAATTCCGTCTGCAGCTAAAGCCGCAATAACAAGGGCTGCTCCCGCACGCAGATCCGGTGCACTCATATGAGCTCCCTTATATTTTGGAACACCAATAATGATGGCTGTATTGCCTTCAACTTTAATACATGCTCCCATACGTGCCAGTTCATCTACATAACGAAAACGATTTTCGAAAATACTCTCTGTAATAACGCTGGTTCCATCTGCAAGTGCCAGTGCAATGGCTGCCTGAGGCTGCATATCTGTTGGAAATCCAGGATATGGCAGGGTTTTGATATTCGTCGGCTGTAAACGTTTAGATGCCACAACACGAACCGCATCATCCAACTCTTCAATCTCTGCACCCATCTCGATCAATTTTGCAGAAATGGATTCCAGATGTTTTGGAATGACATGTTTGACTGTAACATCCCCCTGTGTTGCCACAGCTGCACACATAAATGTGCCTGCTTCAATCTGATCCGGAATAATCGTATATTCCGTTCCATGAAGTTTTTCAACACCACGGATACGGATCACGTCGGTTCCGGCTCCTTTAATATCTGCCCCCATGGAATTCAGCATATTCGCCACATCGACGATATGGGGTTCCTTTGCGGCATTCTCAAGAATCGTACGGCCTTCTGCCATAGCTGCCGCAAGCATAATATTAATGGTTGCTCCCACGCTGACCACGTCAAGATAAATATGACGTGCCTTCAAATGTTCCGCTTTCGCAACGATCATACTGTTGTCAATTTCAACTTTCGCACCAAGTGCCCGAAATCCTTTAATATGCTGATCGATCGGACGGCTTCCGATATTACAGCCTCCCGGAAGTGCAACTTCTGCTTCTTTATACTTTCCAAGGAGTGCTCCAAGTAAGTAGTAAGAAGCTCTTATCTTACGAATAAATCCATCATCTATACAAAAACTGGAAATGTTTTTGCCATTGATTCTTACTGTATTTCTATTAATACGCTCAACATCTGCGCCGATTGATGCAATGGCCTGCAGAAGAACATTGATGTCACTTACATCCGGCAGATTGTCGATAACTACATCTTCGTCACTCATAATAGCCGCTGCAAGTATGCCTAATGCCGCATTCTTTGCACCGCCGATCGTAACTTCACCGACCAATGGATTTCCGCCTTTAATAACATATTGCTCCATTGTACACCTCAACAAACTTTCTGTTATAGTCCTAATTATTATAGCATACTCATAGAATTTGTAAATTGAATTTTATAATTTTGTAAGAATTCCAGCTGTTTTTTACAAGTCTTTTAAAGATATTCCAGCTTTATTTCATCATTTTTCACGATGAACATTCTCTTTAAACCAGAGGATGATGAACAAAACCCCGGATATACAGGTCAGGATCAGCCCAAGCCCAAGTCCCTCCGGCATATAGGTCATCTCAATGTCATGCTCTCCCGCTGTAAGCGAAATACCAATAAAGGCATCGGCAATTTTTTTCTTCGGAACTTCTTCGCCATCCCCCTTCACCGTCCATCCATTTTCGTATGGAATGGATGTAAAAAGCATACCGTCTTCTTTCACCTGAATGGTGCCTGTCACCCTCGTCGATGTCACTTCATTGGTGATCCACTGCTCATCCGCCATGGCAGCATAGAACTTTTCGAAAACATCCGATGCATGTTCGGCCCCGATCAGTTTAATTGTTCCCCGATCATAGGCACTGTCCAAAACAAATGTCAATGTCACCCTTTCACCAGCAGAAAGGTTACCGATATGGATAATGTGTCCATCCTCATCCGCATAGGAATCGGTCGACTCGCCCCGAATAACCTTGATCTGTTTACAATGAGGTGCCTTAAAGTAAATATACAGATCCTGCTCTTTTTCCGGCGTGTAGGTATAGGTGATTTTACCATCTGTACTTTCTGCGGAACTGTAACTCCAATCCGCCCATGTGTCCGTTGTCAGTTCGCAGCCCTCAGCCACCGGATCCGGCAGTCCAAAATAACGGAAAGGTTTCTCCTCCATATCGGCTGCTGAAAAGACAAGCTGGTTAATGACTTCAAATGGATTGGTCTTTTCATAATCCCATTGAAGTATGTTCTCCGACATCATAAAACCGAGCCCCAGAGCATACGGATTCACATACATATTCCTTGTTTCTGTCCCATAACACCATTCGAAGGTACGGATGGTTTCTTCTTCCTTTTTGCTGATCAGATATTTGATATTTAAAAGAGCATCGGTTTCCGGTGTCGCCCCTTCATAGCTGTATTTATTAGTCACCGCATAAAAGCCGACACGTTTCATGAGATTGTCCACACCCGCATTTACTGTCGATGAAAAAAGGGACATTCCAGGAATATTATGCCACGTCACATCATCTCTTCCCCGACGTTCCTCCAGCTCCATCCGGTAAAAATTTTCACCCTCATTTTCTTCTGCCAGAGCTTTCATCTCCATAACTTCTTTCTGATCACTGTAATAGTCCTTTCGATTAACCGTACCATTCATGCATAAGCCATAAATACCGTAACTTAATGACTCAACGAGGATCACTGCCATCAAAGCTATTTGAAGTCCTTTTCTTTTTTTCCTGTCCACATAGATCCACGTAACCAGTCCCCCATAAATCAGCAGGACAACCAGATTAATGATCCATGTATAGAGTTCCAGATTAACCCGCTTCGTCCACCAGCAATAGCCAAGAATCCCCATCCAGCAGATGGCTGCTATACCTGGAACCCACTTTGGACAGTATTTGCGATTTTTATATCCTTCATACCCCATGATCAAAATCATAAAAATGAAAATAAAGGAATAACGGCCCGGAAGGCCATTTGGAAAATGAAAACCATGCCAGATGTAGGTCAGATAATTTGTATTTAAGCAAACAAGGAGAAATGCCGTCAAAAGCACCTTCACAACCCGATCCCACAGCTTTGTTTTCCGGTTAAATACAAACATCGGAACAAAGATCAGCATGGACACCCCACAGTACAGATTAAAGCCTCCGGTCAGACTCGTTGGCTCCACCATCGTAAACTGCTGGCAAAACAGCTCGAAAATGTCATAATAAAACTTTAAAGCTGTCGGAAATGTGCTCTTGGCCGACTGGCTCCCCATAAGCGTACTGAGGGTTGGCATAAGCATGACAGCCCCAAATCCTCCGGCCAGTAATGAATATCCGGCGAACCCAAACATCCGCCGGATCTTTTCCCTAAGGCCTGTCCCCTGCTCACATATCATTTCCACAACAAGATATAAGCAGGAAAAAATACACATCATAATCGATATATAATAATTTGTAAAAATACAAAGGGCAAGTGATGCCCCATAAAGCCACCCTTTACCTTCTTTAACAAGAAGGTAAATCCCAAGCATGACCAGCGGGAACAAAACGATACAGTCCAGCCACATAATATTCCAGCCGTAGCCAATGACAAAGCTGCTCAATGCATAACAGCAGCCAAAGACAGTCGTCGATAAATCATACCGTCCAAACCGTCTGCGTATAAAAAATGCAAAGGTCAGACCGCATAAACCAATTTTGATAAAATAAATCAGTGCAAAGCATTCCATGACCATGCTTTTGGGGAAAATAAGCAACAGAAGATTTAACGGACTTGCCAGATAATAGGCAATAACCGACCAGAAATTCATTCCCAGACCGCCGTTCCAACTGTAAAGCAGGCTGTCCCCATGATGCCATTTATACTGTAATTCAGAGAAAAAAGGCACATACTGATGATAGGAATCAATAATTGAAACGCCTCTGTCACCAAAGGGCCACATTCCCTGACATATAAAAGCTGTTACCGCCACGACAAAAGGTATGGCAAAAGCTAAAATGTAATAAATATTCCGTCGCGACCATTCTTTAACTTTTATCATTTTTATTATTCCTGTTCCTCCAATGCAGCTTCAATTGCTTCCATAACCTCACGAATCCCTTTATCCTGGGCATCGACCGTAATGTCCGCATATCTTTCATACATAGGAACTCTTTCATTATACAGATCGAGAAGTGTACTTCCATTCCGGATTGCCACTCCGCGTTTCAAAAGATCGCCCAACCGTTTTCTAAGGGATTCATAGGATACCTTCAGATAGACCACTTTTCCTATGGATTTCAAATGTTCCATCGCTTCTTCACCATAGATGACGCTGCCGCCTGTCGCGATTACAGCATGATGGGTCTGGAGTTTGGCATTGATCTGATTCTCCACAGCCAGAAAACCATCAATCCCTTCTTCCTCAATAATCTCAAACAGACGTTTTCCCGTCTCTGCCTGGATCACCAAATCTGAATCTATAAAATTGTATCCCAATGATTTTGCCAGAACAACGCCGACCGTACTTTTGCCCGCTCCCGGCATTCCGATTAAAATAATATTATCTGTCATTTTATCACCCTCATTTTCAGTATTGTATTATCCTAATCATCTCCTGAAATCAGCTTGATTTCTTCTTCACCTTTGATTTTTTTACCGGCTTTTTCCGCACAGCGTAACCAAAGCCTCCCAAATGTTTCCCAATGCCATAATACTGGCCATGGGAATAGACGAGAGGAGCTGCCTTTTCCAGATGAAACGTTCCCTTCTCATCCATATATTGTTCATCAACATGAACTGCTGTCACTTCCGCCATAAACATGTCATGGCTTCCCAGCTCCATCACATTCGTCACGCGGCACTCGATCGATACCGGACTTTCCGCCACCATCGGTGCATACTGCAGTTCACCGAACACCGGTGTCAGTTTCATTTCTTTAAACTTGTCCATATTTCTTCCCGAACGAACCCCGCAAAAATCGGTCGCCCGGGCCAGTTTTTCCGTCGTCAGATTGATCACGTACTCGCCCGTTTCCTTAATCATGTGATGGGAATACCGTTCTTTTCTCACCGACACATAAACCATCGGCGGATCGGAACAGATTGTTCCGGTCCATGCCGCTGTCATTAAATTGACATTTCCATTTTTATCGCCGCAGCTGACCAGCACCGCCGGCAGCGGATAAACCATATTACCCGGTTTCCATTTCTGTTTTGCCATAGATATCTCCTACTCCTGTAAAGCTCCAACCATCTTTGGAATAAACTGTTTCTTTCTGGATACCATATTGGCAACAAAGATACTGTCACCGTATTTTACCTCCGACACGCCGAAACACCGACATGCCACTTCCAATGCCTGGTCATCCGAACAGAGCACCAGTGTGGATTCATCAAGAATATTCGTAAGCATAAAGAAGATCATATCCAGACCATGTTCTGCCTTCGCTTTTGTTACCATATTCGCCAGACGGGTGCGGATTTTCTTCAATGCTCTTGCATCCAGAGACGTGATCTGACCCACACCAAACTGGGTATTTCCTGCAGAAAACTTCTTGAAATCCTGATAGAAAATATCTGCATCGGATTTGCTGTTCAAGTCACTGCCTGCCTCAAACATCTGCATTGCGTAATCTTCCACCTCAATGCCGGCAATTTTTGCCAATGCCTCCGCTGCCATTCGATCCAACGGTGTGCATGTCGGCGAACGATACATCAACGTATCGGATAAAATGGCCGAGCACATCAGTCCTGCCATATTGGCCGGAATCTCAATCTTATTTTCCCGATACATCTGATAAATGATCGTGGCTGTACATCCAACCGGCTGGCAACGGAAATATACCGGACGGATACTTTGCACATACCCAAGTTTGTGATGATCGACAATCTCCACAATTTCACAGTCCGTAATACCGCCGACGGCCTGACCGATCTCATTATGATCGACAAGGGCCACTTTCTTCTTATCCAGGTCGATAAGGTTATGTCTTGTAAACATTCCCAATACTTTTCCCTTGTTATCCACGACAGGGAAGGCACGATGCCGGTTATTTGCCATGATATTCTTGACATCTTCTATGAAATCTTCACGTTTAAATGTCTTCATATCCTCAACCATAAAATGGCCAACCGTCATACTCTGGTTAAGCAGACGTGCGGCAATGAAGGTATCATATGGTGTGCGTATGATCGTGCAGTTATGTTCTTTCGCCAATTTAAGGATCGTATCGTTCGGCTGGGTATTCATACTGATGATCAGACATCCCGCATTCATTTCAATGGCACACAACTGGGATTCGTAACGATCCCCCAACATGACCATGTCACCGTCTTCAATATATTCTTCCATCAGATCCGGATTGGCTGCTGCAATCAAAACCTTGCCCTTCTCAACCACACCGTTCGGATCTCCCACAAGCATCTCACCATTCAGAGTTTCCAGAATATTTTTATAAGGTGTCCGGTTCTCTGATAAAACCGTACTGTCGTACACACCCATATATGTTTTGGCAATATCGCCTTTCGTAATCAATCCAAGAAGCTTTTCATTCTTATCCACGATGGTCAGTGTGGAAATCTTTTCTTCCTGAAGCTTCTGCCATGCCTGACGAACTGACATATCCGCATGGCCGCTGTAAGCTGGTGAAATTTGAACATCTTTCACCTGTGTTCGTACGTCTTCCATATACATTGGAACTTCCGTACCGAATCTATCCAACACAAAAGCTGTCTCCGCGTTGATCTTTCCTGCCCGAACCGGCACATAATTAATTCCGGTTACTTTTTTCCGCAGGTAAGCATAAGCAATTGCGGAGCATATAGAATCCGTATCCGGATGTTTATGTCCAATGACGTAAACTTTATCATTATTCATTTGTATGCCCTCCTGCTACTGTTGTAATGCAACTGTTAATTGTGGTATCAGCTGTCGTTTTCTGGATACCATACCTTCCAGATCAATGTAATTCTCTTCAGCTGTCATATGAAAACTGTTTTCAACAAGCATCTTTGCATCTTTGCCCACAAATAAAAGCCTTGTCGATTCTTTCATAATATCTGTCAGCATAAAGAACAGCATGCTTGTCTCTGTATCCTTCATCGCCGATTCCATATAGTTGATCAGTCGATCCTGTATACTTAATAATTCATTAGAATTCATTGAAGTAATCTGTCCCACACCATAACGGATATCACCGACAATAAACCGTTTATAATCCTGATAGAAAATTTCCGATTCCGTTTTTGTCTTAAGACGACTTCCTTCCTCGAACATCTTCATGGCAAAACTTTCAATATCAATTTCTGCAATTTCTGCCAGCTGTTCTGCAGCCATCTGATCCACCGCTGTACATGTCGGCGAACGGAACATGAGCGTATCCGAAAGAATGGCCGAACAGAGGATGCCTGCAATATCTTTCGATACCAGAATCTGATTTTCCATGTACATTTCGTAAACAATCGTCGCCGTACATCCAACCGGTTCATTTCTTACTTTTACCGGGCGGATCGTCTCGACTGTTCCCAACTTATGGTGATCGATGATCTCAATAACCTCGGCCTCATCCACACCGTCTGCTGCCTGTTCGATTTCATTGTGGTCAACAAGGATCACCTTCTTTGTATTCATGTCGATCAATGTTCGTCTTGAAATCATCCCTACATAGCATTCCTGCTCATCAACGATAATGAAATCTCTGTGTCGTTTTTGCATCATGATCGGCTTAATATCTGCCACATAATCTTCTTCTTTGAAGGCAATGATACCTTCTTTGATCATGAAATAGCTGACCGGAATACTCTGATTGATGGAACGGGTCACCGTATAAGCATCATATGGCGTGCAGATAACTGCACAGCCCTTCTCCTCTGCCAGTTTACAGATTGTCCTGGATGCCTTTGCACCATCACAGATAATGATGCAGGATGCTTTATTGTCAATAGCACTTAACTGAGCCTCATAACGATTTCCAAGAATAACAAGGTCGTTTTCATTTATAAACTGATCGATAACATTCAGTGTTGCTGTCGATACGACAAGTTTTCCCTGTGTCAGACGCTTATTCATATCGCCCACGATCAGTTCGCCCTTCAGCGTATCCAGAATGTTAGCGATCGGTGTGCATGCCTCGGATAAAATTTCATTATCCAGCACAGACATATAGGAACCGGCAATGTCCGACACAGTGATCAGACCTTCAAGAACGCCGCTTTCATTGGTCACTGCCAATGTGGACGTTTCCTTTTGACGCATGATCTCCCATGCTTTTTTCAGCGAATAATCCGCCGGTATACCTTCGATCCGGCGTATGTTAATATCTTTCACCTGTGTTCGGATATCGTTCATATATACCGGCAAACTCTGGTTAAATGTACGCAGGACATAGTCTGTTTCAGTGTTGAGCTGACCAGCTCGCGCCGGAACATAAGTTACATCCTGGCCCGTTTCTCCGTTAACAAGAAAATCCTGATAGGATTCGGCAGATTCTCCTTTTCTTATCCTTCCAAGAATTTCATTTTTAAGAGAAGCATAGGCAATCGCTGAACAAATCGAATCTGTATCCGGATTCTTGTGTCCGATAATGTAAATCTCCTTTTTTCTCTCTATTCCCATAGTCATATTTCTCCTTCTTTATAACCTATGCGTATTTTAGCATATCTTCGGTAAATACACCGTATTTTTTTTAAGACATTATCATTCAATCCTGACAACATAAGAAAAACTCTGCTCAATATTCCGAGCAGAGCCTGTCTTATACATCATTACAGCCGTTTCATCAGTACTTCTGTCAAGTCCTCATAACCTGGTTTTCCAAGAAGTGCGAACATATTCTTCTTATAACTTTCAACGCCTGGCTGGTTAAATGGATTTACTCCAAGAACATATCCGCTGACACCACAGGCAAATTCATAAAAATAGAATAATTCGCCCAGACAGAATTCATTCTGTTCAGGAATGTGAATCATCAGATTCGGCACACTGCCGTCTGTATGTGCTAAAATTGTGCCGTTCATCGCACTCTTGTTAATAAAGTCAACACTCTTTCCAGCCAGATAATTTAAACCATCCAAATCTACCGGTTCTTCTTCAAGCAGAATTTCATGTTTAGATTTTTCAACATCCAGCACTGTTTCAAACATAATGCGGGAACCATCCTGAATAAACTGACCCATAGAATGTAAATCTGCTGTCAATGTAACCGATGCAGGGAAGATACCTCTTTGATCCTTACCTTCACTTTCACCATAAAGCTGTTTCCACCATTCTCCAATATATAAAAGGGACGGCTCATAGCTGCATGTGATTTCAACAGATTTGCCCTTGCGGAGCAAAATATTACGGATTGCCGCGTACTGAAGTGCATCATTTTCTTCAAATGAATTGTTCAGGCATTTCTCTCTGGCACTGGCTGCACCTGCCATCAACTGATCCAGATCGGCTCCGCTGACAGCGATCGGAAGAAGTCCCACTGCTGTCAATACAGAAAAACGTCCGCCCACATCATCCGGAACAACAAAGGTTTCATATCCTTCTTCTGTTGCCAGATTCTTTAAAGCGCCCTTAGCCTTATCTGTTGTACAGTAAATACGTTTTCCAGCCTCTTCCTTACCGTACTTTGTTTCAATAAGTTTTTTGAATACGCGGAAAGCAACCGCAGGTTCTGTCGTTGTACCCGACTTTGAGATCATATTGATCGAGAAATCACGATCCCCGATCACATCAATCAGATTACTGATATAAGCACTGCTGAGATTGTTTCCTACAAAATAAATCTCAGGTGTTTTTCTCTGCTCTTTCGGAAGTATATTGTAAAAATTATGCTGTAAAAACTCAATCGCTGCTCTGGCTCCAAGATAAGAACCGCCAATACCGATCACCAGTAACACATCCGAATCGCTCTGGATTTTTGCAGCCGCTTTTTTAATACGTGCGTACTCTTCTTTATCATAATCTACAGGAAGATCAATCCATCCCAAAAAGTCATTGCCAGCTCCGCTTTTGCTGACAAGAACTTCTTTTGCATCTTCAACCAGTTTCTTCATTAATTCCACTTCACCCTCTCGAATAAAAGAAGATGTTTTGGAATAATCAAATCTTACGCCATTTGCCATGTTGTCTCCCTCCATAGTGCTCAAATATTCTTATTTATCATGATACCAAAAACAGGATATTTTATCAATGTTTTAAGCTTTTCAGCATAAAAATTCTTTCAGGACATCCTCCACAATTTTGGCATCCACCTCATCATTGCCCTGAACCGGCATCCCGTTGCCATAGCCATCATAGTAATATGGGTTTGTCCGCTCCTTGCGTCTTCCGGTTCCGGCGGCAGCAATCTCCTGCAATGCCCGTTTATACTGTTCCGGCGGCACCTTTCCGGCCTGCTCCTTATAGTCCTGTGCCAGTTTATTATTCAAATAATTTTCCACATAATCGGAAATACTATTCACGAGAAGCTGTTCTTTTGCTCCCACGTCCATAAACAT
Organism: Frisingicoccus sp.; assembly: GCA_036310765.1. Lineage (GTDB taxonomy): Bacteria > Bacillota > Clostridia > Lachnospirales > Lachnospiraceae > Frisingicoccus. The sequence continues at coordinate 10,578 of JAXJRF010000089.1, forward strand.
CAGAAGGCCACCCAAAACGATCGTACCCAGAAGGGAAATTCCCAAAACAGAACTCATACGGTACAGGTTTTCTCCACTGGCCCAGCGATACATAAAATTTCCGCCGCCAACCGCCAGCATAGCTGTCATCATCAGATATGGCAGACGGCTCCATCCCTGCAGGGAAAATGGACCGACGCGGAATTTTTTTATATATCTTCCGATTAATGCATGTGTATCTTCCGGATGCATGCCAATCTTAAAATAACTTGTCACCTTTAACTTGATATATTTTATCAGTTTATGATTCGACGTTCCCATCAAATCAGCTTCACGTATGAGTCTTTTGTAAATTCTTCCTGTCATCCAAAGTGCAAATAATCCTGCTGCCAGTAAAATGACTTCTGCATAGAGCGGAATGCCTTGTCCCAAAAACCAGTTTTTCATTTTTGCGAACTCCTTTCGTTGATAATATACGTTCATTATAATATCAACAAAAAGACAAAATCCACTCAAATCGGTCGGGCTGATTTTACATATTCTGCAGCATTCCTGTTACTAAACGGACTGTATGCTCAATGGCTTTCATCTCAAACTCACTGTAATCCATCTCCGCACTTCCATCTGCCTTATCTGAAATGGCGCGAATTACTAAAAACGGCACCTGATTCAGCCATGCTGTCTGTGCAATCGCCGCACCCTCCATTTCGGTACAATATCCAGAAAATAACCGATCAATCCGTTCTTTCACTGCTTTATCAGAAATAAACTGATCACCGCTGACAACTCTTCCCCGGAATGTCTGGATGTCCGGATTTACTTCCCTGCAAACCTTCTCTGCAAGGGCGATCAGTTCCTCATCCCCCTTGAAAACTGAAGTTTCCATACGCGGTATCACTCCCGGTTCATATCCGAATCCGGTTGCATCCATATCGTGCTGAAGGGCATCTTCTGAAAGCACAATATCTCCAATATTGATCTCATTTCTAAGACTGCCTGCAACACCTGTATTAATAATTGCACTTACCCCGAAAAGGTCACAAAGAATCTGGGTACATACCGCTGCATTTACCTTGCCGATACCGCTTCGAACAACAACCACCTGCTGCCCCTCACAGATTCCCCGGCAAAATTCCATCCCTGCTGTCGTACGAACTTCCTCTATTGTCATTTTTTCCTTTAATGCAGCTACCTCTTCCTCCATAGCTCCAATAATACCTATCGTTTTTATCATTTCATCTACTCCTGATTCTGCTCATTTTTATAATATGATACCACAAACAACAGCTTATGCCCATGGGAAGTTCAAATTTTTACTAGCCTATATATAGCCCTTCTGCTATAATAGATAAAAATATATTTTGCAAATAGGAGGTATACACATGAGACATATCAATAAATATACATGTTCTAAAGCTGTCGACTTTGAAGTTGAAGACGGCATCGTTACAAGCTGTCAGTTTATCGGAGGATGTTCCGGAAACACCCAGGGAATTGCTGCCCTTGTTGTCGGTCGTCCTGTGGATGATGTTATTCAGATTCTTTCCGGTATTGACTGCGGCGGCCGCGGCACATCCTGCCCGGACCAGCTTGCTCAGGGATTAAAGGACTACAAAAACTCCCAGTTAGTTTAGGAGGTCTTATACAATGAAAAAGATTGTTATGACCGGAGGCGGTACTGCTGGTCATGTGACCCCAAATATCGCCCTGATGCCCGCTTTGAAGGAAGACGGGTACGACATTTCCTATATCGGTTCCTATGACGGGATTGAGCGCCAGCTGATCGAAGAACTGAATGTTCCATACTATGGAATTTCTTCCGGCAAGCTTCGTCGCTACTTTGATCTGAAAAATTTTACAGATCCCTTTAAAGTTATCAAAGGGTATTTTGAGGCAAAAAAGGTTCTTAAAAAATTAAAACCGGATGTAGTCTTTTCAAAGGGCGGTTTTGTTACCGTTCCTGTTGTATTGGCTGCCAAAAGCTGTAAAATCCCGGCAATCATCCATGAATCCGATATGACTCCCGGATTGGCCAATAAACTTGCCATTCCATCCGCATATAAGGTTTGTCATAATTTCCCTGAAACTGCCAGCAGCCTGCCGGAAGGTAAGGCTGTTCTTTCCGGTTCACCGATCCGTCAAGAGCTTTTAAACGGCAATCGTGAAAAAGGACTTCAGATCTGCGGATTTCGTGCAGACAAACCGGTTATTCTTGTTATTGGAGGCAGTCTCGGTGCCGAGGCCATCAACAAAGCAGTCCGCAAGGCACTCCCTGATCTTTTGCCTTATTACCAGATTATCCATGTCTGCGGAAAAGGAAAAGTGGACACCAGCATTAAAAACGGTAATGGATATATTCAATTCGACTATGTACGCGAAGAATTGACCCATCTTCTGGCTGCTGCAGATCTGGTCATTTCCCGCGCAGGCTCCAATGCCATCTGTGAATTTCTGGCATTGAAAAAGCCGAATATCTTAATCCCGCTTCCTGCAAATGCCAGCCGCGGAGATCAGATCCTTAACGCCGCTTCCTTTGAAAAACAGGGATTTAGCTATGTTCTTCCTGAAGAAAATGTGACGGATGAAAGTCTGATCCAGGCTGTAAACCACGTATTTGAAGATCGGGATACCTATATCTATGCGATGAGTTCAAATCCAGCCTCCAACGCCATTGACATTATCGTCAACCTGTGCGATGAGGCAATTAAAAACCATTAATATATATCTGCCCGGTATATACTCGGAGGCTGACATGCCATACAGTGCATGCAGCCTCCTTTTCTTATTTCATTTTCGGTGGTTTTAAAGGCAGCAAAATAACAAAACATGTCCCTTCCGACAGTCTGGAATACACCTGAATCCTACCGCCATGGGCCTCTATAATGTTTTTAACAATCGTAAGTCCCAATCCCGTTCCATTGGATTTATATGTAGTAAATGGTTCAAAAATCGTCTTTACCCGCTCTTCATCCATTCCGCACCCGGTATCACTGACTTGGAATACAAGACAATTCCATTTTGATTTTACATCGATCAAAATCTGATCCCCATCGGATGTAGCTTCCATTGCATTTTTAATCAAATTCATAAATACTTCCCGCAACTTTAAAGCATCACCATACAATAGGGTCTGCGATGTTTCAATATTAAATGACAATGTTTTATTCTGTTTTTGAACTTCTGAGGAAAACGAACCGGTCATATTTGTCAAAAATTGTCGAATATCTATCCTGGCATATTTCAAGTTCTGGCTTGAATTTAACGAAGATAATTCAGAGAGTAATTGAGACATGTAATCAATATCTAAAATTAATTGAGGCCATAAAGGGTCCTTGGTGACTTCTGGATAATGGCATCCTAAAAGCTGCAATGTACTATGGATCAATGTCAAAGGATTTCCCAGTTCGTGGGATATCATGGATAAGGACAGCGCCGATGGTTTATTCATACAGTTCACCCTTTCTGCCTTTTTTTCCAATTTATCATAATTTATACCGCGAATCAAACACAATTGTCGGACATACAGCGACAAAATACGGCATACCTTCTGCATGTAATTTTACAATTCATCATGGACATTTTCCGATTCGTGAACTATTATTAATAGTATCTTATTTTAAATTTCAGAACTGG
>JAXJRF010000090.1:0-9824 GCA_036310765.1 Frisingicoccus sp.
AGGTTCAGGATGGTGTCCATCATACCTGGCATAGATGCTCTCGCACCGGAACGTACGGAAACGAGAAGCGGATTTTCTTTATCCCCAAATTTCTTTCCTGTGATTTCTTCCATTTTAACGATGGCATCCATAATCTGCCCCATAATCTCATCGTTAATCTGTCTTCCATCTTCATAGTATTGTGTACAAGCTTCTGTTGTAATTGTGAAGCCCTGTGGTACAGGAAGACCAAGGTTGGTCATCTCTGCAAGGTTCGCGCCTTTACCACCCAGGAGGTTTCGCATATCTGCATTGCCTTCTTTAAACAAGTAAACCCATTTTGCCATAGTCTATTCCCCCTAATACTAATTATTATATATCTCTCATATTATGAGATAATGCTCATCGGATATAAGTTACACGAGGATATACGGGGATTCGAATGTCGATCAAACCTTCAAAAATGCTCTGGATTCCCCAGCTGGAATCGAAAACGAATCTCGAATATTTTGTATTTTTTCTAATACATTTTATACACTTATCGTATAACTTTGACATAATTTTGTCAATATTAGAACTTCATCTTGTCCTCGAAGTAAGCTGGTAAATCTTCAATTTTAATACGTTCCTGAGCCATTGTGTCACGTTCACGTACCGTTACACATCCGTCTGTTTCAGATTCAAAATCATAGGTTACACAGAAAGGTGTTCCGATTTCATCCTGACGACGATAACGTTTTCCGATATTACCTCTGTCATCATATTCACAGTTGTATTTCTTGCTGAGCATTTCAAAAACTTTTTCTGCACCTTCATTTAATTTTTTGGATAATGGCAGTACGCCGACCTTAACCGGTGCAAGTGCTGGATGGAAACGAAGTACAGTTCTCATATCTCCGCCTTCCAGTTCTTCTTCATCATAAGCACCGCAAAGGAATGCAAGAACGACACGATCTGCACCCAATGACGGTTCGATAACATATGGAATGTATTTTTCTTTCTTCTGATCATCAAAATAGGTGAGATCAACGCCGGATACATTCTGATGCTGTGTCAGGTCATAATCTGTACGGTCAGCAATTCCCCATAATTCGCCCCATCCAAATGGGAAAAGGAATTCGATATCGGAAGTTGCTTTGCTGTAGAAGGATAATTCTTCCGCATCATGATCACGAACACGCATATCTTCGTCTTTCATACCAAGGGATTTCAGCCAGTTAATGCAGAAATCTTTCCAGTATGCAAACCATTCAAGGTCTGTATCCGGTTCACAGAAGAATTCAAGCTCCATCTGTTCAAATTCGCGTGTACGGAATGTAAAGTTACCCGGAGTGATTTCATTTCTGAAGGACTTACCAATCTGTCCGATACCAAATGGAATCTTCTTACGGGATGTTCTCTGTACATTCTTAAAGTTTACAAAAATACCCTGAGCAGTTTCAGGTCTTAAATATACTGTATTTTTGGCATCTTCAGTAACACCCTGGAATGTCTTGAACATAAGGTTAAACTGACGAATGTCTGTAAAGTTATGTGCTCCGCATGTTGGACATGGAATCTGATGTTCTGCAATAAAGTTCTGCATCTCTTCATTGGACCATCCATCCACAGAGCTTTTTAATTCGATGCCTTTTTCAGCACTGTAATCTTCAATAATTTTATCCGCACGAAAACGTTCATGGCATTCTTTACAATCCATCAAAGGATCGGAAAATCCGCCAAGATGGCCAGATGCTATCCATGTCTGTGGATTCATAAGAATGGCACAGTCCACACCCACATTGTATGGGTTTTCCTGAATAAATTTCTGCCACCATGCACGTTTCACATTGTTCTTTAATTCAACGCCAAGATTGCCGTAATCCCATGTATTAGCAAGTCCACCGTAAATTTCGGACCCTGGATATACAAAGCCTCTTGCCTTTGCTAAAGCAACAATTTTTTCCATTGTTTTTTCCATAATGCTATACCTCACTCATTGTTTTCACTTGTATTATTGTATACTTTATCCCTCTGTTTTTCAAGGTTTTTTCTATCAATACAGACGATGGATTCAAAATATTCCAACATCTGTCATCATTTCAAGAATCTCAAGGGATTTAAATGTCCGGTCAATATGTTCTTTTATGTAACTTTCCATAACCCGCTGCAGCTCCGCAAGAACCGCTGCGGACACATTGAAGGTGTAAAGTTTTTCAATCGGTGCCGTAATGATATATTGCATCGTATATAATGTGGAGGCAGATACGGATATAAGCCGACCGCCTTCCCGAAGGCAGTGATTACAGACCATACCGCTTTTTGCCGGACTGAAATGGTATAAATTTTTTTCACTGCCACAGCAGATACATCGAAAACTCTCCGGATATTCTCCATTGACGACAAAAACCCGCAGTTCATAAATGGCCCGGACGAGTGCCTCAGGAACAGAATCCTTACATAATATACGCAGTGTCTGATAGAGCAGTTTCAGCAGCTCCACTTCGTTATTATTCTCCCTGGCATAATAAGATGCCATCTCGAGAAAATAAGAAGCATAACATGTTTTAACCGGATCCTTCGGGATATCCTCAAAATAGTTAGTAATCTCGGTGGAAACGAGCGTATAGGCGTTCTTTCCTTCAATCACCCGGAATGTCCCGAAGGCAAAAAGCTGGGTACCAGCCAGCATAGCACTGTACTGACGTCTTGCTCCCCGGGCAAAGGCTGTAATCTTGCCCCGCTCCTTCGTAAGCAGCACCACTCTTCTGTCATATTCATTTATCGGAAATGTTCCGATGACCATGCCAGTCACCGACGCTGATTCAATCATTCAATCACCTGATTAATAGTCATTTTTATCATAGCCGAAATTCTTAATAAGAAAATCGCTGTCACGCCAATCTTTTTTAACCTTTACCCAAAGCTGGAGATTTACCTTCGTATCCAGAAGGTTTTCAATTTCAATGCGGGCATTCTGACCAATCTGGCGAAGCATACTTCCCTGCTTTCCAATGATCATTCCCTTATGGGAATCCCTTTCACAGACGATCGTTGCATGAATATCCATCATATGACCATGACGGCGCATCTTCATCGAATCGATGGAAACCGCAATACCATGAGGGATCTCCGCATCCATGAGTCGGAGAATCTTTTCACGAATCAGCTCAGCCACAATCTGGCGTTCCGGCTGGTCTGTCACCACATCGTCATCATAGAATTTCGGGCCTTCCGGAAGATATTTCATAATGGATGTAATAACGTCATTGCAGTTTTCTCCTGTAAATGCACAGCATGGAATGATTTCGGCAAAATCCAGAGCCTTGCTGTATACCTTCATAACTTCCAAAAGTTCCTCTTTTTTCACCATATCCATTTTATTGATGATCAGGATGATCGGTGTGCGTGTTTTCTGAAGCTGCTCGATAATGTGCTGTTCACCGGCTCCGATATAGGTGGACGGTTCTACCAGCCATAATACCACATCTACCTCATTCAAAGTACGTTCCGCCACATTGACCATGTATTCGCCCAATTTATTTTTGGCTTTATGAATACCCGGTGTGTCAAGAAAAACGATCTGACCCTCATCATTGGTATAAACAGTCTGAATTCTGTTTCTTGTTGTCTGTGGCTTATTGGATGTGATGGCAATCTTCTGTCCGATCAGCTGATTCATCAGTGTGGATTTTCCCACATTCGGACGTCCGATCAAAGTAACAAATCCTGATTTGTAATGTTTCATTTCCATATATTTACTTATCTCCTTATCATGCTCCAACCAGTGGTTCAATCTGCTGGAACATGTCTTTATTTTCCTGTATTTTCGCTGCTGCACCGACAACACACCGATATCCGGAATGGACAACTGTATCTACAATACCGTAAAGACTCCGGATTGTTTCAACGTCGGTATGGAGCAGTTCATAACGATTTTTCTCCAACTGTTCATAAGATATGTGGCTCATCCATGCACTGAGGGAACGAGCACCCTTATCCGCGGCTCCCATAGGAACGTCCACACTGCTGATGGCACCGATAATATATTTTCGCATGGTTCGCTCATCAGCCTCGAAATTCTTCACATACTCCGGAGCCCCCTCATAAACATCGTAGGTTTCCTTCAGATTCGGATCTCTGTAAGACGTGAAATATCCGGAACCATTTGGCGCAAAGCCGCTCATGCAGCCGTAGGCACCACCCTGCACACGAAGACGGATCCACAGATAATCATAATTCATAATGACCTTCAGTACATTCAATGCCCCATGATAGGAAAAACCAGCTTTCACAAAATTGCCGGCACAGGCATCGTACTGAACCATTCCCGCAGTTGTATAAGCTTCGCTTTGGATTCCCTGAATAGACTGACGCAATGAGGACTTCACACTGTGTGGAAGTTCACCTTTTTTCTCATAACCATCCACTTCATCCGATGTCTGTTCCCCATATGTTTCTGCAAGTTCGCCTTCAACGACTGTGATCATCGGTTTTACCGTCTCATCCAACACAATGTCCGAACATGTTATATCAAGGAGCAGGTTTTCTTTCGTAAATATCATTGCCGCCGTTTCTTTCAACGTCTCCACAATATTGTCTGCCTGTTCCTCAAATTCCCGATTCAGTTTTTCGATAAATCGGAAATAAGCAATACCTTCAATATGTTCTTTATAGGCAGCCAGAAGAGATTCGAAACTCATCGCACGATTCACAGCAACCAGATGACTGCTGCCATTCATGGACATTTCCATTCTTGAGCGGATCTGACCAATGATCTCCTTCAGACGCTTTGTATCCGACAAATGACTCTTTGAAATAATCTCGCCCATAAGTTTGGCCCCGTCACCAATCTTTGGAACAAGTACCTTCATAATCACTTCCATCTTTGGATAAAGCACATCGGTACTTCCCTGTTCCGTATAGACACTGGCACTGACACGAATGCCACCCGTATGAATATTGATCTCATCCGCCAGATCCGTATAGGCGTGTTCATCCGTATCCAGATTTCCCAATACGGTGGCAAGAAGTCCGATATATGGAATCGACTCATATGGAACTTTGGATGCGTCAAATATCCATCGAACATAGGCAATGCCTCTGCTCTCCACATCATGATGAAGTACCGGATATCCCTGTATCTCCTCATAATGATTATGAAATGGCTGAGGTTTTGGCTCAATATCTGAAATTTCAAGCAGCGGAATCTTCGCCAGATCTTCCGGTGCGGATGGTTCTTCCTGATATTTCTTAAGTGTCTTCGTCTGTCGGATCATTTCATTTAAATCATCTTCGGACAAGCTTGCCTTATATTCTGCAAGTTTCTGCTCAACCCGTAAATTTTCCGCCTCTGTAAGCCCTTTTTCCGGTGTCAGGATCAATAAAGAGCTGTGCGGATTATCAAGAAGATATTTCTGGATCAATGCCTCAAAATATCCGGACTCTGCTTTTTTCTTTAAGGCCTCAAATGTATCGCTTGCCTGAATATGGATAAAAGGTTTTGTCTCATCATAAAGCCAGCTGTCCATCATCTGCAGCCCATACATAAGTCCTGCCGGGAATCTTCCAAAATCCCCTTCACGATACTTAAATTCATAATAATTGATCGCTGCCAATAAGGATTTTCTGTTAATGCCCTTTTCCGCCAGCTCTGTTAACACATCGCGGATGACTTTCATGAAGTCATCTTTACGGTCTGCTTCTGTATTCTTCACAATGATGCTCATATACGGCTGTAAAATGCCATTATCAAACTCTCCGAAAACATCTTTTCCAATACCGCTTTCCAGCAGTGCTTTCTTTAAAACTGCCCCCGGAGAAGACATGAGAACATATTCCAATACCTGCATTGCCAGATAAAGCTCTCTGTCCATACTCGTACCGATAACTGCATTGTAACTTATATACGTATTTTCAGCCATCTCTTTGTCATCACTGACCGCAAAGGATGCCTGCACTTCCTTCATGGAATCAAATGCCGGCTGCATCCGAACAGAAGAATCAATATCGATGGCATCATAATTTTTCAAATAATGTTCATCAATAAACGTCAGTTTTTCTTCCCCATCCATGTCTCCATAGAGATAGATCCATGCATTAGACGGATGATAATAACGCTGATGAAAATCAAGGAATTCTTCATAGGTTAAATCCGGAATGTTCACCGGATCTCCGCCGGATTCCACACCATAGGTTGTATCCGGGAAAAGGGTCTGACTGATCTTGCGGAATAAAACCTGTTCCGGTGAAGAAAAAGCTCCCTTCATTTCATTGTAGACAACACCGTTATATTTTATCGGTGCATCCAGAGATTCCAATTCATAATGCCAGCCTTCCTGCTGAAAAATTTCCTTATGTTCATAAATATTCGGACGAAATACCGCATCCAGATAAACATGCATAAGATTCTGGAAATCCGCATCATTACAACTTGCAATCGGATAGACGGTTTTATCGGAATAGGTCATAGCATTTAAAAATGTATTCATAGACCCTTTAACCAATTCAACAAAAGGATCCTTTACCGGAAATTCCTCCGAACCGCAGAGCACAGAATGTTCCAGAATATGTGCCACACCTGTACTGTCCTTTGGCGGTGTACGGAAAGCCACATGGAACACTTTGTTATTATCTTCATTTGCCAGAAGAGCCACTCGTGCCCCGCTCTTTTTATGTTTTAAAAGCCATGCATCGGACTTTAATTCTTCGATATATATATTATCTATAATCTGATAACTGTCTGGTATTTTTGTTTTTTTAACCATACATCAACCTCCTCATATATATAAAATGTAACATATTCCCAGAATTTATACAACCGAGTTATTGACGCCTTTTTTCTGTACGGATCCACACTTTCACATCATCAATAAAGGTTTCCCAGGCATCCTCATGTTCCACATAATACTTTGGACAGATCTTTCCGGTGACATCATAATGCCGTATCACATTTTTGGGTGAGACGTCCAAATACATGCAGAGCCACCCCGTCAGGTTCACCAAAGACTGGTACGTATATGTATTAAACTTCCCATCCGCCGTCTCATGACAAACTTCAATGGATACCGTATCAATATTTCGCTCATTGGAACAATAGGCAATCTCATTAGTCGGAATACACTGAATAATCTCACCCTCCAGCCCCACAATAAAATTACTGCTGGCATAGGCCTCTCCTGTGTCCTTCAGTCCTTCAAAATAATCACGATTCCCCTGGGCTGTGCTTCCCGGATTACCCACATAATGGATCACGATCCCTTTAATCTTATTCGTTGCAATACAAGGTCTGGAATATTGATTGGGTGTCAAAAGCTGCACATCAATATAAGGCCGACCGTCGTCATATGCCGGATCCGGATGATAATATGGGCTGTCTTCACCAAAAGAACCTAACACATTATACAAAATTCCAACGGCTGTCAGTATGAGCACAAGAACACAGCCAACAATCGTAAATCTTTTCATTCTTGTCTCTCTTAGCAACTTCTGATCATTTCTTTTTTTCCGAGCCATGACATCCACCTTCTTCCATCAAGCAATTCCAGCGTCCTAAATATCATAACACAAATATAGGGTGCTGCCAATTGACAACACCCTACACAATTTCCAGTTTATTTTTAATCTACACTGTAGTTTGGAGCTTCTTTTGTAATCTGAATGTCATGTGGATGACTTTCTTTCAGAGAAGCAGCACTGATCTTAATGAAACGACCATTCTGTTTCAGTTCCTCGATCGTTTTTGTACCACAATAGCCCATACCTGCACGAAGACCACCGATCATCTGGAATACCGTATCTTCCACAAGACCTTTGTAAGCTACACGACCTTCAACACCTTCAGGAACGAGTTTCTTAGCATCTGCCTGGAAGTAACGGTCTTTACTTCCGTTTTCCATAGCGGAAATGGAGCCCATACCACGATATACTTTGAATTTTCTTCCCTGATATAATTCAAATTCTCCCGGGCTTTCATCACAGCCTGCAAACATGCTACCCATCATACATACATCAGCACCAGCGGCAATGGCTTTTGTCACATCACCTGTATATTTAATACCGCCATCCGCAATGATCGGAATACCATATTCTTTTGCTACGGCATAGCAGTCCATAACTGCAGAAATCTGAGGAACACCAATACCGGATACAACACGTGTTGTACAGATGGAACCAGGTCCGATACCAACTTTAACAGCATCCACACCAGCTTCGATCAAAGCGCGGGTTGCTTCACCTGTTGCTACGTTACCAGCGATCACCTGAAGATCTGGATAAGCTTCTTTCACCATCTTCACGCAGCGGATAACATTGGCAGAATGTCCATGAGCAGAGTCAATAACGATAACATCGACTTTTGCTTTAACCAAAGCATCTACACGCTCAAGAATGTTCTGAGTCACACCAACACCGGCACCGCAAAGAAGACGTCCCTGTTCATCTTTTGCGGATAATGGATATTTAATCTGTTTTTCAATATCTTTAATTGTAATTAAACCTTTAAGGTTGAAATTATCATCAACGATCGGAAGTTTTTCCACGCGGGCTTTCGCAAGGATTGCTTTTGCTTCCTCAAGAGTTACACCCTCTTTTGCTGTGATGAGATTTTTAGATGTCATACATGCGGAAATCTTCTGTGTAAAATCTGTTTCAAATTTAAGATCTCGGTTTGTAATAATACCAACCAATTTACCGTTGTCTGTGATCGGAACACCGGAAATACGGAATTTTGCCATAAGTGCATCGGCATCAGCTAATGTATGGTCTGGTGATAAATAAAATGGGTCGGAGATAACACCATTTTCAGAACGTTTTACCTTATCAACCTCTTCTGCCTGTGCCTCAATAGACATATTTTTATGAATAATACCAATGCCGCCCTGTCTGGCCATAGCAATCGCCATGCGATGTTCTGTTACTGTGTCCATCCCCGCACTCATTAATGGTACATTCAAACGAATCTTCTTTGTAAGCTGTGTCTGCACATTCACCTGATTTGGAATCACTTCAGAATATGCTGGAACTAAAAGCACGTCATCAAAGGTAATGCCCTCACCGATAATTGTACCCATTTTTTTATCCTCTCTTTCTCTGTTTATTCATTCTATCTATAACAAATCTTTCCCCGTTAAAGGATTAGTTATTAATATAGCAACTCCGTCGAAAAAAGTCAACACAGCTATGACATAATAATTACTTAACCGATTCTTAAGTAAAACTAATATAATAATTATCCACCCGCATAGCGGGTGGTTTTTCCTTTTCGGGCAAAGCCCTAATACCACTGGCTACGCACAAGTGCGTCTTTTAATTGGCCTGCCAGCCACGCATTTATTACTTGCTACCCGTAAACGGGTCTCTTGGATCGAATATACTTAATTGATCATATTCTTGATCCTTTTTCAGCTGGTTGGCTATATAATTTTTTATTGCCTTTGTATCTTTCCCTACGGTATCTACGTAGTATCCCTTACACCAAAATTCGCGATTTCGGTAAGCAAATTTCATATTCCCATATTTTTGAAATATCATTAAACTACTTTTACCTTTTAAGTATCCCATAAAGCCCGAAACGCTCATTTTTGGCGGGATACTCAGAAGTAAATGAATATGATCCGGACATATTTCTCCTTCTATTATGTCTACACCCTTCCATTGACATAACGTTTTAATAATATCCCTTATATCTTCTCTTTTTTCATTGAAAAAGACTTTACGTCTATACTTCGGGGCAAATACCACATGGTATTTGCAATTCCATTTTGTATGTGCTAAACTTCTAACATCGGTATTTTGATTTGTCATTATACTGTCCTCCTAATGTGTTTTATTTACGTAACTGGCAGGTCACGTTTATATTATACACA
>JAXJRF010000091.1:0-13533 GCA_036310765.1 Frisingicoccus sp.
ACCAGTGATGGAAGTTGTTCATACCATGTTCCCTGAAGCGGGTGAAGGCAATCTCGGCGTTGGAAGCACGATCTTCGCTGTTAAACCAGGCGATGGTTCCGCACGTGAACAGGCAGCTTCCTGCCAGAAGGTACTTGGCGGATGGGCAAATATTGCCAATGAATATGCTACAAAACGTTATCGTTCCAACCTGATCAACTGGGGTATGCTGCCATTTATCATTCCGGAAGGCGAACTTCCGTTTGCAAATGGTGATTATATCTTTATTCCGGATATCCGTAAAGCGGTGGAAGAAAAAGCTGATGTGATCACAGCTTACAGAGTTGGTGAACAGATGGAACCATTTACAATGACATTGGGAGAATTGACAGATGAAGAACGTGAGATCATTCTTAAAGGCTGTCTGATCAATTATAATCGCGTATCCTGATAAATAAAATTAAATTTACAAGAGGTATTCTCGAAAAAGAGGGTACCTCTTTTTCCTTACGAAAAAATAGATTTTGCAGTGGGATTTACGTTGATGATGGTTTTAGATGTGGCCCTGGGATAGGCAGGCCATAGGGCCTGCCGGAGATCAGGACACGAAAGAAACCCTGATGGGGTATGTACATAGATTAGTCTTTTTCTTTTAAGCGGCCCATGCGTTCCTGAATGGACACGAAGATCGGTGTCAGGAAGATGGCAACGATACCGCCGGAAAATCCATTATTATAAAGGTTCATGCCGCTGTAAACAGCACCGATATTCTGGACAACGCCTGCATGGATAAAGCCTGCCAAAATTCCGGCAAAGAAACCGAACTGACCGGCAGTCGGAGCCAGAGTTGTACCGAACATAAGGGCAAGAACAGGTCCCGGATCCCGGATGGACCAGGTTGGGGAAAGGCTGGCAATCGTAATACCGATCATGATCGGCGGAATATTTTTCAGGTGTTTACCTGCCGCACCGAAACCGATCACAGTAATGATGCCTCCGACGCTGGCACCGTTTAAGTCGGCACCTACAAGGCAAAGGTAGAAGGTGGCAAAAAGACCGACAGCCCCCATATTGACAAGGGTTCCGCCAAGACCTTCGAAGGCAATGAAATCGCTGCCGCCGATACCCGGATAGGTCAGCAGCTTTTTAAAACGCTGAAAAGCATTCCGGTCGGCAATAAAACCGGCGATAATTAATGCAATACAATAAGGAATCATAATCTTTAGAAAAAGATCATTATATCCGGTTGCCCACACTCTTCGGCTGCCAAATTCAAAACCAAAAGCCTTGTATACGGACATGATGATGGTTGCTGTAATACCTGCAGCGAAACCGCCGTTGTACAGAGAAAGACCCTGGTGGGCACCGTAGACGCGGGCACAGATGGACGGCATGGCAAAACCGATCAGTATGCCGACCAAAAGGCCACATATGAGACGTACAGGCAATGAAAAAGCTTCAATCTGGGCGGTTGCGGTGACAATTGGTGCCAGAGCCGTACCATAAAAACTGATATAAATGTTTTTGGAAAAAGGTTCCTTTTTAAATTTTGAATAAAGAAAGGTTCCTAAAAAGATCGGCCATACGTTGACAATATTTTTTCCGAACATGGCGAATCCGAGAAGCAGGCCGAGGCCGGCAAAGGAGCCGCCGGTAATGGCATTGCCCGAAATATACATCAGGATGATACCGAAGATCATAACCAAACTGGCATTGACGAGGGTGGCACCTACACCGCCGACAGCCACATAGTCGGTGATCAGGAAATCCGGTTCTTTGATAATGGCGATGATGCCGTCGACAATCTCAGGAAAAGGCTGGACAAGCAGTCCGATAATTAAAAAATAAAAGGCTGAGAGTGACAGCAGAAGATACTGGGTGTTTCTTGATAAGTGTTTTGTCTGTTGATGCATTTGTTAAATTCCTCCAAAATAAAAACGCTCTTCCGCTATTGTACGGTAGAGCGTTTTTGCTTGTCAATAATTATTTATTTTTTTCGTTTTCAGACATCATCATGGCACGAACTTTTAATGGAAGTCCGAATAATGTGATAAATCCGGATGCATCGTGGTGGTCATAGAGATCTCCAGTTGTAAAGGATGCCAGAGATTCATTGTAGAGAGAATATGGAGATGTTGTTCCGGCTTTGATGATGTTTCATTTGTAAAGTTTGAATTTAACTTCACCAGTCACAAATTTCTGTGTGGATTCAACAACTGCCTGAACGGCTTCACGAAGTGGTGTGAACCATTTGCCTTCGTAAACGATCTGAGCCATTTTGTTTGCCATATCTTTCTTAACTTCCATTGTTGCACGATCCAGTACGAGTTCTTCGAGCTGGGCATGAGCTTCCATGAGAATGGTTCCGCCTGGTGTTTCATAAACACCTCTGGATTTCATACCAACGACACGATTTTCAACGATATCAACGATACCGATGCCATGTTTTCCGCCGAGTTTATTTAATTCGGTGATGATCTCGGAAACTTTCATTGCCTTTCCGTTTAATGTCTTCGGAACACCGGCTTCAAATGTCATAGTCACGTATTCCGGTTCATCCGGAGCTTTTTCAGGTGTGACACTGAGCATAAGAAGATGATCATAGTTTGGTTCACAGGATGGATCTTCAAGCTCAAGACCTTCATGGCTGATGTGCCATAAGTTTCTGTCACGACTGTAACTCTGGCTGACACTGAATGGAAGATCGATACCATGCTGTTTGCAGTATTCAATCTCATCTTCACGAGACTGGAGTGTCCAGAGGTCTGTCATACGCCATGGAGCGATGATCTTAATGTCTGGAGCAAGGGCTGTGATACCAAGTTCAAAACGGATCTGGTCATTACCTTTACCTGTTGCACCATGGCAGATAGCTACAGCACCTTCTTTACGAGCGATTTCCACAAGACGTTTTGCGATCGCCGGACGTGCCATAGATGTTCCGAGAAGGTATTTATTTTCGTATACAGCACCTGCCTGGACACATGGAACGATATATTCGTCACAGAATTCATCAACAATATCTTCAATATATAATTTGGACGCACCGGATAATTTGGCACGTTCGTCAAGACCTTCCAATTCTTCGCCCTGGCCGCAGTTGATGCAGCAGCAGATAACCTCATAACCAAAGGTTTCTTTCAGCCAAGGGATAATTGCTGTTGTGTCCAAGCCGCCGGAATATGCTAAAACAACTTTTTCTTTCATAATAAAATTCCTCCTGAGCAAATCTGTTTTCATACGTTATATTTCGAATCTTCACCTAATATACACCACTTCCGTATAAAAAGCAATAGCCTTTTTTGATGAAAATGTATTTTTATTAATAAAAATGATAAAATATACACAAATAATGCATAATATGCATGAATTATAAATATTTATTAAAAAGATACTTTACATGCTAAATAAATTGTATTATTATAGGAAAATATAAAGAGGAGGAGATGGCTATGATTAAAGCTGGCATTATAGGCTCGACCGGATATGCCGGACAGGAGCTTGTGCGATTGCTTCTTGGACATAAGGATGTGGAGATTGTCTGGTATGGTTCCAGAAGTTATATAGATAAGAAGTATTATGAAATGTTCCATAATATGTTTCAGATTGTGGATGATATCTGCAAGGATGATAATATGGATGAACTTGCCGAAGCTGTCGATGTAATCTTTACAGCGACACCTCAGGGCATGTGTGCATCCATCGTCAGCGAAGATGTACTGAAGAAGGTAAAAATCATCGATCTGAGTGCGGATTTCCGTATTAAAGATGTTTCTGTTTATGAAAAATGGTACGGTATAAAACATGCTTCACCGGAGTTTATTGACGAGGCAGTCTATGGTCTTTGCGAAATTAACAGAGAAGATATCCGGAAGGCACGTCTGATCGCCAATCCGGGATGTTATACAACCTGTTCGATTTTGACAGCCTATCCACTGGTGAAAGAAGGACTCATTGATCCTCATTCCATTATTATTGATGCCAAGTCGGGGACATCCGGGGCAGGACGAGGTGCAAAGGTGGATAATCTTTACTGCGAAGTAAATGAAAATATCAAAGCCTATGGGGTAACGACCCATCGTCATACACCGGAGATTGAAGAACAGCTCGGTTATGCGGCAGGTGAAGAACTGGTGCTGAATTTTACACCCCATCTTGTGCCGATGAACAGAGGTATCCTTGTGACCGCCTATGCGAATTTGAAGGAAGGCGTTGCGGAAACCGATATCCGTAAAGCTTATGAAAAATATTATAAAGATGAAAAATTTATTCGTCTCCTTGAACCGGGTGTTTGTCCGGAAACCCGCTGGGTGGAAGGCAGTAACTACACCGACATTAATTTTAAAGTGGATCCAAGAACCCATCGGGTTGTCATGATGGGTGCACTGGATAACCTTGTAAAAGGGGCGGCAGGTCAGGCCGTACAGAATATGAATCTGATCTTTGGTTTAAAAGAAGACGAAGGTTTAAATATTGTGCCGATGTTCCCGTAAACAGACAGGGAAATGAAGGGCAGACAGGAGTATGTTATGAAAATCATTGAAGGCGGAGTAACCGCAGCAAAAGGTTTTGAAGCAGCAGCGACAGCAGCACAGATTAAGTATAAAGGCCGTACAGATATGGCTTTGATCTACAGTCAGGTACCTTGCGTGGCAGCAGGCACATTTACAACGAATGTGGTAAAGGCAGCACCGGTAAAATGGGATCAGGATATTGTGAAGAATCATCCTTTTGCCCAGGCAGTTGTGATCAATTCGGGTATCGCTAATGCGTGTACAGGTGTTGAAGGCTTTGGATACTGTAAAGAGACAGCCAGCGGTGCCGCTGAAATTTTAAATATCCCGGCGGACAGTGTTCTGGTAGCATCTACCGGTGTTATCGGTATGCAGCTCCCGATTGACCGGATCAAGGCGGGTTCTGCGAAACTTGCAGAGATTAAGGCCGATACGATCGAAGCTGGTCATGAGGCGGCGAGAGCTATCATGACAACGGATACCGTTCCAAAGGAGATTGCGGTGGAATTTTCCATTGGCGGAAAAACAGTAACGCTGGGCGGTATGTGCAAGGGTTCCGGCATGATCCATCCGAATATGTGTACCATGCTTGGGTTCATCACAACCGATGCGGCTATTTCCAAAGAGATGCTTCAGGCAGCATTGAGTGAAGATGTGAAAGATACCTATAACATGGTTTCTGTTGACGGGGATACATCCACCAACGATACCGTATTGCTCCTTGCCAATGGACTGGCAGGCAATCCGGAAATTACAGAAAAGGGCGAAGATTTCGAAACCTTTAAGAAGGCATTAAATACAGTCAATACTTATCTTTGCCGAAAGATTGCCGGTGACGGAGAAGGTGCAACAGCACTCTTTGAAGTGAAGATCCTTGGGGCAAAGACAAAGGAAGATGCGGTCACACTGAGTAAATCCGTTGTCACATCCAGTCTGACAAAAGCGGCCATCTACGGACATGATGCCAACTGGGGAAGAATTTTGTGTGCCATGGGATATTCGGGTGTTCAGTTTGACCCTGAGGTGGTTGATCTGTACTTTGAAAGTGCAGCCGGCAAGATCAAGATTATGGAAAATGGTGTTTCAACTGGTTACAGCGAGGAAGAAGCGACAAAGATCCTTTCCGAGCCGGAAGTGACAGCCATTGCCGATGTGAAGATGGGGGATGCGTCAGCTACCGCATGGGGTTGCGATCTTACTTATGACTATGTAAAGATAAACGCGGATTACCGCAGTTAGGAGACAGATAAAATGAACTCAGATATGAATAAATACCTTGAAAAAGCAGAAGTCCTCATTGAAGCTCTTCCATACATACAGAGATTCAACCGCCGCATTATTGTTGTTAAATATGGCGGAAGTGCCATGGTTGATGAAGAACTGAAAAAACATGTCATCCAGGATGTAACATTGTTAAAACTGGTTGGATTTAAACCGATCATCGTTCATGGCGGTGGTAAGGAGATCAGCCGCTGGGTGAGCAAAGTCGGTATGGAGCCAAAGTTTATCAATGGTCTGCGTGTAACGGATGAAGATACAATGGAGATTGTTGAAATGGTGCTCAATAAGGTGAATAAGAGTCTTGTTCAGCTTGTTCAGGAGTTGGGTGTCCAGGCTGTCGGTATCAGCGGTAAAGACGGCGGTATGCTGACTGTCGAAAAGAAATATTCGGACGGCAAGGATATTGGATATGTCGGAGAGATCACCAATGTGAATCCAAAGATCCTCTTTGATCTTTTGGAAAAAGATTTTCTTCCGATCATCTGTCCGATCGGTATGGATGAAGAGTTCAACACCTATAACATTAATGCGGATGATGCTGCCTGTGCCATTGCAAAAGCTGTCGGTGCAGAAAAACTGGCATTCTTAACGGATATCGAAGGTGTTTATAAAGATCCGAACGACAAATCCACTCTGATTTCTGAGCTTACTTTGGATGAGGCCAGAGATCTGATCAAAGATGGATTTATCGGCGGCGGTATGCTTCCGAAGTTAAATAACTGTATTGATGCGGTAGATAAAGGCGTATCGCGGGTACATATTATCGATGGCCGTATGCCGCACTGTCTCTTACTGGAAATCTTTACGAGCCGAGGCATCGGTACGGCAATTTTGAGCGAAGGGGAAGGACGGTATTACAATGGTGACGAATGAATTTAAAAACTTTGCGGAAGAAGCGATCATTCATACATATAATCGTTTTCCGGTGGCATTTGACCATGGAGACGGAGTTTATCTTTACGATACAGAAGGCAAAAAATATCTGGATTTTGCTGCAGGCATTGCGGTCAATGCTTTGGGATATAATGTGCCGGAATATAAAGATGCCCTCAAAGAGCAGATTGACAAGTTAATGCATATTTCCAATCTGTATTATACAGAACCGATGGTTCAGGCATCCCATAAGCTGGTCAAGGCCAGCGGTTTGAAAAAAGTCTTCTTTACCAACAGCGGTGCGGAGGCGATCGAAGGGGCGATCAAAGTTGCCCGCAAATATGCTTTTAAAAAGGATGGATCCACAGACCATGAAATTATCGCCATGGATCATTCTTTCCATGGACGGACCATGGGAGCTCTGTCTGTGACAGGAAATTTCCATTACAGAGAAGCATTCCAGCCGGGCATCGGCAATATTGTCTTTGCCAACTTTAATGATATCGAGGATGTCAAATCAAAGATTACAGATAAGACCTGTGCTATCTTATTTGAAACCGTACAGGGTGAAGGAGGCATTTACCCGGTTGAAAAAGAATTTATTCAGGAGATTCGCAAAATCTGCGATGAAAAAGATATTCTTTTGATTCTGGATGAAATCCAGTGCGGTATGGGCAGAACAGGGAAAATGTTTGCGTACCAGAACTATGATGTGGTGCCGGATGTGATGACAACAGCCAAGGCCCTCGGCTGCGGCGTGCCGGTTGGTGCCTTTGTTGTCGGCGAAAAGGCACAGACAGCTCTCGAGCCGGGAGATCATGGTTCCACCTATGGCGGCAATCCATTTGTTACAGCAGCCGTATCGAAAGTGTTTGACCTGTTTGAAAGCAAACATGTGGTTGAAAATGTCAATGAAGTGGCTCCGTATCTGGATGAAAAACTTCAGGAGCTGGTTAAAAAATACGATGTATTAAAAGAAACCCGAGGTCTGGGACTGATGCGTGCGCTGGAATTTAATGTGCCGGTCGGACCATATGTGAGCCAGGCATTGGAAAAGGGACTGGTGATCATTTCTGCCGGTACAAGTATCGTTCGTTTTGTACCGCCTCTTGTGATCACAAAAGAAAATGTGGATGAAATGATTTCGATTTTAGATGAATGTCTTGCAGAAGCCTAGATTTACAGAAGGAGTATGGATATGCCAGTATTTGATTTCAGCAGTGAACCTGCCGAACACCAGAATTTAGTATGTACATATACAACATTTCACTCAAATGAAAGGGTGGCTACTCCGGAAAAACCGATTTTAGTTTTAGACAACAGGGAGCGGAGATGGAATCATCATTCCAGCGGTATTTTTACGAATCCGTCAAAGCAGACGGCCTTTGAATTCAAAGAGGCGGATGGGGCATTTAAAGCCGATATCCTTCAGATTGATTCCCGCTTTGTCCATCTGTTAAAGTGGCTTGGCAAGAATCATATCAATGTACGTCTTTCGGGAGAAAACCGGGCAGACGGTTATGCGGTCTATAAAATCCGGGAAATCGCCCTTGGCGGCAGCGGTAAACTTTCGGCGGAGGATGGTTTTCTTCAGTTTATGATCGAACGTCTCTTTGCAAGCAATGCGCCTCAGGATGATCTGGAAGATGAGGAAGAACTGGATGAAACCGGAGATCATATGAAACTCACAAGTCTGCAGAGTATTTCAGACTTTATGACCTGTGCCGGAAAAACGTTACCGGACAATATCCGTCTGTGGGCAAGAAGAAACCTTGCTGTGGCCCATTCCAATGAGGTAACGCCGGAAGAACGGCGGCATGCACAGAGAGCCTTGTCCATAATGATGAACATTCAGTGGAAGAATGATTATTTTGAATCCATTGATCCAAAGAAAGCAAGACAGATCTTGGATGAAGAATTGTACGGTATGGAACGGGTGAAACAGCGTATTATCGAAACGATCATTCAGATCAACAGAACCCATACGCTGCCGGCCTACGGTATTCTTCTGGTTGGACCTGCCGGAACAGGTAAATCCCAGATTGCTTATGCGGTTGCCCGTATTTTAAAACTGCCTTGGACGACACTGGATATGAGTTCAATTAATGATCCGGAGCAGCTGACTGGAAGCTCCCGTATTTATTCCAATGCAAAGCCGGGAATTATTATGGAGGCTTTTTCCATGGCAGGGGAGTCCAACCTTGTATTTATCATTAATGAGCTGGATAAGGCAGCTTCCGGAAAAGGTAATGGCAACCCGGCGGATGTGCTTTTGACACTGCTCGATAATCTTGGATTTACGGATAATTATATGGAATGTATGATTCCGACCAGCGGTGTCTATCCGATTGCGACGGCCAATGATAAGAGCCAGATCAGTGCCCCTTTGATGTCCCGTTTTGCAGTCATTGAAATTCCGGGATATACGGCGGAGGAAAAGAAGATTATCTTTTCGAAATTTGCCCTGCCGAAGGCACTCAAGCGTATTGGCCTGAATGCCGGGGAATGCATTGTGACCGAGGATGCCATCGATATGCTTGTTGAACGTTTTGCCAACGCAGGCGGTATTCGGGATCTGGAGCAGGCTGCAGAGCATATTGTGGCCAATGCCCTGTATCAGATTGAAGTTGATCATATTTCCCAGGTAGTTTTTGATGCAAAGATGGTTCAGGAACTGCTGGCATAAAAGTTAAATAGCGAAGGAGTGGATATTCGGACAGGTATTAACCTGAGGTGTATCCGCTCCTTTTTAAGTTGAGAATAAATTCAGCCCGACAAGACATACTATATGAAAAACGAAATGGGAGGTATATGTATGTGGGGTTGGATCGTTGCTCTGATCTCAGGGGCGCTTATGAGCATTCAGGGGGTATTGAATACAGGATTGACAAAACAGACAAGTGAATGGGTTGCCAACAGTTGGGTACAGGGGACGGCCTTTATTGTATGTCTTGCTGCATGGCTCATCAAAGACCGGAAGTCTTTCGGTTCCTTATTTCAGGTGGATTCCAAATATATGCTACTCGGCGGTGTCATTGGAGCCTTTATCACTCTGACGGTGATCGTGAGTATGGGCAGTCTGGGGCCGGCGAAGGCGGCTTTGATCATTGTTGTATCTCAGGTGGCGGTAGCCTATCTGATCGAGCTGTTCGGGTTGTTTGGAGTGGAAAAAGTGGCTTTTCAGTGGTCGAAATGTGTCGGTTTGCTCATTGCAATTGCAGGGATCATGATCTTTAAATGGAAGTGAATCAATATTTGCAGAAATAGGTCATATACTGTAAATTAAAATAATTGTAAAAAATTCAAAAACATATTGTAATAACTTTAAGTTTTCGATAAAATGAAAATGTATAGTTTTTGTTGGCATTTTATTCGGAGGGAAGGATAAAATGTCAAAAGTAAAAAAATTATTTATTGGATTTCTGTGTCTGTTTCTGGGGGCAGTAACAGGCTGCGGGCATGAGGGTGTACAGCTGGAAACAGGTGAGACACTTCAGGCCGAAACGGCTGTTGAAACCGTTTATGAAACAGAAATCCGGATGCATGAGGATGATACGGAAACTTTAATTTATGTGTATGTCTGTGGTCAGGTGGCTGATCCGGGGGTATATCCCCTGGAGGAAGATAGTCGGGTATTTCAGGCTGTGGAGATGGCCGGCGGCATTCTTCCGGAGGGCGATCCGTCCAGTGTAAACCTTGCTGAGACGATCCATGACGGGCAGAAGATTTATATTCCATCCTTTGAAGAAGCCGAGACGTGGAAGGAGACGGAAGTGCTCCAGACTAATGTTTCGGATGAACGGATCAATATTAATCTGGCATCGAAGGATATGCTGATGACATTGCCGGGGATCGGAGAGTCAAAGGCAGAGGCCATCATAGCTTACAGACAGGAGATGGGACCTTTTGACAGTACCGAAGCACTGATGAATGTGCCGGGCATTAAAGAGGGCGTATACTCAAAGATTAAAGACCGTATTTCGATAAATTGAGGTGAAAGAAATGGCAAAAAAAGTACTGGTGGTTGACGATGAAAAGCTGATCGTAAAAGGCATCCGTTACAGTCTTGAACAGGATGGTATGACAGTTGAAGTTGCATATGATGGACTTCAGGCATTGGAGATGGCACAGGTGACAACCTACGATGTGATCTTACTGGATGTGATGCTGCCTGAGATCAATGGTTTTGAGGTATGTCAGATGATTCGTGATTTTTCGGATGTACCGATCATTATGCTGACGGCAAAGGGCGATGATATGGATAAGATTCTTGGTTTGGAATATGGTGCGGACGACTATATTACAAAACCGTTTAATATTCTTGAGGTTAAGGCACGTATCAAGGCGGTGATGCGCCGGACACGTGTGAAACAGGTGGAGGCAGTGAATCCGCGTCTGATCTCATCCGGTGACATGAAGATCGACCTGGACAGCCGGAGAGTCTTTATCAGTGATAAGGAAGTGAATCTGACAGCCAAGGAATTTGATCTGCTTGAACTGCTGATCACAAATCCGAATAAAGTCTATAACCGGGAAAATCTGCTGAATCTGGTCTGGGGTTATGATTATCCGGGAGATGTGCGTACCGTTGATGTGCATGTGCGCCGTCTGAGAGAAAAAGTGGAAGCAAATCCAAGTGAGCCGCGCTATATACATACAAAATGGGGTGTTGGTTATTTCTTCCAGAGCTAAAAAAATCCATCGAAAAAGCCGTAAGAAAAACAGCTTTTTATACAGTATGCGTTTATGGTTGGTAGTTGCCTTGATTCTGGTAACTATCAGCCCTTTATTTATTATGCGTTTAGTTGCCCTCGACCATCTTCAGGATCAGCTTCGTGCGCGGCGTATGAATGAACTTTCCAATTATTCACTGATCCTTTCCAATCAGATTGTTCGGAGCAACTATTTTAAAGGCGATAATATGGATACGGTACACGCAGATATGAATCAGAGTGCCTCGATGTATAACGGCCGTATTCTCATTATTGATACGAATTATAATATTGTCAAAGACACCTATTCGACCCTGGATGGCATGACCTCGATTTCACAGGAAACGATCAAAGCCATGGGTGGAGAAAGTATACGTAATTATAACAGTGAAGATGGCATGCTGGAATTGGCAGTGCCGATTACGACGGAAGATAAGTCGGAGGTATTGGGCGTCATCCTGTTCTATTCTTCGATTTCCGATATCCAAAAGACCTGTGATTCCATCGGCTCATTTTATAACGGGCTGACACTGGCCTTGGTATTTATCTGCATTGTTCTGTCTCTTCTCATTGCCAATCTGTTTACAAAACCGCTGAAGCGGGTGGCAGATTCCATTGACCGTATGGCAGAGGGTCATTTTGATGAGCAGATTCATCTGAGTGGATTTTCGGAGATCCAGAAGATATCTGATTCTTTCAATATGATGCTCGGAAAGATGAAGAAGGTGGAAGAATCAAGACAGGAATTTGTTTCCAATGTGTCCCACGAACTGAAGACACCGCTGACTTCGGTGAAGGTGCTTGCCGATTCGCTGAATATGCAGGAAAATGTGCCAAATGAAGTTTACAAGGAATTTATGCAGGATATTGTTGTTGAGGTTGACCGGGAGAATCAGATCATTAATGATCTTCTTTCTCTTGTAAAGATGGACAAATCGGCATCCGATCTGAATATTTCCTCTGTCAATGTCAATGATATGCTGGAGATGATACTAAAACGCCTCCGTCCGATTGCGGCGAAGCGTAATATCGAACTGGTTTTTGAAAGCTTTCGTGCGGTTTCGGCAGAATGTGATGAGGTGAAACTGAATCTGGCCTTTACCAATCTGATCGAGAATGGGATTAAGTACAATGTAGCTGGCGGATGGGTCAAAGTCTCTCTGGATGCGGATCATAAGTACTTTTATGTAAAGGTGGCCGATTCTGGAATCGGTATACCTGCCGAATATCAGGATCAGATCTTTGAACGTTTTTACCGCGTGGATAAAGCCCGTTCCCGGGAGACCGGCGGTACCGGTTTGGGTCTGGCAATCACAAAAAATATTATTTTAATGCATGAAGGTGCCATTAAGGTGCTGAGTGAAGAGGATAAAGGTTCGACCTTTGTTGTCCGAATTCCATTAAAACATGTTTCGGAAACAGGGAATGGAGGGGTGAAGAATGATAAAAAATAAATTTTTTGCCCTTTTAGTTCTGGGGCTGTGGATGGTTGGAATGGTGACAGGCTGCGGTTTGGCAGATCATTTTCCGGGTGCCAAGAGTGATGTGGAAGTGACCATGACAGAGGCCTCCCATGGGATTTATCAGATCAGTCTGGATGATACAAAGATTGAAAAAGTACCTTATGAGATCAATGAATATACGACGGAAGACATCATTGAGGACTGTATTGAGGCTCTGAAGGAACAACCGTCCAATAATGCTTATCGAAGTGTTATTTCAGGTAATGTGAAGGTACTGTCTTATGAATATGATGAAAGCAATCGACTGGTCATCCTTTGTTTTGATCCGTCCTATAAAAATCTGACAGCGTCAAGGGAAATCCTGACAAGGGCCGCTATTGTAAAAACACTGACCCAGTTCAGTGATAATATTCAGTATGTATCCTTTGTGATCGGGACAGAACCTATGACAGCATCCGATGGAAGTCAGTTATTAATGCGTGGAAGAGACTTTGTCCTTAATATCGGCGGCAATATGGAATATGTCCGCGAGGATTATGTGACAATGTATTTTGTCCACAGTGATGGTCAGAAACTCCAGACAGAGGATGTGATCGTAAAATATTCAAGTAAGATCAATCTGGAGACGGCGGTTGTCAACAGTCTGATTTCAGGACCGATTACGGATGGATTAAAACCGTCACTTTCACCGGATGTTCAGGTGAATAAGGT
>JAXJRF010000092.1:0-4961 GCA_036310765.1 Frisingicoccus sp.
ATTCACAATCATCATAAAAGACCTTTGGTGTTTTACTCATTCAGTTTTTATAAAATCAACCACCCTTAATCCAAATTTCATAAACTCTTATTACAATCGCACAATATCCCTATGCAAAACCGTATGTTTTTCGTCCAACTCCATATTCACATGATAATGACCGCAGAACCACCGTTTATAATCCAGCTTGCCTTCCAATCTCTCGAAATAATCTGTCAATCGATCCTGCTCATATAGTCCTCTGCCACGACCATAGATATTTCCCAAATATCTTTCCAAACGGATTTGATAATTCGTTGCACAGCAGTGGGTAATTACATAATCTACTTTGAAATCCAGCTTTTCCAGATTTCTCAGACCTTCTTCCATCTCTGCTTCTGTCGGCAACTCCTGTTCCCACCATGAAATTCCTTTAATTCGGTATGGTAGCCAGGCTCGATCTGCCCTTTTTCTTTTTTCAGAAAAATCCGGATCATTTGGATCTAAAATACCGCCTTGAATATCGTGACAGGAAGCACCACCAAAAGTGAAAAACCGCTTTCCCTCGATTTCAAACACCTGACCGCGTTCAAGAAGTATAATTTTATCACGCACAATCTGGCGTACTTTACCACCATGCCACAACTCAATCGGATATTCCTCAATCATATCATAATTTTCATGATTTCCCTGCACCCATAAAATTTTAAAAGGAAGTGAACCAAGCCATTCGAGCTCGTATTCCAGCATATCATCTTTTGCCCACAACAAACCAAAGTCACCACAAACGATGACATAGTCATTTTCTTTTGGATGAACCAAAAATTCATTTACTTCTTCAAAACGGCTAAATTCCCTGTGCGTATCTCCTGTTACATAAATCATGATTTATCACATCCTCTAATTAATAATGCCTATGATGCAGTGCTGTATAGTTACCACATGAATCTATGCCGCCAATTTTAAGATTGACAGCATACCGTTTTCTTTCTCTTTCGGCAATTTCCGCATAATGTGTGCTTTCCTCAGGCGTCATAGGACGCCAATTTTCACGCTTTTTCATTTGCTCCATAAGGCAGAAATATTGATGTTCTCCTTGAAATCCATATCTTTCACACTCTGGTAGATTTTTATATTCTCCATATGTCATATTACGATATTCCCATAACCACTTTTTCAATTTCATAACCATACACTTCCCTATGCGTTAACCCGCTTCCCCTGGAATATCACGCAGCAAGCGATCCAACTGTCGTTTATTAGGAAATTTGCGGTCATCTTCATCAAATAATCTTTTTAATTCCTCTTCAGACTCTGCTGTTCCCATCGGATAATATGCGATACTCTCAACCGTATCATTGGCATAGGCATTTGGATTCATGCCATCTTCTGTATGAATTGAGCTCTTAAGAATCTCGTTCCCCCAACAAGGCACTGTATCAAAACGATTTTCAAACAATGAATTCCCAATATAAACACCGAATAATTTATATCTCACAAGACGCATATACGTTCCTTGAAAATAGATATATTTTATATCGAAAATAGCATGATCAAAATAAACGTCCATCGGCCAATTATAGCCATTGTGGACAACGGCTTTCCTTCCCTTCCGTTTGAGCTTTTTTTCGAACAAAACCTTGTCATCCTTGTCCTGCTGCACAATGTTCAATTCGGGGTTATCGGAATAATAATCCGTAACAATTTCACCAGCCTTCGATCGCCTGAATCGTTTGATTTGATTTTTATTAGGATTTAACATGATCCATTCTTTTTCAAACTTATCAATATCTTCACAAAAAACAGAAAAAGTACCGGAACAACAGCTTCCAATATTCTTATCATACAAAGTTACTTTATACATATTTAGCACACCTCATTTTACTCTGCCATGTTATGAAATGTTTCATTATTTTTGATCAGCTGCTCTATGGTGACCGGTGTATAATTGTTAATCATACAGCCAGCATTTAAGGCTCTTTTTTCACGAGAAAGAAAATCATAGCAGCCCTTCTTTTGATTATGTATGTGTCCGTATATATGCCAACTCCCCCGCCAATACCGATTCCATTCTGCCAACGGGAAATGGCATAGCACAATCGTATAATTTCCGTCCTTCACATAGGTCATTTTATCGATGGAAGCAAATTGTTTAACAGCTTCCTCATCTTTTAACATATGGTTATCATGGTTTCCCTGAATCAAATGCTTCCTGCCCTTCAACTGTTTCAGATACCATAACGGAGAATTTTTCGATTTATAACAGAAGTCGCCAAGAATATAGACATCATCCTCTTCTTTTACAACCGCATTCCACTGCACAATAAGTGTCTGATCCATTTCTTCTACCGAATTAAATGGACGTCCATCAAATCGAATCACATTTTCATGTCCAAAATGCAAATCCGCGATATAATAATTCATTTCATCACTTCCTGACTCCAATTAAAGTATAAAATAGTATAACATTTTCAAATGAGCGAAGCATCCAACCAGCAATTGGAACACGTAACCTTTATATGCTTTTATTATCTTGACCGTTTTATTTTCTCTAAATATTCCAGAACTTCCAGATCATCTGTACGGCTTCGTATCCAGCTTCCGGCATATCGCATATAACGTTCTAAAACCTTTTTTCTTCCTTTATCCAAATATATATACCAATCGGGTGTAACTATTTTGTTTCCTGTCTCTTTATTACATTCACTACACAATCCAACATAATTACCCTGTTGATTAACATTCATACCGCAGCTTTTGGGAATAAAATGATCGATTGTTAATTTACAATACTTACCGCACCGAGCACATACACCTTTTCCAAATCCTTTATTTTTACTCCATTGTTTCCGCCCTATCCACATAAATATTTCCTCTTGTTTTTAAATCAGTTATCTTTAGTTTATTATAGAGATTGCAAATAAATATGACATCCAACCAGCAATTGGAAATTAAGGATATACTTTCTATCTGTCTATATAGAAGTCAGGCTTATATGCTAATAAAAAATACCTCTCATTAATATGGTTCGCCAGCAAATTTAAATTTGCTCTAAAACTGTATCAATGAAAGGTATGTTCACTAACGATATAGCATTACTGTGTTTTTTTAATTATTAACTTTACAATTTTCCATCCGATATATCCAGATAAGAACCCAACAAGAATTCCACCTAATATATCCGTTGGATAATGTACATAAAGGTACATCCTTGAAAAAGCAATCAGACATGCCATCACCAATACTGGCGGCCATATTTTTTTCTCGCCCGCCAGATAAAGTGCTGCCACTGCTGCAAAAGAGGCGGCTGTATGACCCGATGGGAAAGAATAATCATGAGGCCTTGGAATCAAAAGCTGTATCGATGTGTTGACATCGCAAGGGCGGATCCTGACAAACAGATTTTTTAATATCCCATTACACAGGACAAGGTCCACGCATAATGCCACAGCTAATATGATACCGCTTTTTCTCGTTTTCGGAATCATCAATAAAATGACCGCCAGAAGAATCCATATGATTCCGGCGTTCCCCAGTTTTGTTATAAAACACATCAGCATGTCCCCTACGGGTGTCCGGATGCTTTGTATCAGATCTAAAATTTTAATTTCCATGTATTATGTGTTACCTCCCAGTATCTTTCAGAATATCTTCAATATCTAATTGAGAAATATTATCTCAGTATTTTATTTGAGCCATACGTCCTATGTAATTTATTTTTTCCTATATCTAGTAATGTTTCTCCAATTTTCTGGGAATCCCATTTTTTCATATAATTCTTTTTCTGAAATACTGTCATTATTTTTAAGATATTTATCAATCGTTTTTTTCAATTCTTTCATAAATTCTTTATACCATTTATCACTCAATAAATATCTCAAAGCAATTACTACAGCAAATAAATCATTTTTCCCATATACGTATTGCGTTCCCTTTTGAGTAATTTTCAATTTTCTATGTAAAGGTAAATCTGGAATACTATCAGTAGTTTTATATGTAAACAACCGTTCCCCATGAGCACAAACATTTCTAAATTTGACTAACACTTTCAATATAGAAACCATTTTGCTCTCATCGATGTAAGCATAATTTTTACTTATTTTACTTTGTAATTTCTGCGGAAGCAACATATACATTTTTGAAATATTGCCAAAGGTAAGTGCATTTGTTAATACCCAAAGCGGAACATTTCCATACTTTTTCTGTGCATGATTTATATAATGATAGTCTGTAGGTTTCGTAACATATCCTTCCAAAATCTTTATCAAGCGATTGATATCTTTTTGGTTTTTTTTGCCTACATAATTATAATTGGCTATGCTTAAATATGCAGTTTGGCTTTCCCCATGCTCTTCTGTAAAAAAATAAGAAACTTCTGATTTTATTTCATTTTCTACTTTAACAAGATACCTCATAAATAGCTGTCGTAAAGATTCATCAAAATAATACAATTCAACAATATCTTCAAATCTTGTTCCATCTTTATACTTCTTTGTTGTCGAGTTTTTAAAAATATCTTTATAGCCGCCTATTAAGGAATAGTAACTTGTCTGCCTCAAAATTTCTTTAGCATATTCAACATCTTCAATGAGTAGATTTTTTTCATTCTTTAATTTATCTATCTGTTGATCATAATTCAAAAAAATCTTTGGCATCTCTAACATCTCCTTAAAGCAAAAAAGGGGAGCCCCCGCAGGTTCTCCCCCGGTCGCAGGCCTCTCAGGTGTCTGCAACGCGATCACTGTAATTTATATTACTTAACTTTTCTTTTGATGTCAAGTAATTTTTACAGCTACTAAAAATATATGCAATTTAATAAAATTTATGTTTTATCAATCGGGTAGGAAGTAAAGATATTTGCAAACAAAAAGACCTTGTAGGTCTGATTAAGAAATATTATCTCAGTATCAGACCAACAAGGTCAATTTTCACTTAAGCCTCTCTGCTTTTAATCGCTGCCTGAGCTGCTGCCAGTCTTGCAA
>JAXJRF010000093.1:0-3109 GCA_036310765.1 Frisingicoccus sp.
ATCGTTCCATCCTTTTTCTCCAGACCAATATTATCCCAGATCACATAATTGGTATAATGAAGATTCTGGCTCTTCAAATCAGTTTCTTCCAATCCCATTGTAGGCAAATGGTCGCCATAAAATACGACAACGGCCGGTTCCCCACGCTGTTCCATCATATCGACAAGATTTTTGGCGAAAAGGTCCATTTCATAGATCTGATTGACATAGTATTCCCACTGATTATTTTTTTCTTCTGTCTCCAATCCGCTGACAGTTATTTTCGGATTATCGATCAACTTCTCTTCCGGATAACTTCCATGTCCCTGTACACTGATCGTGAAAACAAAATCCTGCTGATCGGTCGAATTCAGGCAGTCTTCAATATGGGTAAGCAGAACCTCATCCTTTGCCCATCCGTTTTCCGTCTGGACAAAATTCATAAACTCCTTACATACAAACGTATCAAACCCGATATTATTAAACACCTGGGCACGACTGTAGAAATTACCGCTGTGATTATGTACCGCATGGGTGCCATATCCCAGAGATGCAAATGCCGTTGCAGCGCTTTCCGCCGTATTTTTTTCAAATAACTCTTATACGGATATTCTCCCGGTCCAAAATATCTTAAGCTCATTCCCGTAACAACTTCAAATTCGGTATTGGACGTACCTGCACCAATAGTTGGCACCTGACAATAGCCAGAGGAATATTCCTCGAACATTTTCCGAAGATTCGGGAGAGGATCTGTCGATGTTTTTAATGCTTCAAATTCAGATGTATCAAAAAAGGACTCAAGCTGTACAAAGATGACATTTGGTAAAACATCCCTTTCGCATGTCGTTTCTGTCATTTTTCCATCATTCGTAATCTCGTCCATTTTCTCTTCCGTATAACCATTCGGCTCAGACATCCCCGTATTAAATACACTTGCCATAAAGCAATAAGGAAGACCATAATCCTGATAAGCAAATGCAATATTGGAAAAATAGGTTGAAACAATACGATTTTCAATAACATAGTCTGTCAATACGGTATAACCGCCAAAAGATAAGGCAACAATAACCGCACCCATCAGATAATTAATTTTTCCTCTGTACTTTCCGGTTTTCTTCCATAAAAAGAAAAGCAGAAGGATCACAATCGGAAAAGCGATCGCCATCATCACAAGCTCTGATACACTGAAATAGTTCGTAAACAAAGTCAAACCTTCGGAAAAGGTTTTTAAATCCTGGGCATTAAAAGGTGTGACACGTTTTAAAAGCATAACCCCATTGACAATACCAAGGAACAGCCACAGTACACTTATAATAATGCGGACAAATGTACGTCGTTTGAACAGATAGACAATAGAAAATGTAATGAAGATCATAAATGCGTTATAAAAAAACACACGTGTCGATACATCCATATATTCCCACGCTGCGATCACCGAATGTCTGGACATGGCTTCAATACTAAAATTAATGATTACCGCCCAAATTGCATGAAAAATTAATGAAAACCGATTCATAAACTGATATACAGGCTGTGATTTTTCTTTGTAAATATGATTCCATTCCATCCATTTTTTCTTAATCAATTGAATTTTTCTCATTTGCTGAATACCCCTTGCTGTAATCCACTTTACATACTTTTAACATAATATCCAAAAAAACGTCCTTTACAATAGACTGTAAAGGACATAAAATTTTATATTTTTATCATGATAATAGTCGGGAAATGTCAATTTGTCAAGTTTTTTCAACATAAAAGCGGAGCCATTACCCCGCAGATAGCAATCCATCTGCTTTGCAACAGCCCCGGTTTTTCTGTTTTATTCACTTCGAAGTGCAACGACTGGATCTTTCTTGGCAGCACTTCTTGATGGAATGATTCCTGCAAACAACGTGAGCATCATACTGATTAAAATCAATACAACAGCTGCGGAAATCGGAAGATAAGCTTCCAATCCGGCAATTCCTGTCACATTTTGTATAATGGCATTCACCGGAATACACAAGATATATGTGATTGCCACACCTAATACACCGGAAATAAATCCAATAATGACCGTTTCCGCATTAAACATACTGGAAACATCCTTCTTTGATGCACCAATGGCTCTCAAAATACCAATTTCCTTTGTGCACTCCTGAACAGATATCAATGTGATCACTCCAATCATAATCGATGAAACGATCAATGATATTGCCACAAAGGCTATCAATACATAAGTGACCGCATTAATGATCGATGTGACAGAGGACATCATAATGCCCACATAATCTGTATATTTAATCTTGGATAACTCTTCAACACCTTCGTTATATTCTTCAA
Source organism: Frisingicoccus sp. (assembly GCA_036310765.1). Taxonomy (GTDB): domain Bacteria; phylum Bacillota; class Clostridia; order Lachnospirales; family Lachnospiraceae; genus Frisingicoccus. The sequence continues at coordinate 2,302 of JAXJRF010000093.1, forward strand.
TGGCATCCTCAATGACATCCTTATTTTCAAATGTGGACGCATACAGGTTGATCGTCGACGGTTTATCTAAATCCACACATCCCATTTTAGATAAATTGGCATCATAGCTTGACTCGGAAAATTCCATAATCTCATCATAATATACGGCACATTCCTCTTCTGTGCAGGAAGCTATTTTTTGTTCAAAAGCACCGACAAGCTGCTGCGTACCCAGGGAGCCCATCTGCATCTCTACCTGTTGTGCATACTGGATTTTCACCTGTTCTGTCATCATGTCCGCAAACACATCATAGATTTCTTCATCATCCATTGACGTTACATATTCGGTAATATCTGCTTCATTCATACCGGTCTGTTCGGTAATCCCCTGAATCATGGCTGCATCCATGTCTTCTCTTGTCATGTTTGCAAGTGCCTGATTGACCATCTCTTCCAGTTCTTCTGCCGCTGGAATGCTTTGCATTTGGATAAATACATCCGCTTTTTCCTCGGAACTCAAAGTTTCTACATAATCACAGAATTCTTTGGCTTTTTCTGATACTGACAAAGATCCTGTATTTTCTTTAAATGGGAGACCTGTAAAAATATCAATAGTCGGATTTTCTTTCTGCTGCTGAACGGCCGGTGACTCCTTTGACTGCTCAATCACGTATTTTGTCAGCTCACTTGTATATCCAATAGAACCTGTCAGCATTGTGGACACAGCCTCTTCATTTGGTTTAATAATACCCGATACTTTTAATACGGTACCATTTTCATATAAATATTTCAAACCTGCCTCAGTTTCTCTTAAATCCGTATAGAGCCC
>JAXJRF010000094.1:0-2651 GCA_036310765.1 Frisingicoccus sp.
GTTCCGATTGCACCGACATCCGGCATGTATGGGATTGTTGTTGAATACAACAACGAACATTCGGATAACCAGATCGATCTTGTGGATGCAGAATGGACAAATGCAGCGGATGAGTATAAATGGGTAGCTGACGGCAGATATGATGTGGCCGTTGCCTCCAAGAATGTTGTGGATGACACATTGCCTAAGATTGGCCTTGGAGATCAGATTCAGTTTAATTCATTTACAGCAATTAAAACATGGAGTCTCTTTAACCCGAAAGAAACAGAACTGGCAGCGGCTTATGATAAGGCATTGAAACAGTTAAAAGACGATGGTTTTATTTCAGAAAAATCAAAAGAGTATTTTGGTGAAGATATTCTTCCGTATATTACAGATACAGAGGAATAGAAGCGGAGGATACAGATGGAATTTTTTCTTACAACAGTTTTAAAACTGATTCCTTTTTTAAGAGTTACCATTTTAATTGCATTTACAAGTATGGCATTGGGTCTGGTCTTCGGTACATTGTTGGCGGCAATGAAGATGTGCCGTATCAAAATACTTAAGACGATTGCCAACCTGTTTACAACATTTATCAGGTGTACGCCGGTGATTGTACTGATCTTTCTCGCCTATTATGGTCTGCCGGTCCTTTTTGGACTGGCGGGCATTGATATCAATGGTGTCAACAAAATTGTGTTTTCAATCATAGCGTTGACAATGTATGCATCGGGTACATTGTCTGAAATCATACGTCCGGCTTATCTGTCTGTGGACAAAGGGCAGATGGAGGCGGCTTTGATGTCAGCTCTGACGCCGGCGCAGGCGATACGTCTGATCATTCTGCCTCAGGTGGTCTATGTGGCACTTCCGAATTTCGGCAACATGCTCATTGCCTTGATTCAGGAGTCTTCATTGGCTTATCTGATCGGTGTTGTGGATGTGATGGGACAGGCAAAGATTATTGATAATATGAGTTACGGTGCCCATATTATTGAGGTCTATTTTGCGGTTTCGCTGCTTTACTGGCTGTTGTCTCTGGTTACGGGAAAATGTGTGGATCTGTTGTCAGGAAAAATGGGAAAGGTGCTTGGGTGATAGGCGATGAATTTTGATTTGAATTTTGCCATACAGAATCTGTGGATGGCCTTTTCAGGCGTACCAACAACATTGCTGATTACATTTGTGACAGCGGTGATTGGTATTCCCCTTGCATTTTTTATTGCCCTTGCAAGAATAAGAAAAGTGCCGCTGCTGGATCAGTTTTTAACATTGTATCTGTCATTTATGAGAGGTACACCGACGATTGTACAGATTTATCTTGTTTATAATGGTATTCCGATTATCATTAAAATGATTGTGCAGGCGCTGAATCTGGATTTTGATGTTTATAGTATCCCGCCGATTTTATATGCGTTTATTGTTTACGGACTGAACAGTTCGGCAACTTATTCTGAAATGTGGAAAGCCGGGCTCAGTGCAGTCGGCAGAGGTCAGCTGGAAGCGGCTCAGACCTCCGGCCTTACAAATTTTCAGGCTTATGTTCATGTTATTATCCCGCAGGCGGTGGGCGTCTGCGCGCCGAGCTTTTGTTCTTCCACGTTAAATATGTTGAAAAATACATCTCTTGTATTTTTGATGACGGTGCAGGATATTACAGCCAGGGCAAAAATCGCAGCAGGACAGCAGTACAAATATGTCGAAGGCTATTTGGATATCCTGATCACGTATATTATTGTATGTACGATACTTGAATTATTATTTAAGCTCTGGGAAAAACGAACAACAAGATATAAGACGGAACCACAGAAGGTGACAGCAAAAGAAGGCGGTGTGACGGCATGATAGAGATTAAAGGTGTAAAGAAAAGCTTTGGAGAAAACCATATCCTCAAAGGTGTCGATCTGGATATCAAAGATGGCGAGGTAATTGTCATCCTTGGGCCCAGCGGCAGCGGCAAAACGACGTTTCTGCGATGCATCAGTTTCCTTGAAAAAGCAGATGAAGGCAAATGGATCGAAAACGGTGCCGAGATTGATCTGCACAGCACAGATAAAAAACAGATCCAGCAGCTGAGAAGAAAGTCAGGATTTGTTTTCCAGAATTACAATCTTTTTGCGAATAAAACAGTACTTGAAAATGTAACCCTGGGACTGACGGTTGGAGAAGGTGTGCCGAAGGATGAAGCAGAGAAAAGAGCCATGGAAGCACTGAAAAAGGTCGGAATGGCCGATAGAGCCAATTTTTATCCCAATGCCCTTTCAGGCGGTCAACAGCAGCGTGTAGGTATCGCACGGGCTATAGCCAGAAATCCGGAGCTGATCCTTTTTGATGAGCCGACATCGGCCCTTGATCCGGAAATGGTGGGAGAGGTACTGAAAGTTATGAGCGAGCTGGCCAATGAGGGGGTGACCATGATTGTTGTCACCCATGAACTGGACTTTGCAAAAGAAGCAGCGACAAAAGTCGTCTTTATGGACGGCGGTAATGTCATCGAACAGGGACCGCCGGAGGAAATCTTTGTTTCCCCAACCCAGGAGAGAACAAGACAATTCCTCAGCCGTTATTTACCGGAATTTACCTATAATATTTAAAATGATATGAAATGCAAAGAAATCTATTTTGCAGTTGACAGAATATGGAAATTATATAAAAATAAAAGAAGAAAA
>JAXJRF010000095.1:0-7055 GCA_036310765.1 Frisingicoccus sp.
CAGACCAGATAGGAGAAAGCGATGGCAGAAAAACTTTTGGAAGTAAAAAATTTAACCATTGGATTTCCTGAAATGAATGGGATGCATACGGTCGTGGATGATGTGAGTTTTACCGTCGGAAGCGGTGAGATCCTTGGCATTGTAGGTGAATCCGGTTCAGGAAAAACGATGACAGTTCAGACGATTATGGGTCTTAAGAAACCGGATGCCCAGATTTTATCCGGAGAGATTCTTTTAAACGGCACTGATCTTTTAAAGCTTTCCGCTGACGAATTGGCAAAAATTCAGGGAAATGATATGTCCATGGTCTTTCAGGAACCAATGACATCATTAAATCCGGTCAAGAAGATTGGATGGCAGGTGGCTGAAAGCCTTAAACTCCATACGTCGATGACCGATGAAGAGATTCACCAGAGGGTTGTGGAGATCCTTGGAAATGTAGGCCTCCCAAATCCGGAAGAATTATGCAATAAATATCCACACCAGTTATCCGGCGGCATGCGTCAGCGTGTCATGATCGCCATGGCGATGATCTGCTGGCCGAAGCTCCTTGTCTGTGATGAGCCAACAACAGCACTGGATGTTACGGTGCAGGCACAGATACTCCAGCTTCTTCGCAAGATCCATGCAGAAGCGAATACATCGATTTTGTTTATTTCCCATGATCTGAACGTTGTCAAAGAAGTCTGTCAGCGTGTTATCGTCATGTATAAGGGAAAGATTGTTGAGGAAGGTTATACGGATGAGGTTTTATACCATCCGAAACATGATTATACGAAACATCTGATCGCAGCGATCCCGAGAAATCTTGAGGATACGAGAGAGGATGAAATCGTTGTAGAAGCAAAGGATCTGAATGTTTACTATTCTGTAAAAGGCAGAGGAATGTTCGGCAAGAAAGAACAGAAACATGTTGTGCAGAATGTGGACTTCTATATTAAACGCGGAGAGATTCTTGGTCTCGTCGGCGAGAGCGGATGCGGAAAGTCTACTCTTGCAAAATGTATTGTGGGTTTGAATAAGAACTTTACAGGAACCTTGAAGGTTAATGAGGAACGTCCTCAGCTCGTATTTCAGGATCCATACAGCTCGCTGAATCCGATGAAAAAAATCGGATGGATTTTGGAGGAGCCTTTGAAAATTCATGGTATGAAGGATAAAGCAAAACGAAAGGAACTGGTGGATCAGATGCTGACTCAGGTCGGTTTGGATCCTTCCTTTGCAGATAGATATCCGAGTGAGCTTTCCGGCGGACAGAGACAGCGAATCAGTATCGGTGGTTCCCTGATTTTAAATTCGAAATTTATTGTGGCGGATGAACCGGTATCAGCTCTCGACGTAACTGTCCAGTCGCAGGTATTAAATCTGCTTTTAGATTTACACAAGACACATCAGCTGACCTATTTATTTATTTCCCACGATTTAAATATTGTTCGGAATTTCTGTAACAGGGTGATCGTTATGTATCTTGGCGAGATTGTGGAAGAAGCGGAAGTGGAGGAGATTTATGAAGCTCCGAAACACCCTTATACTCAGTTACTTTTCCATTCCATTTTATCCGGAGAGCGGAAACTGCAGAAGATCACCGATGTGGAACAGAACCGGGATGACGCGGAAGCCAACGGCTGCCCATTCTGGCATCGCTGCATGGACCGGTGTGATCTATGCCGTACGCAGCGTCCGGAAAAGGTCAATCTGAATCCAGAAGGACAGGCACCGCATTGGGTGAAATGTTTTAAATATCAATAAAAATGTGAGCAGGGATGTGTATCCTCATGGACACACCCTGTTTTTTCATTTAAAATATAAATAAAGACAATGAAATAATTAAAGGAATACAGGGGTATACTATGAATCGAAATATTAAATTACTTTTAGAATATGATGGCGGACGTTATGATGGATGGCAGAGACTTGGAAAGAAAAGTACAGGTGTGACTATTCAGGGAAAACTCGAAGAGGTTATCTCGAAGATGACCGGAGAAACGATTGAAGTGATCGGTTCCGGACGGACCGATGCAGGTGTTCATGCCAATGGACAGGTAGCGAATTTCCATACAGACAGCGACATGAAATGCTGGGAAATGAAGTATTATCTGAATCGTTATCTCCCACAGGACATCGCTGTTTTATATGTGGCTGATGTGCCTGAACGTTTCCACAGTCGTTTGAATGCCAAATCCAAACGTTATATTTATCGTGTGGCTATCGGTGACGTTCCATGTGTATTCGATCGTAAATATACATGGTATTGTTTTGATCGGCTGGATGTGAGTCTCATGAAAAAAGCGGCAGCCATGATGGTGGGTGAGCATGATTTTAAGGGATTTTCATCGGTGAAAAAGACGAATAAATCCACTGTCCGTACGGTGAACCGAATTGATTTTGAAGTGAAGGACAGAGAAATCGATATGATCTTTGAAGGTAACGGTTTCCTCTACAATATGGTTCGGATTATGGCAGGAACCCTCATTGAAGTTGGAACAGGAGACAGAGAGCCGGAATCCATCAAAGAAATCTTCCGGACGAAGGATAGGGAAAAGGCCGGAATCACACTGCCGCCTCAGGGATTATTTTTAGATGAAGTAATGTATTAAATCCGCAAGGAGGATGCTCTATGGTTAAAATCGAAGGAAAGTCCGTTTTTGGCGGGATTGCCATCGGACCTATTGGGATTCTAAAGAAAAAAGATAAGCAGGTTACAAGAAACCGCATAGAAGATGTGGAGGCGGAATTAAAGCGATATGCACAGGCCAGTGAAGAGACAGGGAGGCAGTTTGAGCAGCTGTACAACCGGGCAGTGTCAGAGGTCGGTGAGGCAAATGCCGCTATTTTCAGAGTGCATCAGCTTATGCTGTCGGATGTAGACTATGTGGATTCCATTGAAAATATGATCCGGACCCAGCATATCAATGCTGAATATGCTGCGGCCATGACCAGTGATAATTTTTCTACGCTTTTTGAGTCTATGGAAGACGATTATATGCGGGCAAGGGCTGCGGATGTGAAGGATGTGACAAATCGTCTTATCCAGGTGTTGACAGGACAGAGCGAAAGTCTTCTGCTGGAAAATCAGCCAATGATTCTTATGGCAGAAGATCTGGCACCGAGTGAGACGGTGCAGCTCGATAAATCTAAGATTCTGGCATTTGTGACCCGATATGGTTCGGCGAATTCCCATACAGCGATTTTGGCCCGGACAATGAATATTCCGGCGGTCATCGGTGCAGATTTTCCAGAGGACTGTGACGGAAAACTGGCTGTGGTCGATGGATTTGAAGGGTGTCTTTATATTGATCCGGATGCAGATTTTTTACATCAGATGGAAAAGCGGAGACAGGACGAACTGAAAAAGAAAGAGCTTTTGCAGACATTAAAAGGAAAAGAGGATGTTACTTTAAGCGGCAGACATATCAAGCTTTATGCCAATGTGGGCAATGTTTCAGATGTGATGGCAGCACTGGAGAATGATGCATCCGGAATCGGACTTTTCAGAAGTGAATTTCTTTATCTGGAAAAGGATCATTATCCGACGGAAGAAGAACAGTTTCATGTCTATAAAACGGTGGCGGAAACAATGGCCGGAAAGAAAGTCATTATGCGTACACTGGATATCGGGGCAGATAAGCAGATTAATTATTTTGATATGGCTCCGGAAGAAAACCCGGCGATGGGTTATCGGGCGATCCGCATATGTCTTGATCGGACAGAACTGTTTAAGACCCAGCTTCGGGCACTTTATCGTGCCAGTGCCTACGGTAATATTTCCATTATGTATCCAATGATCACATCATTGGAGGAGATATGGCAGATTAAAAAGATATCTTCAGAAGTTCGCCAGGAGTTAAAGGCATCGGGAATTCCTGTGGGAGATACGGAAGAGGGCATTATGATCGAAACGCCGGCGGCAGCTGTGATCAGTGATCTTCTGGCAAAAGAAGTGGATTTTTTCAGTATCGGAACCAATGATCTGTCCCAGTATACACTGGCCATTGACCGTCAAAATCCAAAACTGGATGCCTTTTTCGATCCGCATCATCCGGCAATTTTGAGATTGATCCAAATGACCATTGAAAACGGACATAAAGAGGGCATCTGGGTCGGCATTTGCGGTGAGTTGGGGGCGGATCTTCAGCTTACAGAAAAATTTATCGAGATGGGAATTGATGAATTATCCGTATCTCCGTCAATGGTACTGGCTGTTCGTCAGAAGATTCGTGAAATACAGTGAAAAAGTTAAAAATTTATTGACAATATTTTAAAACGGCATTATAATAAACAAAAAGCAAAACCGAAGAACGAGAGAAGTAGTCTTGATGTGGTATTCCCAGAGAGTTGCGTACAGGTGAGAGCGTAATATATCAGTGAAGATGAATGGACTTGGGAGGGCAAACTGAAATCAGTAAGAGCTGACGTAGGGGCGACGGATTCCAACCGTTAACATGGAGCGTGTATGTTGGTACATGGCAGAGTGCATTCCGAACGGGATGAATATAGGTGGCACCGCAGATTGAATATCTGTCCTATAGTAATTTATTACTATAGGACTTTTTTATTATAAAAAAGTTAGGTGTTGCCGGAACAGTTCATTAAGTTATTATGCGTCTGCATAGGATTTATTATTGAAAGGAAGGTAGAAACGATGACAAATACACAGACAATCCCTTATAAAATTTATCTTGAAGAATATGAGATGCCAAAACAGTGGTATAACGTTCGTGCAGACATGAAGAATAAACCTGCACCCCTTTTGAATCCGGAAACATTGCAGCCGATGACTGCTGAAGAACTGGGACATGTATTTTGCGATGAACTGGTGAAACAGGAATTGGATGATACAACGGCTTATTTTGATATTCCGCAGGAAATTTTAGATTTTTATAAAATGTATCGTCCGTCACCGCTGGTTCGTGCTTATTGTCTGGAAAAAGAACTGGGCACACCGGCAAAGATCTACTATAAATTTGAAGGAAATAATACATCAGGAAGTCATAAACTGAATTCCGCTATTGCTCAGGCTTATTATGCAAAGCAGCAGGGATTAAAAGGTGTGACAACAGAGACAGGAGCAGGTCAGTGGGGTACAGCTCTTTCTATGGCGTGTGCTTATCTGAAACTGGATTGTAAGGTTTATATGGTTAAATGTTCCTATGAACAGAAACCATTCCGTCGGGAGGTGATGCGTACATACGGTGCAAAGGTTACACCATCTCCATCCGAAACAACGAATGTGGGACGCAAGATCCTTGCAGAGCATCCGGGAACAACAGGAAGTCTTGGCTGCGCTATTTCTGAAGCTGTAGAAGATGCAACAAGCCATGAAGGCTATCGTTACGTTCTTGGTTCCGTACTTTCTCAGGTGATGCTGCATCAGTCCATTATCGGTCTTGAAACAAAAGCTGCTCTGGATAAATACGGTATTGAGCCAGATATCATCATTGGATGTGCCGGAGGCGGTTCCAACCTTGGTGGTCTTATTTCTCCGTTTATGGGTGAAAAGCTGAGAGGGGAAAAGGACTATCACTTTATTGCGGTTGAACCTGCAAGTTGTCCAAGTCTGACTCGAGGAAAATTTGCCTACGATTACTGTGATACAGGTATGGTTTGTCCATTGGCTAAAATGTATACATTGGGAAGTGGATTTATTCCATCTGCCAACCATGCCGGCGGTCTTAGATATCATGGTATGAGTTCTGTACTTTCCCAGTTATATGATGATGGTTTAATGGAAGCAAGAGCTGTGGAACAGACATCCGTATTTGAGGCAGCAACCAAATTTGCAAAGGTTGAAGGTATCCTGCCTGCACCGGAAAGCAGTCATGCGATCAAGGTAGCGATTGATGAAGCATTGAAATGCAAAGAAACCGGCGAAGAAAAAACAATTGTCTTCGGTCTTACAGGAACAGGTTACTTTGATATGGTGGCATATGAGCGATTTAACAATGGCGAAATGAGCGATTATATCCCGACAGACGAAGATCTGGCCGTTGGCTTTGCAGGACTTCCAAAAGTAGATTTATAATAGCAATAAAAAACAAATTTCTCCTTGTTACATGAGATATTAAGTGTTAAAATATATCTATTATGTATTTTTACGAGGTGAAATAAATCATATGAAGAAATTGACATGTTTTTTATTTGCTTTAGCTATGGGTTTTTCGCTCACAGCATGCAGCGGCAATACAACAGAAGTGACGAAAGAATCCGAGACAACTGTTTTGGAGGAAACTGAAACGGAAACCATCGACGAATCTGAATCCAAAGAAGTCCTGAAACAGGAAGCCTATCATGTTATTGAGGCAGAAGTTGGTCAGCCGTTTCAGATTGATGCCAAGTATGGCAGTTATATTGTTACAGTAACGGGCATAGAAGAAACAGACTGGTGGGAACGTAAACATAACAATCATGTGAAAGATGTTATTTTGCTCCATTATGAAGTGGAAAATATTAATTTTGATTCGATCCTTTCTTCCGGTGTGCAGCTGAATCCGGATTCTTTCCGAATTACTGCAAGTAATGATTATGTTGCGAAAGCTTTTAATACTTATTATGATGGGTATGAAGCGGTAGGCAATGTGGAACCGGGAGAAAAACAGAGTGGCTCCATGGCTTATGAGATCGATAAGTTGGGTGAATACTATGAAGTAGTTTTCAAGAATTCATCTGGAGATATTGCAAGAGTGAAAGTTGAACCTTAAATAATCAGGGGGATGTTGTACTAGGTAATTAGCACGACATCCCCTTCTAAATTTTACAAGATATACACTCTTTTACGATCAGGCTTATTTTTCGAATTTCAATAAAACGTTGTCTATTCCGTAACGACATTTACATGTTTATAAGTATTTTTTTAACTCATCTTCGCTCATTTCAAGGCGTTTTGCCGCCTCTGAGATACTTAGAAGACCGTCTTTAATCAATTCAACATAGGTATTAATTTTTCCTTCCCGTATGCCTTTTTTCAAGATTGTCTTAGCTTCATATTCAAGAACTTTTCCACCCATAATGGATGACACCTCCTTCTTTACATTCGCATAACGTGCGGCAATGTTCTC
>JAXJRF010000096.1:0-7812 GCA_036310765.1 Frisingicoccus sp.
AATATGAACAGGTACAGATCGTGGATGTGAATAATGGACAGCGGTTTGAAACTTATGTTATTGCAGGAGAGCGAAACAGCGGGATGATCTGTCTGAATGGGGCAGCAGCCCGTATGGTTCAGGTTGGTGATAAGATCATCATCATGTGTTATTGCGGTATGACACTGGACGAGATGGAAGGATATGCACCGAAGGTTGTTTTTGTCGATGATGACAATCATATTAAGCGCATTACACGTTATGAAAAACATGGTCTGCTTTCCAATATGTAGGAGGTAGAATGGATGCTGAAAGGAAAAACAGTTGTTTTGGGTGTCACCGGCAGTATTGCAGCCTATAAGATTGCAGGACTTGCGAGCCGTCTTGTGAAACTGCATGCGGATGTCCATGTTGTTATGACGAAAAATGCGACAAATTTTATCCATCCCACAACCTTTGAATCCTTAACAGGGAATAAGTGTCTGGTGGACACCTTTGATCGGAATTTTCAGTTTCATATTGCCCATGTTTCTCTGGCGAGCCGGGCGGATGTTTGTCTGGTGGCACCGGCATCTGCCAATATCATTGCCAAAATGGCCTGTGGTATTGCAGATGATATGCTCAGTACGACACTGCTTGCCATGACATGTCCGGTTATCGTCTCACCGGCAATGAATGTGAATATGTTCCATAATCCGGTGGTTCAGGACAATATCAAAAAGCTGGAATATTACGGTAAGATCATCATTCCACCGGAAAATGGCTATTTGGCCTGCGGAGTGAACGGTGACGGCAAGATGCCGTCGGAGGATGTTTTGCTGGATTACATTCTTCGTGAGATTGGATGTGAAAAGGATTTGAATGGCAAAAAAATCCTGGTGACAGCCGGACCGACAAGGGAAGCGGTGGACCCGGTGCGTTTTCTGACGAATCATTCCACCGGAAAGATGGGATATGCCATTGCCCGTCAGGCCATGCTCCGGGGAGCAGAGGTGACCCTGGTGACCGGTCCGGTGTCTATCGCACCGCCGCCATTTGTCAAGGTTGTTCCGATTGTCAGTGCAGAAGATATGTTTCAGGCGGTCTGTGACGCGTGGGAAGAGCAGGATATGATCATTAAAGCGGCTGCAGTAGCGGATTACCGACCGGTAGATACAGCAACAGACAAAATTAAAAAGAAGGATGGGGATATGCGCCTTCCACTGGAACGGACAAGGGATATTCTGGCATGGCTCGGCGAGCATAAAAAGGAGAATCAGGTCTTATGCGGTTTTTCCATGGAGACGAGGGATGTGCTGGAAAATTCTGCGGCAAAGCTTGAGAAAAAACATGCGGATGTCATTGCGGCAAACTGCCTGAAGGAGGCAGGAGCCGGATTTGGAACAGATACGAACCATCTGATGCTCATACAAAGGGGAAAGGTAGATGATCTGCCACTTTTGTCTAAAGAAGATGCGGCGGATCGCCTTTTGGACACATTAAACCGGATATGGGAGGAGAAAAATCAATGATCGCTGTTGTAGATATCGGAAACTCCAATATCGTTATCGGATTGATGGATGATGACAGAAAGGTCCGGTTTTCTGGAAGAATACGATCGGACCGGCAGAAAACAAAAGAAGAGTTTATGATCGAGCTGAAAACCCTTATGGATATTTATGGGATAAGCTTTGAAGGTATACAGGGCGTGATTCTGTCTTCGGTTGTTCCGGTTCTGACCGATGTGGTTTTTAGTGGAATGAAACAAATGACCGGTATGACACCTTATGTCGTCGGTCAGGGGATGAAGACGGGCATTCGGATCGCAACGGATCATCCAGCCAGTCTGGGGGCCGATCTGGTCGTAGATGCGGTCGCGGCTGTCGAAGAATATGAGGGTCCATTTATTATATTTGATATGGGTACGGCGACGACATGTTCGGTTGTGGATGAGAAAAGAACCTATCTTGGTACATTGATCATACCGGGGATTAAAATATCCCAGGATGCATTGACCGAAAGGACAGCCCAGCTCCCTTATATCCGTTTTGAAAAACCAAAACATATCATAGGTAAGAATACCATCGAAAGTATGCAGAGTGGTGTGCTCTATGGCAATGCGGCCATGATCGATGGTCTGATCGATACTTTGGAAAAAGAAATCGGAAGAAAAGCGACAGTGCTGGCTACCGGTGGTATTGCCGGGCTGATCGTACCTTATTGCAGGCATAAAATTGTATACGAGCCGGATCTTTTGCTGAAAGGTTTGTGGTATATATTCCATAAAAATGCAAAAGAAGTTTAGCAGAAGGGGGGGACAGTTTTGTCCCTCTTTTTTTAAAGGGTATTTTCAGTAAATTGACACCCCACATATTCGGTGATACAATTTATTACGTATTTTATAATCGGGGGAAGTATTCCCTGTGAGGAGGCTTAGCTTATGAAAAATTTTGTGATCACAATCAGCAGAGAGTATGGTTCCGGCGGACGTTTGATTGGTGAAAAATTGGCAAAACGACTTGGGATTGATTTTTATGATAAGGAAATCATCAATTTATTGATGGAAGAAAGTGGTTTTACCCGCGAGACCATTGAAGAGTGGAGAGAAAAGAAAACATCCAGTTTCCTTTATAACCTTTACATGTCCACTCAGGAACGGCCATTATCCGATCAGATTTATCTTGCAAAGACAAGAGTTGTCAATGATCTGGCAGATAAGGGATCCTGCGTGATTGTAGGTAACTGCGGCGATTATATTTTGAGAGATAGAGATAATGTACTCAGCTTTTTTATCTATGCACCGATGGAGGAGCGTATGGAGCGAGTACGCAATGTTTATGGTGAAAATCCGGACAACAGTCAGGTGTTCATTAAAAAAATAGATAAGCAGAGAAGTGATTATTATAATCATTTTACAATGAACCGTTTTGGTGATTATAAAAATTTTGATGCATGTTTCAACACAACCGTTGGACTTGATTTGACCGTAGACCTTATAGAAAAAATGGTGAGAGAAACATTTGGAGGAACTGAAGATGAATCAGGAAACTGTACAGGAAAATAAAATGGGGACGATGCCGGTCAACCGGCTGCTTATTACAATGTCCATCCCCATGATCATTTCAATGCTTGTTCAGGCTTTATATAATGTGGTGGACAGTGTCTTTGTTGCACAAATCAGTGAGAATGCGCTGACAGCCGTATCGATGGCCTTCCCAATCCAGAATTTGATGATCGCAGTGGCGACGGGTACTGGAGTTGGTGTGAATGCGCTGCTGTCTCGAAGTCTTGGTGAAAAAAATCAGAAAATGGCTAATAAGGCAGCAAATAACAGTATATTTCTGGCATTTATGAGCTACCTTATTTTCCTTATTTTCGGTTTGACCTGTTCGGAGATTTATTATCGATTGCAGACGGATATTCCGGAGATTATTGCATACGGCAGACAATACACCTTTATTATCAGCGTATTTTCCTTTGGTATGTATGGGCAGATTGCCTGTGACCGTATGCTCCAGGCAACCGGACGTACATTTCATACCATGTTTACCCAGGGGATAGGTGCGATTATCAATATCGTTCTCGACCCGATCCTTATTTTTGGTATGTTTGGATTGCCTAAAATGGAAGTTGCCGGAGCGGCTGTAGCAACCGTCATTGGTCAGATCATTGCGATGATCATTAGTGCAGTGCTGAATGTAAAGACAAATGATGATATTCAATTAAGTATGAAAGAAATTACGCACCCGGATAAACATGTGATCGCCCGTATCTATGCCGTTGGTGTGCCGTCCATTATTATGGCAAGTATTTCATCGGTGATGACCTTCTGTATGAACAAGATCCTTATGGCATTTACTCCAACGGCAACGGCAGTCTTTGGTGTTTATTTTAAACTTCAGAGTTTTGTATTCATGCCTGTCTTTGGTATGAATAACGGACTTGTACCAATCATTGCCTATAACTTCGGTGCGAAACAGAGGAAACGTATTATGACAGCTATGAAACTGGGGATACTCTATGCATTCTGCATGCTGATGATCGGTTTTGCTTTGTTCCAGATTATTCCGGGCGAATTGCTCAGTTTATTTAATGCATCGGAAACAATGCTTGAAATCGGAATTCCGGCACTGAAGACGATCAGTTTCAGTTATTTCCTTGCACCGATCAGTATTATTGTTATTTCCGTTCTCCAGTCTTTGGGACATGGTATTTACAGTATGTTTATTTCTGTGGGACGTCAGTTGGTCGTACTGGTGCCTGCGGCTTATCTTATTGCAAAATTAACAGGTGAACTGTCATTGATCTGGTGGTCCTTCCCATTGGCAGAATTCATGTCTGTGACCCTTGGATTTATTTTTGTTAAGAAAGTGTTCAAAGAGTTGGATTTTTAGAAAACAGGATGGCAACAATATGAATTGGAAAAAATGGTATCGGGAATGCAGTCTTTGCCCCCGGGAATGTGGTGTCAACCGTCTGGAAGGGCGAAAAGGATTTTGCGGTCAGACAGCGGCCCTTAAGGTGGCCCGGGCAGCCCTTCATATGTGGGAGGAGCCCTGTATTTCCGGAACAAGAGGTTCAGGAACCGTATTTTTTACAGGCTGTCATCTGGGATGCGTGTTTTGTCAGAATGGGCAGATTTCCAGAGGCGGCAGCGGAAAAGAAATTTCAGTGCTCCGGCTTGCGGAGATTTTTATGGAACTGCAGGATAAGGGTGCACATAATATTAACCTTGTGACACCGACCCATTATGTACCTCAGATTATTGAAGCATTACGTATCAGCCGGAAGATGGGACTCCATCTTCCGATTGTTTATAATACGGGTGGATTTGAGAAGATTGATACGCTGGAGCTTTTGGATGGCTGGATCGATATTTATCTGACGGATTTTAAATTTATGGATCTTCATCTGTCCAGACGCTATGCCAATGCGGAAGGTTACGCTTTTTACGCATCGAAGGCGTTGGAGGAGATGTACCACCAGACAGGGAAACCGGTCTTTGATGAGGAAGGTATGATGCAGAAAGGAATTATTGTGCGTCATATGGTCATGCCCGGACAGTCCATGGACTCCAGAAGGATCATCAATTATTTGTACGATAACTATGGGGATAATATTTATATAAGCCTGATGAACCAGTATACCCCTTCCGGCAATCTGGAAAAATATCCTGAGCTCAAGGAAAAAGTTAAACCAAAGGTCTATGACCGTCTGATCGACTATGCCATTGATAAGGGCGTGGAAAATGCCTTTATTCAGGAAGGGGAGACGGCGGAGGAAAGCTTTATACCGGACTTTGACGGCGAAGGCGTTTGATAAAAAATTATTTTATTTACTTTTGTCTTTTAATGTGATAAAAAGTATGATAATATTAGAAAAATACAGGAGAAATAAAGTGATGAGAGAGATTATTATCGAAGATATGGATGAACAGTCATCCTGTGAAAGTCATTATGAACGGCGGGCTCAGTATTATGAGACGGACCAGATGGGAATTATCCATCATTCCAATTATATACGGTGGTTTGAAGAGGCCAGGCTGAACTTTATGGAAGAGATTGGGTTTCCTTATTCTAAAGTCGAAGATCTCGGAATCATCATTCCAGTTCTTGCTGTAAATTGCCAGTATAAAACCATGGTGCATTATAATGATATTGTGGATATTTATACAAAAATTACGAAATTTACCGGTGTCAAGATGACCATCGAATATCGGGTGATCGATCAGGCGACAGGTGAACTTCGTTGTACCGGAGAAAGCTCCCATGCATTTTTAAATAAGGATTACAAACCAGTCCGAATGCGTCGGGAATATCCGGATTTATATGAGATATTTATGAGCCATGTGGCTGCAGAATAGGAGGACAGGCGTATGAAATTATACGAAAACGGCGTATACCTTGTAAATGGTGTAGATATCGTTGAAGATGCTGGAGACGTAAAACAGGTTCTTGCGGCAAAGACCGGAAAAACTGTGACAAAAGAGGAAGCAGCAAAGAATACGATTGCCTATGGGATTCTGGAATCCCATAATACTTCCGGGAATATGGAAAAACTTAAAATTAAATTTGACAAGCTGACATCCCATGATATTACTTTTGTAGGTATTATCCAGACAGCCAGAGCTTCAGGACTGGAAAAGTTCCCGGTACCTTATGTACTTACAAACTGTCATAACAGTCTTTGTGCCGTAGGCGGTACGATCAATGAAGATGACCATATGTTTGGCTTGTCCTGTGCAAAAAAATACGGTGGTGTTTATGTTCCACCGCATCAGGCAGTTATCCATCAGTTTGCCAGAGAAATGCTGGCAGGCGGCGGCCGTATGATCCTCGGCTCCGACAGTCATACCCGTTACGGTGCTCTCGGTACGATGGCTATGGGCGAAGGCGGACCGGAATTGGTAAAACAGCTTTTGAATCAGACTTATGATATCAATATGCCGGGTGTGATCGGTGTTTATTTAAAAGGCAAACCGATCCTTGGTGTGGGACCTCAGGACGTGGCTCTTGCCATTATCGGTGCTGTATTTAACAATGGCTATGTGAAGAATAAAGTGATGGAATTTGTGGGACCGGGTGTGTCTAACCTCAGTGCAGATTTCCGTATTGGCGTGGATGTTATGACAACAGAAACGACATGTCTGTCTTCTATCTGGAGAACAGATAATGAAATCAAAGATTTCTATGGAATTCATGGCCGTCCAGAAGATTATAAAGAGCTGAATCCTGGTGAAGTGGCTTATTACGATGGTATGATTGAGATCGATCTGAGCGAGATCCGTCCGATGATCGCAATGCCATTCCATCCAAGCAATACATATACGATTGATGAATTGAATGCAAACCTCATGGATATTTTGGATGACTGTGAAAAACGTGCCCTTGTCAGTCTGGATGGACAGGTGAACTTTACACTGAAAGATAAAGTTCGTAATGGACGTCTTTATGTTGAGCAGGGTATCATTGCAGGTTGTGCCGGCGGCGGTTTTGAGAATATCTGTGATGCTGCGGATATCCTTAAAGGTGCAAGCATCGGTGCAGATGAATTTACACTGAGCGTATATCCTGCAAGTACACCAATCTATATGGAACTTGTGAAGAATGGTGCAGTGGCATCTCTGATGGCAACCGGTGCGATCGTTAAGACAGCTTTCTGCGGACCATGTTTCGGTGCAGGAGATACACCGGCAAATAATGCCTTCAGTATCCGTCATTCTACACGTAACTTCCCGAACCGCGAAGGTTCCAAGATCCAGAACGGACAGATTTCTTCGGTTGCACTTATGGATGCGCGTTCCATTGCAGCAACAGCAGCAAATAAGGGTTATCTGACAGCAGCAACCGACATGGATGTGAACTATACAAAACCGAAGTATTTCTTCGATGCATCCATTTACAGCAATCGTGTATTTGACAGTCATGGTGTTGCAGATCCGGATGTGGAGATCAAACTTGGACCAAATATCAAGGACTGGCCGGCTATGTCCGCACTTCCTCAGAATATGCTGCTTAAGGTTGTTTCTGAGATCCATGATCCTGTGACAACAACCGATGAATTGATTCCATCCGGTGAAACTTCTTCCTTCCGTTCCAATCCACTGGGTCTTGCTGAATTTACATTATCCAGAAAAGATCCAGCTTATGTTGGACGTGCAAAAGAGGTTCAGAAAGCTCAGAAAGCTATTGAAGCCAATACATGTCCGTTGGAAGTATTGCCGGAAATGAAACCAGTGATGGAAGTTGTTCATACCATGTTCCCTGAAGCAGGCGAAGGCAATCTTGGCGTAGGAAGTACGATCTTCGCTGTTAAGCCAGGTGATGGTTCCGCACGTGAACAGGCAGCTTCCTG
>JAXJRF010000097.1:0-3412 GCA_036310765.1 Frisingicoccus sp.
GACAAATACGGTGCTTATTCGAAGACGTATCCGCGATACGCGATTGAAAACGCTGCAGAGTCGGATTGGTGTCCGGTCTCAGACCGATGTGACGATGATGTATATGGAGGGGATTGCACGACCGGAAATTGTGGAAGACATTCGAAAACGGCTCAATGGGTTTCAAATTGACGGTATTTTTGACTGCGGAAGTCTGGAGCAGCTCACAGAGAAAGCCTGGTATTCGCCCTTTCCCCAGTTTCAGACAACGGAACGGCCGGATAAGGCGGCATCGGCACTTATGGAAGGGCGGATTGCCCTTGTTGTGGACAATTCGCCCATGGTGCTGTTGCTGCCGACAACGTTGAACTGCTTTTTCCAGGCGGCGGATGATTATTATAACCGATGGGGCATTGTTTGCTTTGTCAGGATCCTCAGATATGCAGCAGCCATTATGGCTATGACACTTCCCGGTTTTTATATCGGTGTGGCCTGTTTTCATCCGGAGATGCTGCCGACCAGCCTGGAATTATCCTTTGCTGCCACTCGGATGGGGGTGCCCTTTCCGATTCCTGTCGAGGTCATTCTGATGGAATTGGCATTCGAACTGCTGCGTGAAGCCGGTATCCGGCTTCCGGGACCTATGGGAAGTGCCCTGGGTATTGTGGGCGGCCTGATCATTGGACAGGCGGCTGTGGATGCCAATATTGTCAGTCCGATTGTGGTCATCGTTGTCGCCCTGACGGCACTGGCTTCCTTTACGATTCCCAATGAGGGATTTGCCTCTGCCTTTCGTCTGGTTAAATTTTATCTGATTCTTCTGGCCTCATTTTTGGGAGTGTATGGTGTTATCCTTGGGATGTTGACCGTATTGATTCATCTGGCATCCCTGAAAAGCTTCGGGATTCCCTATCTGATGCCTTATGTGGCTGTCAAAGCAGATGAAAACAGAGATTTTCAGGATGGTCTGATTCGTATGCCTTTATTTAAAATAAAAAAACGACCGATATTTTCGCAGCGAAGTCAGAGGATACGTTATCGGTCAGAGGAGGAAAAAGATGTTTTCAAATAATGGAAAAATATCCGGTCATCAGGCAGTAAGACTTTTGATCATGGACGTTTTTACCGGGGCCTGTCTGTTTCTGCCTATGGCTTTATCCCGGGTGGCGGGAAATGGCGGTTTACTGGCATTGATTCTGGGCTTGATTCTGACTCTGATGGATGGATGCCTTATTTCAGGATGCCTGGAAGGTTCTGGTGGAGATTATATTTCATCTCTGGGAAAGGGCATTATCGGTTATGGCCTTCGATGGATGTACGGGGCAAGGTGCTTTGCTGCCTTTATCTTTTTGTTTGGAATGTTTTTTTCAGTGTTGAGTGAAACCTTTTTATATACCATGCCTGGGTGGCTCATTATCCTGGGCATGGCACTGGTATTGATCTATGGAAGTACAAAGGGGATCGAAGTGCGTGCAAGACTGTCGGAAATTTTATTTTATCTGGTGCTTGTGCCGATCGTTCTGATTGGAGTTTTTTCTCTGCCGGAGGCGGACTGGTCACAGGTGATGGAATTATCGGACATAACGTTTTCGGGAATTTTTCAGGGCATGCTTGTCACGTGGGTGTTGATGGCACCGGTAGAGTGGATTCTTTTTATCTCTCCGGAAATCGAAAAGGGAAAAATCAGGAAAATTCTTGCCGCATCCATCCTTATTGGCGGTGGACTTATTTTGTTCATTTATATTTTATGTGTGACGGTGCTCACGACAAAAGGGATGGCTGCTGAGCGTTGGCCGACGGTCATCCTCATGCAGATTGTACGGATTCCGGGAGGATTTTTATCCAGACAGGATGGTCTGATGCTTTCCTTCTGGATATTTGCCATGTTTATCAGTCTGTCCGGAGCTTTAAGCCATGCAGCAGAGTTGTTGGGGACCAGGCAGGTGCAGATAAAGAAATGGAAGGTGTGGCTTTTGAACGGGATTGGTGCGGCCGCAGCCTTTTATTTTGGGATGGAGCGCAGGGTTATGGATGTTTATTTTCGCATAATGCTGGTGTCCGGTCTGATCCTTTTATGGTTGGTGCCGTTTATTTATTGTCTTTTTAGAGGAAAGAAAAGAAAGACGAAGAGAAATCTTATGATTTTACTGCTGCTGTTTGGGGCCGGCGGTATCACCGGCTGTGACACCTATACGGAACTTGAAAATAAAGCCTTTGTCATGGCTCTTGGAGTGGATATAGGAGAAAATGGAGGCTATCGGCTGACTTATACATTTCCAGATCTGGAGGCACTGACGGGAACCGGTATCGGGGAAAAAGAGCCGCCTCTCACACTGGAAGCGAAGAACTTAAAGGACGGGGAGATCATGTTTGGAAAAATGTCAGATAAAGTGCTGGATTACGGACAGGTAAAGGTGCTCGTTTTGGGGAAAACTTTGATCTCAGACCGTCAGGCATTGGACAGACTTCTGGCGGAGATTGGAAATAAGCCGGAATTTGCCCGGACGGTCATGGTGTGTGGAAGTTTTGAAACAGCAGAACAATTACTGGCGCTGGATGAGAGTGTCTATGGCTCGATTGGAATTTATATGGAGGAAATGTTTGAAAACAATAAGTGCGAGAAAATACTGAATGACTGTATGGTGGAAATGAATCCGGATTCCATACCTGTCATCGGCATCCGGGACGGGAAATCGGTGATCCTGTCCGATGACGGAAGTGACTGACATAAGGGGCATACACAAAACCTGTCTTGAATAATCCAAATGAATCATGTACAATAAAGAATAAATTGTGAATACAATGATTATGGACAGATGACAGAGGTGTAAAAAATGAACAATAAATTGACAGTAGCAGTTATATTTGGCGGTCAGTCCTCCGAACACAGTGTTTCCTGCGTTTCCGGTGTGACCGTCATGAAAGCATTGGATCCGGAAAAGTACGACATGGTGCTGATCGGAATTACGGAGGAAGGTCGTTGGCTGTTAGCCGATTCCATTGAAGATGTGGAGAAGGGTACATGGGAAAACAGCAAGATTCAGGCAATCATTTCTCCGGATGCGAAAGATCATGGAATGCTTCTTATGGAAGACGGAAAGATTTCAAAGAAGAAAATCGATGTTATTTTCCCTGTTCTTCATGGAATGTATGGTGAAGATGGTACGATCCAGGGCTTATTTGAACTGGCAAAGATCCCATATGTGGGCTGTGGTGTTTTGGCATCCAGTGTTTCCATGGATAAATGGTACACAAAGATTGTTGTGGATGATCTGGCAATCCGTCAGGCGAAATATGTTCCGATCAGCCATATCGATATGAGAGACATTGATAGCTGTACGGCAAAAGTTGAGGCGGCTTTGGATTATCCGGTATTTGTTAAGCCTTCAAAGGCCGGTTCCTCCGTTGGTGTGAATAAGGCATCCAACAGGGA
>JAXJRF010000098.1:0-11736 GCA_036310765.1 Frisingicoccus sp.
ATGGAATGATGATAAATGCAACGATGATGAATGGAAGTACACCTGGGTTCCATGCCCATTTCCATGCCCAGTTAACTTCTACACCGAAGATATGGCTGATGGAGATTGCCCATGGAGCTGTTGTAACGTTAAGGATTCCTTTGATACCGATCTGTGGAATACGTGTAACAACAAGGATAATTGCGATGATACCATATGGTACCCATGCTAATACTGGAGACATACCAACGTCAACAAGGTCTTCTTCTTCGCCTGCTGTTGTTGCTTTCCAGTGTTCTTCCCATTCGGAGTGATCCGGGAATTCGAATTTTGTCTTTGGAACAAGGATACCCTTCTTAGCTGTAACAACACAGATAACCAATGCGATCAGAGCACCAATCAGAGATGGGAATTCCGGTCCTAAGAAAGCTGCACAAATTAAGTAAGGTACACAGAAAGCTACTGCCGACATTAAAATATACGGAATAACTTCGATTGCATATTTTGTGGATTTATCTTTACCATACATTTTAACCATTAAAAATACTGTGATAAAGATGATGATCGGACAGATAATTGCACTCGGAATAGCTACCCATTTTGTTAAACCTAATTTCCAAGCTTCTGTATCTGTGATGCCAGCTGCTGCCAATTCAGAGCTAACCATGTTGAATGCTGTATTTGTTGGCGTACCAACAGCACCATAAGCAACTGGCGTGGAGTTAAGGATCAGACCGCACATAGCTGCACAAAGTGGTGGGAATCCCAAACCAATAAGCAACGGAGCTGCAAGAGCTGCAGGTGTACCGAAACCAGCTGCACCTTCGATAAATGCACCAAACATGAAACCGATAATAACCATCTGAATACGTGGGTCATCGGATACAGTTGTAAACATTTTGTTAATCGCACTCATACCACCGGACTGTTTCAATGTGTTCATGATCAAAATCGCACCAAAGATGATAACGATCGTGTCGATGGAGTTAAGGAAACCTGCAATTGTCTGAGCTGCGATAGTGATAAGATCCATCTTCCAGAATGCGAAACATACAATAGCTGTAAGTAACCATGCCAATGGAAGGGCGATCTTAGCCGGCCAGTTGAAACCAGCCATAACGATTACGGTAACAATAATTGGAATAAAAGCTATAATTGCATACATATTATTTTCTCCCTTCTTACCTTTTTATAATCAATTGTCAGTTTTTTGTTACAGTAATCATGATATTATATTGTTCATTATTTGTCAAGCTTTTTTATGCAAATCGCACATTTAAACACACTAAATATACGTTTGTTTTGTTAAATATGTATCATTTTATATTTTTTTAATATTTTATTTATAGTTATTTTTTTAATATTTTTGTTTATTTTGATATTTTTTTGTTCATTTTGTATATTTTCAAATGCAATTTTTTCATTTTCAGAAAGATTGGTCGAACCACTCCTTTTTTATTCACTGATTGGTTCAACCAATTAAGATACCGATTTTGATATTTTTTTAACACTCAAAGCAAGCATTAACCTTGAAAAATCTCTCTATATTTTTACATTAAAAGAGAGAAATCCCAAGGCCACCACACCTCAGGATTTCTCCCCAATTATAGCTTTTATTCAAAATAAGATACAGGCTTTTAAATTATCCAAGCGGATATGGATTAATCTTTAATACAAAGATCACAATTGCCATAAGAACGACCATCGTCAAACTGTAAATGACCATCGGAATGGCATCACGTTTTACAAGAAGACCTTCACGACCTACAGTTCCACAGGTTGCACAGGCTGATACGATATTATTGATACATGTCATATTACCGATCGCACCACCCAGGTTCTGAAGAGCAACGATGATAACCTGCGGCATTGCAAGCAATGTTGCTGTTTCGAACTGTAATGATGAGAACAATGTATTGGATACAGTATTGGATCCGGAAATGAATGCACCAAGTACACCGATAAATGGTGCAACAACGATATATGCCTGGCCGGCAAGATCTGCAAGTCCTCTCGCCATAATAAGGATCATACTGTCTAAACCACTTGTATTCACATTCGTCGAACGGAATAACTGAACCATCGCAATACCGAATACCAGAGCGATCGCTGCACCAGATACCATATCGAAAGTATCCTTCCAGGCTTTTTTCACCTGTTCTCCCTTCATACCATGAATAAAAATTGTCAAAACTGCAACTAAAATAAATGGAAGAACGCCAGGACTCCATGCCCATTTAAAGCTCCAATCAACACCTTCAAATCCTAAAAGATTATGGATGGTAATTGCCCATGGACTATTGGTTGTATTCAGGATTGCCTTGAGACCAAACTGAGGAACACGAGTGACAACAAGAATCAAAGCAATAATAACATATGGGATCCATGCTTTAACCATGGACATATTTGTTTCTACTTTCATAGATTCATCTTCATGAACCTCTGTTGTTGCATGCCACTCTTCCTCCCATTCATCCTGATGTGGGAAATCCCACACTTCTTTAGGAAGAAGCCAGCCCTTCTTAGCTGCCGTCATAACAATCGGAAGTGCGATCAAAGCACCGATCAGAGACGGAAATTCCGGTCCAAGGAAAATTGCAAAAAGCAAATATGGAACATCAAATACAACGGCTGTAAAAATAACAAACGGAATGGCTGCAAATGCATCTTTAAATGAACCATTTTTACCGCCAAAGAACTTACACATCATCATAAGTGCGATAAGTATAATAAACGGAGCCATAAAAGCATGGCCGATTGCTGTCCATTTTGATAAAGCCATTTTAAAAACTTCCGCATCTCCGCCAAGGGCAACAACCTGATCTGCCACCGTCGTAAAAGCCGTATTCGTAGGTGTACCAACAGCTCCGTAGGACACCGGAACACTGTTCATGATCAATGCTGTCATAGCTGCTGCCAGCGGTGGAAAACCTAAACCGATCAACAATGGAGCTGCAAGAGCTGCAGGTGTACCAAAGCCTGCGGCACCTTCAATAAAAGCACCAAATGTAAATGCCACGATAATCATCTGAATTCGCCGGTCAGGCGTCAGACTGCTGAAACCCTTATTAATGACGGCCATCGCTCCTGAAGCTTTCAACGTATTCATGATCAGAATGGCTCCAAATACAATAACAATGGTATCAAGCGAATTCAAAAAGCCCTGTACCGAATAAGCTGCAACAGAGCCCAGTTCCATTTTCCACACCGCAAATGCAATAATGGCTGTGATCAACCATGCGAGCGGTAATGCACGTTTTGCAGACCAGTTAAATCCGGCCATGACAACAACCGTAAAAATCAGTGGAATAAAAGCAATTATAGCATACATACAAAATCCTCCCTTTCTTTTAGCCCTCCCTCACTGGACTTTTATTTAGATTTCTTTTGTATGTCAACAATATCACAATCATTCCTCTTCGTCAACACATTTTTATATAATTTGCACATTTTATTGGTTAAGATTCTTTACTGCTTTGTTAATTTTGTACATTTATTTGGTTTTTCAAAAAAAGATACCATAACATATGTTGTGATTTTTGTATGTTTTTTTTATTATTTTTATGCTTTTTGTTCATAAAAATGTCTTTTTTTGACCCTCCTCTTGATATTGGTCTGACCACTAAACGAATATTTTCCAATTGGCAAGACCATTTTATCGTCTTTATTGTTAATTAGTTATCAATATCATCAGAATAATTCACCCCCTCCTCTTTAATATATGCTCAATAGATTCTGAATTTCATTAAATAAAAAAGGAAGTACCCTTTCGAATACTTCCTTCTGTTCCCATTATGTGATACCTTATAAATTAATCTACGATATAAGGCATAAGTGCGATATGTCTTGCTCTCTTAATAGCAACTGTAAGAGCTCTCTGATGTTTTGCACAGTTTCCTGTGATTCTTCTAGGAAGAATTTTACCTCTTTCAGAGATGTATCTCTTTAATTTGTTTACATCTTTGTAATCAATTACAGCGTTTTTATCTGCACAGTAAACGCAAACTTTTTTTCTTCTGCGTCCGCCACGTCTCTTCATTGGAGAGTCGTTTCTTTTTTCTCTATCGAATGCCATGATCATAACCTCCTAATCCAAATTCTAATTCTTCTAATCTAACGTTTAACTAAATGGTAATTCCTCATCCAGACCGTCTGGAATATTCATGAAACCATCGCCCACAGGAGCACTCGGTGCTGCTGCTGCCGGTCTTCCACCGCCATATACGGATGCTGACTGCTCGCTGGCAGCTTTGCTTTCTGCAAATTCCTGTTCATCAACAATAACTTCTGTTGTATAAACTTTCACACCATCGCGGTTTGTATAGCTTCCAGTCTGAATTCTTCCCGAAATAACAATACGAATACCCTGTCTGAAATACTTCTCTGCAAATTCTGCTGTACGGCCAAATGCCACACAGTTGATAAAATCTGCATCCGCTTCACCAGCTCTTTTGAAAGTCCGGTTTACAGCCAATGTATATCTTGCAACGGCTGTTGGACGTTCTCCCTGTGAATAACGTACTTCAGGATCTCTTGTTAATCGTCCCATCAAAATAACTTTATTCATGTAGACTTACACCTCTTCCTAATTAAGCGTCCTGTCTAATGCATAAATATCTAATTACGTTTTCCATGATGCGAACACGCTGTTCAACTTCATTTGGACAATTAGAATCAGATTCGAAAGTAATGAAATAATAGAAGCCTTCTTTCATCTTCTGAATTTCGTAAGCTAACTTTCTCTTACCCCATTCATCCACGTTTGTTACGTTACCACCAAAACGTTCAATGAGTGCTTTTACTTTTTCAATAACAGCTGCTCTTTCTTCGTCTTCAATCTTAGTTGTAACAACAACGCATAATTCATATTTTTTCATGCTGCTGCACCTCCTTCTGGTCTTCTGGCCCTCCGTCTTCGCGAAGAGCAAGGAAATTTTTTGACATATCACAATTGGAAATGATAACATAAAAAAAGACTTATTACAAGTCTCTTTTTAAATTTCTAATATTTTTTTCCACAAGTTTCCGCGAAATCATCACCTGGTGATCGCACCCCATGCACTTTAACCGAAAGTCTGCACCAATCCGCAAAACTTCCCACTCAAAACTGCCGCAGGGATGTTTCTTCTTCAATTTAATGACATCTCCCACCTGGATATCCATTCACAGACCTCCTTGCAAAAAAAGTAAGCTACTGAGGGGAATCGAACCCCTGACCTACGCATTACGAGTGCGTCGCTCTACCGACTGAGCCACAGTAGCCTGCTTTTCCATTATATCAAATTAAATATTTTTGTCCAGACCCTATTTTATGAATATTTTTTTTACAGCATCTTATAGATTAATTTCTTTTTATCCACCGGCTCATCTGCCAGCTCAAAAGCGTCGTACAGCCTTTCTTCCCATTCCTTTTCCAACGGGTGTTCATGATGTACCCAGGCCAGAACATCCCCTGCTGCCACATAATCTCCAGTCTTTTTGCCAAGTACAATACCTGCTGCCGGATCGATCGTATCTTCTTTTCGTTCACGCCCGGCACCGATTTCCATCGCCAGACGTCCCAACTCCAGTGCTTTTGCCTGCCGGACATAGCCGGATTTTCTGGCTGTCAACGGTGTCACACAGGACGCCTTCGGCAGCAGATCTGTATTTTCAATCTGACAGACATCACCTTCCTGAGCTTTGACCATCGCCTTGAATTTCTCCAGAGCGCTTCCGTTCACAATCGCCTCTTTGGCCATACGGCGTCCCGTCTGCATATCCGGTGCCAAACCGGCCTGATGGAGCATGGAAGCAGCTCCCGTCAACACCAGTTCGGTAAAATCTTCCGGTCCGCGTCCACATAAAGTGTCCACTGCCTCTTTCACCTCCAGGGCATTTCCAATGGCCATACCCAACGGTTCATTCATATCAGTGATCATGGCACTGACCTTCCGGCCACAGAATTCGCCAAGACGGATCATCATATGGGCCAACTGCTCTGCTTCATCTGCCGTCTTCATAAATGCCCCGTCGCCATATTTCACATCCAGCTCTATAATTTCGGCACCGGCTGCCAGCTTTTTCGACATAATACTGGAGGCAATCAACGGAATAGAGGCCACAGTGCCTGTCACATCCCTCAAAGCATATAATTTTTTATCTGCCGGAACAAGATCCTCCGTCTGACCGATAACCGCAATTCCGATATCATCCACCTGCTTTATAAATGTTTCTTTATCCAGATAACAGTTAAATCCCCGGATCGATTCCAGTTTATCCAGTGTTCCTCCTGTAGATCCAAGACCCCTGCCCGACATTTTAGCGACTTTTGCACCGCAGGCAGCCAGTATCGGTCCAAGAGCCAGTGTCGTCTTGTCTCCCACACCGCCTGTCGAATGCTTGTCCACCTTAACGCCTGAAATTCCGCTAAGATCGATCGTCGCTCCGCTGTGGAACATGGCCATAGTCAGGGCAAATGTCTCTTCAACGTTCATGCCGTTCAAAACAATCGCCATAAGCAATGCACTTACCTGATAATCCGGAAGCTCTCCCTTCACATAATGTTCAATCCACCAATGGATTTCTGTTTCCGTCAGCGGCTGCCCCCAACGTTTTTTTTCAATGATATCCACAAAACGCATATCTTTCACCTCCGTTATCCACTATAGGCCTCTCTGTGAATCTCCTTATAGACATCACAGAAAATATCCGCCAATGTCTCATAACCCTCCCGGGTCGGATGCACACCGTCCTGATATCCTCTGACAACACCCTTTTGTTTCAAATATTCCGGATATTTCTTCTGAAAATCCACATAAGAAATATTTTTCTGTTGGCAATAATGAATCAGCCATTCCCGATACTTTGAAAACAAAGCCATCGTTTCTTCAATACTGAAAAAACTGTACCAGCACTGTTTTAACATCGCCCCTTCAATCTGAATCGGAATACCGATCATCGGCACAATGCCGGCATCTAAAGCCTTTTCCACCATCATATCCATATTCGCACAGGTACGTGTCAATGACGTTCCCATCAAAATATCATTGGCTCCGGCCATAATAAAGACTTCTTTCGGATGTTCCCAGAGAACATCCTGGGAAAAACGGGCATTCATTCCCGCAGAAGTATCGCCATTTTCCCCTTTATTCAAAATGTGGATGCCCAATCTTTCCGATGCAATATAGGGCCAGGCATTTCTGAAATCCACGCCATAACCGTACACAATACTGTCTCCCAGACATACCAGATCTGCTCTGCTCACATGTTTCCCTCCGTCCATTCTTTATTTTCTCCAGTATAACATAAAAAGGAACATTATAAACGTGAAAGTCCTAATGTTCCTCTTTTTCATTCTAATAATATAAGATCACCGGTGTGCCAATCGTCACATTATTAAAAATCGACTCTACCGCCCAATACGGTGTATTAATACAGCCATGTGAACCATGGTTTAAATATTCCGTACCTCCGTAAACCGAACGCCACTTGGAATCATGGATTCCAATACCGCCGTTGACCTGCATCCAGTAGTCCACCGGCTGTTCATAATCCTCACCCTTCAGCGTGACATTACGCAATCGGTTATAAATATAATAAACACCCGACGGTGTACCATGTCCCGTACTCATTGTCCCCGATGTGATCGGTGTATCCAAAAAAAGCTCTCCATCCATATAGTACCACATATGCTGTCCCGATAAATCAATTTCTATGTATGTGAATCCGATATCATCCGGTGAATTCGGATCCAGATAATCATACGGTGTCATATAATAAGACGCTTCTCTTTCGACAACCCGATGATTGGCAATATCATCTAGCACTAAATTCGTCTCGGTATAAACGCTCATACCCCATCCATAATTGCCCGGATTCAAAGTGACCGTCCAGCCATGGGATGTTTCAAATTCTCTGTAAGAATTGATCGTATCATACTTTTCTGCAAAGCCATATAAATAATCGTAGGCCGCATCCCAGGACACATAAAGTTCGCCTTCTTTATCTCTTCGCACCCACTGACGGATCTGTTCTGTTCCTATCTTTTCTTCCGTACCATGAAAATCCAAAGTGATCTCTGCATCGCAAAGTTCATCCACCTTCTTCAGTTCATCCCGTATCTCCGGCGATTCCATCGTGATCTCTGGCTTTTCATAGCATCCCATGTCTTCCAGATTCACTTCTGCCTGACCCAAAAGGACGGCATCTTTGATCACCTGATGAACTTTATCCTCTTTCAGTGTGTTGCCCACCGTTTCCTCTGCAAGATAAAATCCTGAGTCATCAATCTTTAAAGAAGCATTCACCGGTGCGATCATCTCCTGTGTCATACACGCAAGCTGATCGATCGCTTTATCCAGCATCGTCTCATCACATGTATATGCCGGACCCACCTCATAGTCTGTCTGTGTAAAAAATTTCATCGGCCACATCCAGCCCATCTCCTGAATTTTCAATTCTTCCACCGAAGCATAGACACAGGCAAATTTAAAAGACTTTCCATCAAGAGTCTCCGTATTACCATCAATCTCTGTAATCTGAAGTGCATAATCCTTCGGCACATCTTCCAGTGCTGCCCGCACATCCTCAGGTTTCATATAAGATACGTCCATTCCATTTATCGATGTATTCGGGCAAAATACCTGATCAAAGTAAAATGCGATACCAAAATAACACAAAATCAAAACGGCTACGATACAGCCTGGTATAATTGCTTTTAAATCTCTCTTGCTCATTAAATTTCTTCTGATCAAATTCAAAACGTGCTGAATTTAATTTTCCCTTTTCTGAATATATTTACCACGATGTTACATACTAAGATCTGTAAACCTTTAACGGGATTACAATCAATCCCCCATTGAAAGGAGCTTAAAAATGAGTAAAAATGCTTGTATCCAGTGTTCCATCAAAGAGTGTAAACATCATGACGGCAGCGAAAATTATTGTACTTTAAATCAGATCAAGGTCGGCACTCACGAAACACATCCGACAAAGATTGAATGTACAGACTGTGAATCCTTCGTTCTCCGGGCATAATCACTCACAGAAAGCGGGCAGATCCTATACTGTCCGCATTTCTAATTTTAGCATAGTAAAGCCTATATCTCAATTGATATATCTTAATTTTTCTTTAATTTTCCATCTTATTAATAACTTTAAGTTATTGTTTTGATAAATATTATATATTTTACATTTATATCTGACACGCCTATAATGTAATCAAGGTTATATTATTACGGGAACAACGTTGACAGATGATAAGTCACAGCTATCCATCTGTCGACGGCTCCATGTCCCCAGTTGCCATTTTGGAGATATACCTAAGCCCTCAACACAAAAGAAGTATCACTACGTTTCGTCCTTACCAAAGTGATACTTCTTTTTTTAATTTTACACTTTATTAAAAGGCCTTTCGATAACGAAAGGCCCTTCTCCTATTATTTATTCATCCTGTTCCCGGTTTTCTCTGGATTCCTCCGATTTCCAATTGCCATTCCACTCAATGTGATGATTTGCATAGTATATGTAATTGAAAGATTTATGCTCATATAAATACTCCACAGTAAATTCAATAAACTTGTTCATTGCGTGTGTTCTTGGACGGTTTCTTAAACAGAAAATCCCAATATCCCAGTTAAATCCCTCTTTAATTTTGATTGCTTTAATATTCGGAAGGTCACTCTTCTCCACAAGGGGTCTTGGAAGGACGGAAACACCAAAATCTGAATCCACCATTTTCAGAAGAAAATCCCACTGGCTGCTTTTCGCAACAATCTTTGGCGTAAATCCTTCCTGCATACACAACTGCATGAGATCATCATACAAAAGATACTGCTCATTGGTCAGAACAAAATTTTCGTCCTTCATATCTCGTATACTGATCGTATCCATTGCGGCATAGGCTTTATTCTTATTGACTACCAGGACGCCTTCATCATGGGTCAGAGGTATGACCTGCAGGTCTCTGGCAATCGGTACATTTTCAGAAAGCATGCCAAGTCCCAGATCAATGCGTTCCTCCCGGAGTGCCGCATTAATATCCTTTGTTCCTTCACCGGATACGGAAATATGGATTCCCGGATATTTCTTCTGAAAATCACAGATCAGATCAAAGTAGCACAAAAATCCTAGAATATTAGGAATTCCAATTTTGATTTCTCCCTGATTGGATAAACGTACATCTTCAATCGTCTTGTATACATCCTGAAACTGCTGGATTAAAAAAACAGCCTTTTGAAACAAAGCGTCACCCGTATCCGTTAACTTAAAGCTTTTGTTTGTCCGTTCAATCAACACTGTATTCAGCTCACTTTCCAAAAGCCGAATACTTTTGCTCAGAGCCGGCTGGGACAGATGGAGCTGTTCAGCCGCTTTACGAAAATTTTGAGTTTTTGCCAACTCAACAAAATATTCCAGTTGTCGAATGTCCATGGCTTTCCCCCTATTCAGCAATCCTGTGTAAACTGTTTAAAGTTCCTTTGCTGCCAGGTTCAGAGCAGCCTCGATGACCTTGTCCATATCATAGTACTGATAATTTCCAAGACGACCGCCGAAGATCACTCTTTCTTCCTGTGCTGCCAGTTTCCTGTATTCTTCAAACAGGGCATTATTCTGTTCATTATTTACCGGATAGTATGGCTCCATACCCACTTTCCATTCAGAAGAATATTCACGGGAAATAACCGTCTTTTCCTGCTGTCCAAACTCAAAATGCTTATGCTCGATAATACGTGTATACGGTACTTCCCGTTCTGTATAATTCACAACCGCATTGCCCTGATAATTGTCACAGTCCAAAATTTCTGTTTCAAACCGGACCGAACGATACTCCAGTGCTCCAAGTTTGTAATCGTAATATTCATCGATCATACCTGTAAAAAGAATGCGTTCTGCAATATCCGGATTCTCTTTAATGAATTCAAAATAATCCGTATTTGTCTGAACTTCTATACCGTCCAGCATTTTTTCAATGATTTTTGTATAACCGCCCATAGGAATGCCCTGGAAACGGTCATTAAAATAATTATTATCATAAGTAAAACGAAGCGGCAGACGTTTAATGATAAAGGCCGGAAGTTCTTTGCAATCCCGTCCCCACTGTTTCTCTGTATAACCTTTGACAAGCTTTTCATAAACATCCCGTCCAGCCAGAGATAAGGCCTGTTCCTCCAGGTTCTTTGGCTCTTCGATATGAAGCTCTTCAATCTGCTTTGCAATGATCACCTTTGCTTCCTGCGGTGTACGGATATTCCACATCTTGCTGAAAGTATTCATATTAAACGGCAGATTATACAATTCATCCTTATACACAGCGATCGGGGAATTAATGTAATTATTGAATTCCGCAAACTGATTTACATATTCCCAAATGGCTTTATTGGATGTATGGAAAATGTGTGCACCATACTTATGCACATTGATACCTTCAATTTCTTCACAGTAAACATTGCCGCCAATATGCGGACGTTTGTCAATGACAAGACATGTTTTGCCCTTTTTGTTCGCCTCATAAGCAAATACAGAGCCGAACAGACCTGCACCTACAATTAAATAATCATATTTCATTCTTATATCCTCCAATCATCAGGCTTTGACCTTCGCCATTCGCACCAGTCGTCTGTATTTTTCCCTGCAGTCGAACTTTACCTTTTTCTTCCATTCAACCACACCGTACTGCTGCACGATCTTCAATGCATCCTGGGCCAGCTGCTGCTTATTATCTCCCTGATATGAAATCAGATCCTGCATTAAAAACTCAATGAACCATTCAAAATA
>JAXJRF010000099.1:0-5454 GCA_036310765.1 Frisingicoccus sp.
AATTTTTCCTGATGCCAGATTTCAAAACTCCGTTCATTCAGCGACTCCGAATGTGACAAACACTCACTCTGTGTTTTCAGATACCGATTCAAAAGAAGAACCCAGGGTCTGTCCTGTTCGTATATATCCAGATGGGCCAGATAGTAATCTACAGAAATCATGGGCGTGATGTGATACTTAAGTTCCTCTTCCAGAACGCTGTAATCCCGCTTTTCTTCTTCTATCCAGTATTCCCGGTAAAGAGCAGGTTTCTTTCCGTTTGTTCCCGATACCTTAACTGGACGAAGTTTGCCATTTTCCAGCAAACTTCGAATATAGTCATATTGACTTTCATAGGAAAGTTCGGATTTTGACATTAATAATTTTTCAAGAGAAACTCGCTTCACTTTTAATCCCCTTTCAATTCCCATGCTATATGAAACAAATCTATAACACTTCAACCTTACAGCCATGTTTTTTTGTCCGCTTATCATAAGCAATGCCTACAGCCAAAATGCGTCCCTTATATTTTCTCTCCTCACCGATTCCCGGTGAAAATCGAAGTGCATATTTTTTATCTTTAATCTGCTGTACTGCTTCTTCCGGAGTATGATTAACTTTTAATTCTAAAATAATAGCATCTAACCCCAAGTCCTTTTCCGGGTAAAAAATAAAATCCACATATCCAATACCCGCTTTATCCTCACGTTCAATACGATAAAAATCCCTCGCTGCTAAATACACCAAATTGACAACAGCGGTCAAATCCGTTTCATTATTGTAATTTAACAGTGGAACCTCCGTATCATGGGCAAACTCAAGAATTTCAGCCATCGTTTTCGTATCTCCTGACAACGTAGCTTTTAACATCTTTTCAGATTCCTTTGCCAAGCGGTAAACATAGCCCAATGACTGTTCTTTTTGTAACATATCTGAAAATTGATTCATTAATTCCTTATTCGGAATAGACACATAACCATTTTCATAGCTTAAAAAACCATAGACAACCATTGCCGAAAAAATCTCATCTTTTGTTCTCAGATTCATTGATGCTGCGGCGTATTCCTGAATCTTCACCGGAACAGGAATTCCGGCTGCCATTAATGCCAGATCATCCCTGACATCTGCAATATTATGCTTAATATAATAAAAAATCTCATCATAAGGTCCTGAACTTGTCCAATAATTGCCAAGATTATTATTTGTCAATGCTGCCACGACCGAACGCGGATTATATATCCTTTTTCCTGATAAGGTATGATAGCCATCATACCACATTTTCAACCCCTCACGACAGATCATCGGCTCATGTGCCCGTTCCATATATCTGTCATAGAGCTCGTCAACCTCCTCATCGACAAATCCAAAATACTCACTATATTTGCTTTCTGTCGCCATAGTGTATTCCAAAAACATGTTCAATTCAGAACCACTGGAATATTTCGCAATCGGCAAAATTCCTGTCATATAAGCCAGGGAAACATAAGCCTTACCTTTTAATAAACTTCTAAGAAAACGCAAATAGGCCTGCTGATCCTTTTCTGTGATAAATGGTACATGAAAAATCGCATCCCACTCATCAAAAACAAATATATACTTTCTATGCGTATACTTGTAAACCCGTTTTAAATCCTCTGCTATGCTGCCATCTTCTCTGAAAGAAACTTCCGGATATGTCGTACGTAAATCCTCGCGTAATAAAGATTTTATACGATTAATATAAGTCATGTAATCGGTACAATCATCATCAATCTCACTGAAATCAATGTAAATCACATCATGCTGATTTAAATGTTTCCGATAATCCGGTGTTTTTGCCACATATAGGGAATCAAATATCTCCTCCGCATCACAGGCACACGAAAAGAAAGCACCAATCATATTGGCAGCAACACTTTTCCCGAATCTCCTCGGACGTGTAATACAAATAAAATTGTTGCCTGAATCCACTAATGGCATCAGTTCTTCCAACATTCTTGATTTATCGATAAAATATGGTTTCATCGTTTCACTTTTGTACATTGAACAGGCATCTCCTGAATTCAAATAAATTCCCATGCAACCCCTACTCCTCTCCAATGTTTCTACATGAAATTGCCGCTCTTATTTAATTGCATAATAACATAAAGCTATGGCTTTTACAAGCCACCGCCTCCTGCCACCCAATTTAAAAAAGTGTCTTTGACACTTCAGCTCCCCTGCCCCTCAATCTTGAGGGGTTAGGGGTTTCTTTTTTGCTTCGTTTTCCTGCATAATAATCTTATGAATATCTTACAAGAAATCTTTAATGACTATTATGAAGAAATTAAATATACCCTTCATCCCAGAGATACTGAGATGGAAAATATCGATAAGATGTTAGGCTGTGGTGATCCTTCCTTTGGTGGTGCCATGTATGCCTGCACCCATTGTGGTAATTTTAAGTTTGTCCCTTTTCGCTGCCACAGCCGCTTTTGTCCTTCTTGTGGAAATAAATATTCCATGGAACGTACTACCAGTATGTCCTTTAAACTCGTCAACGTCAGACATCGTCATTGTGTCTTTACCATCGATAAAAACCTTCGTGACTTCTTCCTTCAAGACCGTTCTTTACTCAACTGCCTTTTTCACGCTGTTAACAGTGTGATCTCTCGTATGTTTTTCCAATTGAATAAGTCCAAAAATTTTACTCCTGGTTTTATCATGGTCTTACATACTTTCGGCAGGGATCTCAAATGGAACCCTCACATTCACTGTCTTATCTCCGAAGGTGGTTACAGTGATGATGGTTTCTGGCGACATGTCACTCACTTTAACTATCGCTTTTTACGCAATGCTTTTCGCACCGCTCTCCTGAATGAAATGGAAACCATCATCGGCCCTTCTTTTAAAAAAGTGAAGTCCAAATGTTACTCCGATCATAAGCATGGCTTTTACGTTTATGCCAAACCTCATCTTTCTAACCCTAAAACTGTGATCAAATACATCGGTCGTTATCTTGGACGACCTGTTATTGCTACATCCAGAATCGATGCTTATGATGGCAATACTGTTACTTTCCATTACAACCGCCATGAAGATGAGCAGTACGTGGAAGAAACTCTCCCGGCCATTGATTTCATCAAAAGACTGATCCGGCATATACCTGAAAAGCACTTTAAAATGATCCGTTATGGCGGCTTATATGCCCGACACCGCAAGATTGATTCCAAACTTTATCGTGCCATTTCCAAAAACAAGCACCGTATCTATCGTAGTTTCAATCAATGGAGAAATGCCATCCTCTTTTCTTTCGGCTATGACCCTTTGGAATGCCCTAACTGCAAACACAAAATGGAGTTTCTTGAACTCTACTATAATCATAAACGCGTATCCCTCGAAGAACTTTACGAGAAAGCAATGTCCAGATCTCGTGGAAAGCGTTCTTCTGCATGATTCCTTTTTCTATGTTCTATGATATAATCCTTCTATAAGGAGGCACAGATACCATGAAAACGAATATCGAGGAATTACGCAAAAAATATATGGATAACCCACCGGAAGGAATGACATCTAAGGACATTCGCCGTATGAGCGATGATGACCTTCTGGATATGGATTATTTCTTAAACGAAGATGACCTGTTTGATGACGAGGCTGGTGTTGAAGGATTTTATATCTTCTAACCTTGTCGTCTGTTTACCATGCCCGCCTTAATGCGGGCTATTTTCATTTAAGAGTTCGACGAAAGTCGAACTTTCCTAGTAAATAAAAAAATCCCTCAGAGAATTTCAAAATTTTCTGAGGGATTCATTAAAATTTCTGTTTTTATGTAAGGGTTAAAACCATTTAACATCATGCATACCTCTGGACAGACCCGTGATACCCGTTCTTGCCAGCTCCTGAATTTCATAATCCTTGATCAAATTCAGAAATGCTTCAATCTTTGACAGCGTACCTGTCATCTCGATGATCAATGAGTTCATTCCCACATCCACGACCTTCGCCCGGAAAATATCTGCTATCGCAAGAATCGCCTGACGTTCCTCCACATTGGCACGAACCTTAACCAAAATTAATTCCCGACAAACCGATGAATCCGGATTCAGAGTTTTAACATCGCGTACATCCACCATCTTACGCAGCTGTTTTTCAATCTGCTCAAGAATCTGATCATCCCCATCCACAACAACTGTGATACGGGTAAATCTCGGGTCCATGGTCACACCAGCCGCGATACTGTGAATATTGTATCCTCTTCGGGTGAAAAGTCCGGATACACGACTTAAAACACTGGAAGTATTATCAACTAAAAGTGAAAAAACTCTCTTTTGTTCCATACCTGCACCTTCCTGTCATCTAAAATATGGCACTTTGCCAAGACAAAGTGCCTGCTGTTTACTAATTATAGTAATTTCATCATATTTTGTCAATAAAAGGATTTCTGAATCTGGCTCCTTCTCCCAGTTCCTCCTCGATTCGAAGCAACTGATTGTATTTTGCCACACGTTCACTCCTGCATGGTGCTCCTGTTTTAATCTGACCAGTATTAAGAGCAACGGCAAGATCCGCAATGATGGTATCCTCTGTTTCACCGGAACGATGTGAAACAACAGCTGTATACCCGGCCTGATGGGCCATCTGAATAGCTTCTAAAGTCTCAGACAGGGTACCAATCTGATTTAATTTGATCAGGATGGAGTTGCCGCAGCCTTCCTTGATTCCCTTTGCCAGCCTTTCCGTATTGGTTACAAACAGATCATCACCCACCAACTGTATTTTATCTCCAAGCACCGCTGTAATCTTTTTCCATCCATCCCAATCTTCTTCATCCAGAGGATCTTCGATGGACACGATCGGATATTTTTCTGACATCTGCTTATACATATCGATCAATTCATCGGTTTTATAACGTCTTCCTGATTTTGGTAAAACATAAACACCTTTTCCCTCCGGACTCTTCCACTCACTGGCGGCTGCATCCATGGCAAAGCAGATATCTTTCCCACATTCATATCCTGCTCTTTGGACCGCTTCCACAAGAAGATCAAGAACTTCTTCCACCGTATCAATATTCGGTGCAAAGCCTCCTTCATCGCCGACAGCCGTTGACAATCCTCGAGACTCCAGAACCTTTTTTAAGCTGTGATATACTTCCGTTCCCATTCGGAGTGCTTCTTTAAAGCAGCAGGCAGATACCGGCATGATCATAAATTCCTGGACATCAATACCATTATCTGCATGGGCACCCCCATTTAAAATATTCATCATAGGTACAGGGAGAAGTGTTCCGGCAATGCCGCCGATATACCGATATAAAGGCATTTGAAAAAGATTGGACGCCGCACTGGCACAGGCCAGAGAGACACCAAGCATGGCATTAGCTCCCAGGTTCTTTTTGAAATCGGTTCCGTCCAATTCCAGCATCGTTTCATCAATATCTTCCTGACAGGTAACATCCATCCCCTGAAGGGCTTTTTCAATTTTTCCATTCACATGTTTTATCGCCTTTTCAAC
>JAXJRF010000100.1:0-3407 GCA_036310765.1 Frisingicoccus sp.
AAATTGATGTTTTCCTGTACATAATTGGCTTTTTGTCCGGCACCCTTTAATGAAACCGCTTTGGCAACGACCTTTTTTAATCCCGCATCGTTAGCCGTTGTGGAGACTGTCTGAATGACCGGGCAGCCCAGCTGTGCCGATAATACATCCACATCAATTTTCGTATGTTTCTTTTCATTAATGTCACTTTTATTCAAGGCAACAACAACAGGGATTCCAAGTTCCAGAAGCTGTGTTGTAAAAAATAAACTTCGGCTTAAATTTGTCGCATCTACAATATTAATAATAACATCCGGATTTTCATTCTTAACATAAGCACTTGTAATGCTCTCTTCGGATGTAAAAGGCGACATGGAATAGGCACCCGGAAGGTCAACTGCGATCAGTGCCTCATTTCCATCGTAAAAATTCTTTTTGATCGGACTTTCCTTTTTATCCACCGTAACGCCTGCCCAGTTGCCGACACGCTCATTACGTCCTGTCAACGCGTTATACATCGTTGTTTTTCCACTGTTTGGATTACCTGTTAAAGCAATTCTCATAATTCTTTCCCCTTCTCTTCTTGATAAAGCTTATCAATTAGTGATAGCTAACTCTGCTCGATAAAAAATAGTGACTTTCATCACTATTTTTTCATACTTAAACTAAAATTGCTTCCGCCAGGTTGTTATCAATAGTATAACGGCCATCCTTAATGGAAACCACACATCCCGCCTTTAATCTGGAGATGACTGTGATCGGCTCACCGCTGTAACAGCCAAGCGAAAAAAGAAATGCATTCAGTTCATCATCATCTGTCTGAATATCTTTTACAATATATTCTTCACCAGCATTTGCATCTAACAAAGTCATATCAATCACCTATTATTTCTAATAAAGCCTAAGGAACAAGCTTCATAATTATTTTAGTTAGCATTTTCTAACTTCAAATTCATTCTAATACGGTTTCATTCCAATGTCAAGCATTTTTTAGTTTAGACTAACTTTTTTATTATAAAAAGATCAGAAACCCATTTCTGAATTCCTGATCTTAAAATTAATATTCTTTCAAATGTTCAAGAATTTCACGTTTATATTCTGTAAATTCTTCAGACAGATTAAAGTCCTTCCTTCTCGGCTTTGGTTCTTTGACCACAATTTCTTTTGTGATCATCCCCGGTTTTCCTGTCAAAAGATAAATCCGATCCGACAGTAAAATCGCCTCATCAATATCATGGGTAACAAAAAGGGTCGAAAGCTTAATCTTTTCCATGACATCCAGATACCATTCGTGGATCGCTCCTTTAGTCAGCATATCCAGAGCTGAAAACGGTTCATCCAGCAACGCAACCTTTTCCGAAAAAAGATAGGTTCGCAGCAAAGCCGCTCTCTGTTTCATACCGCCGGATAACTGAGAGGGATACTTCTTTTCCGTTCCTTCCAGACCAAACTCTTCAAAATAAGCGGATGCTTTTCTTCGAGCTTCGTCCTTTTTCATGCCGCGAATAATTAACGGCAATGCGACATTATCCACGATCGTACGATATGGGAGGAGCAGATCTTTCTGCAGCATATAGCTTACCTTACCCGGTTTTCCCGTAATATTTTCGCCTGCAAGATAAACCTCCCCCTCATCCGGGATACTGAGCCCGGCAATAATATTAAAGAGGGTTGTTTTTCCTCCGCCGCTGACACCGAGAAGGGATACGATCTCCCCTTCATTTAATTCCAGGGAAATCTGACGAAGGATCTTTTCATTTTCAAAGGATTTCGATACGCCCTTCACCTGTAAAACTGTCATGTTTTCCTCCTATTTTGGCAAATAGTCGTTTGTAAATGCTGTATCCAATGGGACTTCATTTTCAAGTAACTGATTTTCATTTACCCACTGATAGAAATTATTCCATCGTTTGGCATCAATATAGCCCCAGTATTCGGCATCCGCCTGATACTGATCTGCCAGGTATTTCTGACTTGCTGTGACAAGCTCTTTATCCAGTTCCGGTGCGGCATTACAAAGAATTTCTGCTGCTTCTTCCGGATTTTCAATCGCAAATTGATAACCTTTGCTGACCGCTTCCATAAACGCTTTTGCTGTTTCCGGATTTTCTTCCAGATAATCATTGCCGGAAATAATGACCGGTGTATAGTAATCAAATACAGGATCAATATCTGCAAACGCAAAGTAATCCGTATCAAGTCCTTCCAGCTCTGTCTTCACACCTGCCCAGGCATAAAAGATCCAGATGGAATCTACGGAATTGGTTTTCAGAGCAGAAACCTCGTCTGTCACCGTACTTGGAATCAATTCTACTTTTGAAAAATCACCGCCGTCGGCTTCCACAACCTCCTGCAGTGTAGCCAACTCGATCGAACCATTCCATGTGGCATAGGTATGATTTTCCATACCCTTTGGCCGATCCATACCCTCTCCGGCTCTGGAAATAATACCGGAAGTATTATGCTGAATCACAGATGCAACCGCTGTTACAGGGAGTGCATCGTCACCGGCCACTGCCGCAGCCAGAGAATCCTGGAAAGAAATACCAAACTGAGCTTTTCCTGATG
The DNA here is from genome assembly GCA_036310765.1 of Frisingicoccus sp. Lineage (GTDB taxonomy): Bacteria > Bacillota > Clostridia > Lachnospirales > Lachnospiraceae > Frisingicoccus. Next base: position 2,548 of record JAXJRF010000100.1, read on the forward strand.
CAACCAATACAACCGCACCATCTTCAGGCGGCTGAACGATCTCCACATCAAGTCCTGCTTCTTCAAAATATCCTTTTTCCTGAGCAACATACAAGCCTGTATGATTTGTATTCGGTGTCCAGTCGAGAACGAATGTCACCTTTTCAAGCTCTTTATTATTTTTGCTTTCTGCTCCATTTGAACCGCCGCATGCTGTGAGCGTCAATGCCATCATACATGCAGCCATTGTAACACTGATTAATTTTTTCATAATAGCTCTCCTATTTCTTTTCCCAAGGCATACATTTCTTTTGCAAAAGATCCACACCCTTCATCAGCAGCAGACTGATGATCGAAATGAGAAAAATAACGGCAAACATTTTATCAAAAGAAAATGCCTTTTTAACACGCGTCATATAAACCCCAAGGCCGCCGAAACCGCCAAGCCACTCGGAGATCACCGCACCGACAACCGCATAGGATGCGGAAATGCGAAGTCCCGAAAAGAACTGGGACAGGGCACCCGGAAGTTTAATATAGCGGAAAATCTGAAGTCTGCCGGCACCCATAGCACGCAGAAGATTGACGGAATCCTGATCGACCGATTTAAATCCATTAAGCAATCCCACTGTGATTGGAAAAAACGTGGTGATCACAATAAGAATGACCTTCGGTGTCATCTCATATCCAAACCACAATACTAAAAGCGGTGCAACAGCCACTGTCGGTATCGTCTGAGTCAGAACGATCAGTGGGTAAAAGGCTTTATACAGGGCATCAAACTGATCCATCAAAATAGCCATGATAAATCCAAGCAAAACGCCAAGACCAAGGCCAAGAAAGGCTTCAGACAATGTGATCACCGAATGTTCCATCAGAGA
>JAXJRF010000101.1:0-2639 GCA_036310765.1 Frisingicoccus sp.
ATCTTTAGAAGATATCCTTCAGGGAAATGATATTCTAATCAGATGAGAAGACAGAATTTATGAGACAAACAATAAAAATACAAGATAAACTGAAAGAACAGAAATTGCTTTTTGATGGTGCATTCGGCACCTATTATGCACAGTTGTATGATTCGAAAGAACTGCCGGAGTTGGCTAATACAGCGTACCCGGAGAGAGTTCTGAAAATACACAGAGATTATATAGATGCGGGGGCACAGATCATCCGCACCAACACCTTTGCAAGCAATACGGCAGTGATGGATATGCCATGGCAGGAAGTCGAGGAAAATATCCGTCAGGGGTATCGACTGGCCAGGGAAGCTGCAAAGGATTCGGATGTCTATGTGGCTGCGGATATTGGACAGATTCCATGTGAAAATCAGGCGGATCGGGAATGGATCTTAAAGGAATATATGGATATTTGCCGAGTCTTTCTTGAGGAGGGTGCGGAGATCTTTGTATTTGAGACCTTTTCCGATGTGGAGGATATCCGCGAGGTTGTCGAATGGATCGGTGACAGGGCCTTTGTGATCGTACAGCTTTCTGTGAATCAGTTTGGTTACAGTTATTCGGGATTAAGTGCCCGCAAGCTTGTTCAGCAGGCAGAAGATATGGCAGGGGCAGATGCTGTGGGATTTAACTGCGGTGTCGGTCCGGGACATATGCAGCAGATCCTTCGGGAGCTTTCTTTTTCAGGCAAAAAGTTTTTGACCGCTTTGCCGAATGCGGGATATCCCCAGATGATCAGTAACCGAATGATTTTTGACAATAAAAATATGGACTATTTTACACAGAAAGTCTGTGAGATTGCGTCGGATGGTGCAGACATGGTCGGTGGCTGCTGCGGCACAACACCGGAATATATTCATAAAATCCGGGAAAACCTTTCTTTTTTTCAGCCGAAGAAACAATCTTCTGAAACTGTTGAGGAAAAAGAAGATATTCTGAAAAAAGATTATTCCTTTTTTGCGGGAAAGGACGGAAAAAAACTGATTGCCGTTGAATTGGCACCGCCGTTGGGAAGTAACGATGCAACATTGATGGATGCGGCCCATCTGCTCAAGAAGAGTGGTGTGGATGTACTGACATTTCCAGATTCACCTTCCGGCAGAACGCGGGTGGATTCGATTCTGATGGCGGAGAAGGTGGCGAAGGAGACAGGTATGTGTGTCATGCCCCATATCTGCTGTCGTGATAAAAATGCCATTGCCATGCGTTCTCAGCTTTTGGGGGCGTATATTAATCGTATTTATAACTTTCTTGTCATTACCGGTGATCCGATTCCATCGATGGCACGCAACAAGGTTAAAGGTGTATTTAATTTCGAGGCGGTTGGCCTGATGCATATTATGAATGATATGAACGGGGAGCAGTTTGCCGGGGCACCTCTCTGTTACGGCGGAGCCATTAATCAGGGACGTCGAAACCTGGAGGTTGAAATTAGTCGTGTCAAAAAGAAAATGGAGGCAGGAGCGTCCTTTTTCCTGACCCAGCCGATTTCTACACCGGAGGGTGTGCAGCGTGTCCGTCGGATTAAAGAGGAAACGGGTGCACGTATTTTGTGTGGAATTATGCCTTTCGTCAGCCTGAGAAATGCGACATTCATGAAAAATGAAATGACAGGTATTGACGTGACGGATGAAGTTTTATCCCGATATCGGGCAGATATGACCCGGGAAGAAGGAGAGCAGGCAGGTATCCAGCTTGCAAAAGAGATTATCGAAATGACCAGCGACTTTGCAGATGGTTATTATTTTTCATTCCCATTCAACAGAGTCGGTATGCTGGAGAAAATATTAAATTAATCCATAAAAAAATAAGACGCGGGATAAATCCTGCGTCTTATTTTTATAAGGGGTTATTATTTATAAATATATAAAAGGTATAATAAGGGGGAGCTAATTCAGTTATCAGTTGTTTCAACTGATGATGTTATATTACAACTTTTGATAAGATAAAAAAAGGTATGATACTTACTAAAAATAGGGTGATATTGACATTTTTTGTCGAAGATATTAAAATAAAACCGGATTTTATTGAAAAATAATGGGTATAAATTGACCTTTATATAAAAGGAGGGAGTTTATGTCGAAAAAACTGGAAGGTGTATTTCGTGAGGACAGCGATCTTCTGCTGGATAACGGTTTTCATATTAAGTTTGTAACAATGAAACATAATTCGCCACCCCATTGGCACAGGGCCCTTGAGTTTTTATATATTTTAAATGGAAGTGCCACAGTGACGATGGAGGGGGAGAAGTATAAGCTTAATCCACTGGATTTTATTGCCATCGATTCAACGAAGGTTCATGATGTGGTTTATGCCCTGCCTCAGACGATGGGCATTTGCATCCATGTGTCAAAGAATTTTATGCGGCGGTTTCTGCCGGATATCGAATTGATGCAATTTCAGTGCAGCACGTCCACATTGACACAGGAGCAGATCAATCCCTATATGAAGTTATGTGATTATATGAAGAAACTGACGGTGATCTATTTTTATCAGAAACAGAGTTATCAACTGAAAAGTAATGCACTGGTTTTGGATATATTGGCAGAGATGGTGGATCATTTCAGTGCGTTGATCACAGAAACGCTGTCGGTTTCAGGATATGATAA
>JAXJRF010000102.1:0-1216 GCA_036310765.1 Frisingicoccus sp.
GTATTTGACAGTGGTAAGGACTGCCGACGATGTTTTCACTGTATCGGTATGATTGAGAAGAAAACGCCGGCAGAATTGAATGTTTTGGAAACGGCCCGGCTGTTTGAGTACAAATTATATCAGGGGAATTTTAATCAGTTTGCCCAGAGTGTCAACGATTATTTTCATAAAAATGGCGGCCAGAGTGAAGAAATTTATTACTATGTCGCTGAAAATATGGCAGATTTGTGCAAGGTACAGGGATTTGTCCATCATAAAGAGCGGGATGTGGAAATGCCACTGTCTGAGATGGGAACCGGTATGCGGTGCATTTATATTCTGTCACTTTTGGAGGCTTATATTTATGGTGGAAAACGGATTCCATGTATTATATTAATGGAGGATCCGGAGATTTTTCTCCATCCACGTCTTCAGAAGGTGGCAGGTGAAATCCTTTATCGCCTTTCCAAGACCAATCAGGTCATTTTTTCAACCCATTCACCAAACATGCTGTTTAATTTCACATCCGGTCAGATTCGCCAGATCATGATGGACCGGGAGTGGTATACGGTGGCTAAAAAGCCGGAGGATGTGGATCAGATTCTGGATGATCTCGGATATACGGCCAATGACCTGATGAACGTGAACTTCGTATTTATTGTGGAAGGTAAACAGGATAAAAGCCGTCTGCCATTGCTTTTGAATAAATATTATTCGGAGATTATGGACGAGGAGGGTAAGCCTTGTCGGGTGGCGATCATTACGACCAACAGTTGTACAAATATTAAAACCTATGCCAACCTGAAATATATGAACAAGCTGTATCTGAAGGACCAATTTTTAATGATCCGGGACGGCGATGGCAAGGATCCGGAATATCTAGCGGGACAATTGTGCAGTTACTATGAGCAAAGCTACAAAATGGATGTGGACAGGATGCCGAAGGTGACCCGGAGAAATGTGCTTATTTTAAAATATTATTCCTTTGAAAATTATTTTTTAGATCCAAAAGTTATGGTAAAAATCGGAATTTTAAACGATGAAGACCAATTTTATGATATACTGTTCAGTAAGTGGAAGGAATATCTCTGGCGGTTGAAGAGCGGCAGGAATTTTACGGAAAAAACCGGTGTGGAGATCCATAGTTCTGAGGATATTAAAGACCATATTGAGGATTTTAAGATTTATATGCGGGGACATAATCTCTATGACATTTTTTATGGCCCGTATAAGAAAC
>JAXJRF010000103.1:0-3210 GCA_036310765.1 Frisingicoccus sp.
GAACCACATCCCGCACATCGGTAAAATCCCGCTTTGCAGAAAGATTCCCCACCTGAAGTACCGGTGGTTTCAATCCGACTTCAATTTCAGCTACTTGCCTGCAAAAATCCGATGCAACAAAAATAGGAGTTTGATTTGGTCCGATATGATTAAAGGCACGAACCATGATCAGATTCATTCCATATGCTCTGGCATAAATGCTGCCAAGCATATTCTGGCAGGCCTTTGTCGCTGCGTAAATATTACCCGGACGCGGTGTCACTTCTTCATGAACCGGTGTTTCATCCCCACGAATGTAACCATACTCTTCGCCTGAACCAATGAGCAGAACATTCGGATGATATTCCGAAATTTCCCGAATACTATCCAGAATATTTAATGTTCCTTTAATATTAATATCCACCGTCAATGCCGGATTCTTCCAGGAAAGAGCCACCGAGCTTTGGGCTGCCAGATGAAAAATATAATCCGGTTTTACAGCTTCCAGTAAATCTCTTACTTCTGCTGGTTTTAAAATATCCAGATCATGAATCTGAACATCTTCCGCATCCAACGCTTCATTTGGAAGTTTTGTCACATGGAGCTCCCAATCATAGGTACTCTTCAAATGTTTAATGAGATAGCTGCCGACAAAGCCGGCAGCCCCGATTATTAATGCTTTCATTGCATTCCCTCGATATTATAAGTTGTTGTAAGCGATTTCCTTTTTAACTAATTCAAGATCGTTTTTAACCATACGTTCTACCAGTTCGGAGAAGGAGATTTCACGAACCCAACCTAAGGTGCTGTCTGCCTTTGCCGGATTACCGATCAGTAATTCCACTTCTGCCGGACGGAAGAATTCCGGATTCACTTTAACAACAACTTTACCCGTTGCTTTATCGATTCCGACTTCATCGACACCTGTACCGGACCATTCAATTTCCATATCTGCATGGCTGAATGCTGTCTCTACAAATTCACGAACCGTACGTGTTTCATTTGTCGCAATGACATAATCGTCCGGAGTTTCCTGCTGGAGCATAAGCCACATAGCCTTAACATAATCTTTGGAATGACCCCAGTCACGTTTTGCATCCATGTTTCCAAGTTCAAGATGATCCTGAACACCAAGCTTAATTCTTGCAACAGCATCTGTGATCTTACGTGTAACGAATTCTTTGCCACGACGTTCACTTTCATGGTTGAAAAGGATACCACTGCAGGCATATAAGCCGTAGCTTTCACGATAGTTCTTTGTAATCCAGTGACCGTAAAGCTTTGCAACACCATATGGGCTTCTTGGATAGAAAGGTGTTTTTTCTGTCTGTGGGATTTCCTGAACAAGACCGAACATTTCAGATGTGGACGCCTGATAGAAACGTGCTTCCGGTTTTACTGTACGGATCGCTTCAAGCATATTTGTAACACCGATCGCGTCGATCTGAGCAGTTGCCAGAGGCTGTTCCCAGCTTGTTGCAACGAAGGACTGGGCAGCAAGGTTGTACACTTCATCTGCCTGAGAAATTCGCATAGCATTCACAAGAGATACCACGTCTGTCATATCCGCATAGATAAAGTGAATCTTATCTTTAATGTGATCCACATTGCCATAATCTACAACACTTTTACGACGCATAATGCCGTAAACTTCATAACCTTTTTCCAAGAGCAATTCTGCAAGATAGGAACCATCCTGTCCATTAATACCTGTAATTAACGCATGTTTCATTTTCATAATCCTCATTTCTTTATAAATTAATATGTTTATAAATACGTATCTTTTCCCTTTTCCCGCAGTTGTGCGAGAAGTTTTTTAATATCTCCTGCAACCATCTTATCTGCAACAAGGAGGGCATCCTCTGTATCAACAATAATCAAGTCTTTAAGTCCGACTGTTGTGATCAGACGTTTATGACCTTCGATCGTACAGTGTTCTGTATCTACTGTTACTACATTTCCACTCAGGGTGTTGCCATGGTCATCGGTTCCCCGAACTCTTTCGACTGCAAGCCATGACCCCACATCATCCCAGCCAAAGTTACCAGGAATGAGATAGATATCCGAAGCCTTTTCCATAATGCCATAATCGATGGAATCGGATACAAAATTCGGAAAAATCTCTTTTAATACCGTATCTTCTTCCGGTGTTCCGATGGCAGACTGAATCTTCAATAAGCCTTCGTAGGTATCTGTCATAAATGTCTGCATATTTGAAAGAATACTCGATATCTTCCAGATGAACATACCACTGTTCCAGTAATAGTCACCGCTTTCCACATAGGACTTGGCCACCTCGTAATTCGGTTTTTCCACAAAACAGTCGACAGAATAGGATTTCTTCAACACAGCCGACTTGTCCGCTTTAATATAACCGTAGCCTGTTTCCGGATAGTTTGGTGTGATACCAATCGTTACCAGGTTATTTCCTTCCTCAGCAACATCACATGCATTGCTCAATGTTTCTGCAAAAATGTCATTAAACTTAATCAAGTGATCCGACGGAAGCACCATCATAATCGCATCTTCATATTTGTGATGGATATGAACCGCACCAAGACCGATACATGGTGCTGTGTTACGACCGATCGGTTCACATAGAATATTCTGCTCCGGCAAACCCGGAAGCTGTTCCATCACAAGGTGTTTATAATTGGCATTGGTAGCGATATAAATATCTTCAAGCTCAACAAGAGGTAAAATACGTTCCACTGTGAGCTGAATCATCGTTTTCCCATCATTCGTCAGGGAAAGAAACTGTTTCGGAAGATTCTGGCGGCTCTTTGGCCAGAAACGTTCACCCTTGCCACCTGCCATAATTAACGCTGTTTTTTTCATAAGCACTACGCTCCTGTTTTAATAAATTCAATCTAAAAAAAGGATACACTATCTTGGGGAAAAGTACAAGATTTTTCGTAGGCGATGAATACTCCCCTTTTCACTTTTAACATTTATTTTTAGATACCTCAAAATTATTCCTCGATCAGCGGCATATTGACCAATTCCTGCAACTTTTTCTGTAATATCGATTATCTGGCATCTGCATTTTATCGACTCTGGCAAGATTTTTCCTTCGACAACATATACCGCTCATAATATCCACTGTTAACTTGACGCTTACAAATTTCCATTCTCATCTTTTATAATTATATCATCATCATTTCTATTTTCACTATAATTCTAAAAGAGTGTGGAGCTCTACACTCCACACCCTGTCACTATGCATAAACC
>JAXJRF010000104.1:0-15693 GCA_036310765.1 Frisingicoccus sp.
AAAGGGCTTTCATTAAAAGGGAGTAGTAGAAATACATCGTCAACAAGCTCGGCCGACAGGTCTGGTGATGTATACCATAGGTTAAGGAATGGTTACGAGACTTTTAATGTATCTATTTATAAGAATTGGGAATTCTTAGCTTAAATAGATACATTGGAAGTCTCTTTTTTTTGGCCCATGAAGGAGGTAGAAATTATGAAAGAATGGTATCAACAAACGGAGAAAGAAGTTCTGGAAAATCTTCATGTGACAAAAGATGGACATACGTCGGAGGCTGCCGCGTCTATTCTGGGCAGTAAAGGCGAGAATGTTCTGGAGGCAGGAAAGCGGAAAAGTACGCTGGAAGTTTTTTTATCCCAATTTGCAGATTTACTTGTCATTATTTTGATCATTGCGGCAATTATTTCCATGATGACGGGAAACAGCGAAAGCACGATCGTTATTGTGGCGGTGATTATTTTAAATGCGATTTTGGGTACAGTGGAGCACAAAAAGGCGGAAAAGTCGCTGGACAGTTTAAAATCCCTTTCGTCACCGACAGCAAAAGTGATACGTGGCGGTCAGAAGATGGAGATTGATTCAAAAGATGTTGTTCCGGGCGATATTTTGATTCTTGAGGCGGGAGATCTGGTTGTGGCAGATGGCAGAGTACTCAACAGTTATTCCCTGCAGGTGAATGAAAGCTCGTTGACCGGTGAATCGACCAGCGTCGACAAGACAGAGGATGTGATCGACGGGGAAGTGCCGTTGGCAGACCGGACCAATATGGTCTACTCCAGCAGTCTTGTTACCTATGGACGGGCAGTTGTAGTTGTGACTGCAACGGGTATGGATACAGAGATTGGTAAGATTGCCAGTCTGATGAATGCGACAAAGGAAAAGAAAACACCGCTCCAGGTCAGTTTGGATCAGTTCAGCAGTAAGCTTGCCATGGTCATCATGATCATTTGTGCGGTTGTTTTCGTCCTCAGTTTATATCGAAAGATGCCGGTGTTGGATTCTCTGATGTTTGCAGTGGCATTGGCGGTTGCAGCTATTCCGGAAGCTTTAAGCTCGATCGTGACGATCGTACAGGCGATGGGCACACAGAAAATGGCCAAAGAGCATGCCATTATTAAGGAACTGAAAGCGGTAGAAAGTCTTGGCTGTGTTTCTGTCATCTGTTCGGATAAAACCGGTACTTTGACCCAGAATAAGATGACGGTTCAGAATATTTATATTGATCAGAAAGTCATTGCACCGAAAGATCTGGATCTGAAAAATCAATTACACAGATATTTGCTTTATGATGCCATTCTGACCAACGATTCGACGATTGTTGATGGAAAAGGTATTGGAGATCCTACTGAATATGCTCTGATTGAGATGGCCCGCAGGATTCAGCTCCCGGATACGGCTATTCGGGATATGATGACACGTATTGAGGAAATTCCATTTGATTCGGATCGTAAATTAATGACGACAAAATACAGACTCCATGGTGTTGAAACGATTTTGACAAAGGGTGCCCTGGATGTGCTGCTTGACCGTACAACTCATATCCGTACATCGGAAGGAATACGGGAATTGACAGAGGATGATAAAGGGGAAATTCTGGAACAGAATTTGCATTTTTCAGAGAACGGTTTGCGTGTGTTGGCATTTGCTTACCGGGAAGCGGAGGAAAATGAAACCCTGTCTCTGGATTCGGAGGATAATTATATATTCCTTGGCCTGATTTCTATGATCGATCCTCCAAGGGAAGAATCGAAGGATGCGGTTGCAGATGCGAAACGGGCAGGGATTAAGCCGATCATGATCACTGGCGATCATAAGATTACGGCGACAGCCATTGCCAAACAGATCGGCATTTTTGAAGATGGAGATATGGCAGTGACAGGCACCGAATTGGATGCCATGACGGATGAAGAATTGGATCAGAATATTGCAAAGATTTCTGTATATGCCCGGGTTTCACCGGAAAATAAAATTCGAATCGTCGATGCATGGCAAAGACGCGGCAATGTAGTTTCTATGACCGGTGATGGTGTGAACGATGCGCCGGCATTGAAGAAAGCAGATATCGGTGTGGCGATGGGAATTACCGGAACAGAGGTATCCAAGGATGCTGCATCCATGATTCTGACGGATGATAACTTCGCAACCATCATCAAAGCGGTGGCCAATGGAAGAAATGTCTATCGTAATATTAAAAATGCCATTCAATTTCTTTTGTCGGGAAATATGGCAGGTATTTTAAGTGTATTATATACATCTATTCGTGCATTGCCGGTTCCGTTTGCACCGGTACATTTGCTTTTTATTAACTTATTGACCGATTCCCTTCCGGCCATTGCTATTGGTATGGAGCCGGCGGAAAAAGATTTATTGGCTGAAAAACCAAGAGATCCGAAGGAAGGTATACTGACAAAAGAATTTATGACCAATATTTTGCTCCAGGGCGGTCTTATTGCGGTTGTGACGATGATCGCATTCCATATGGGATTGGATCAGGGCGGAGCCAAGCTGGCCAGCACTATGGCTTTTGCCACACTGACGGCAGCACGACTGTTCCATGGATTTAACTGTCGAAGCAAACATTCCATTTTCAGGCTTGGTTTTTCCGGAAACTGGTATAGTCTGGGTGCTTTTGCGGTAGGTATGATACTTCTGAATCTTGTATTGTTTGTGCCGGTTTTAAAACGTTTATTCCTTGTGGCTGCGCTGACACCGATGCAGTTCGGAATGATTTATTTACTGGCGGTTATCCCGACAGTGATCATTCAGATTGTTAAAGTTATACGTGAACATTAAAATTTAGAAACTCTGCGGATGTGGATTGTCCTGTTCAAAAAACAGGGTGGAGTCCCCATTCGCAGAGCTTTTTTATAAAAATTGTTTATTTAGGTACTGGACAAATTCGGAAACATATAGTATAGTTAGTTTAAACTAATTATTAGTCGAGACTAACAAGTGCAAGGAGGACGACATATGTCAGCATGGTGGAGGCAGCAGCCGTTGGAAGTTAAAATTGCAGATCAGTGTGCACCTGTGTTAGCAGGTGTAAAACCTTCAAATATATTGATTCTTGATAATAAACATTTGAGCAGTGTGGTTCGTACTTTGGAGGGAACCGGGTTGTCCTGGCGATGTCTTTATGCAGGGGATGAGAAAAATATCTGGCTGCTTTACAGAAAGGAAATGCTTTCAGAAATCGTGTTCGGCGAAGAACAGATGGAGTTACTGAGAAAATTTGGCTATACACAGGAAACATTGGAGCATATGCTCACGAGATTCGGACAGCGTTTTCGTCAGTATAAAAATGAAAAGGATATATCCTTTCCCCATGAGATGGGTGTGTTTTTAGGATATCCGATGGCGGATGTAAAGGGGTTTATCCAGCATGAAGGAAGAAATTATCTTTACTGCGGTTATTGGAAGGTTTATGAAAATGTCGAGGCGACAAAAGAACTTTTTAAAATTTATGAAGATGTGCGTCAGGTATTTGTTCAGGAGGCCAGAAAGGGTAAAAACCTTTGGCAGATTACAAGAGAATGGCAATATATGACGGCATAATCTGAAAATGCGTGTTAATCTCTATTTATTATACAAAAGGCCGTTTCCCGGTTTTGGGAAATGGCCTTCTTTCTTGAATTCCTACGGTATGTAGTTTATCTTTTTTTTGCTGTAATGTGTTTTTTGATCGCGTCAAAGGTCTCCGGACTGAGCACATGCTCAATCTTGCAGGCATCCTGTTCTGCGATCGCTTTATCCACGCCGAGCTGTTCCAGCCAGTGAGATAAAAATGTGTGGCGTTCATAAATCTTTTCTGCAATCTGACGGCCACTGTCGGTCAGAAAAATATGACCATGATCATTGACTGTAATAAAACCATTTTCCCGGAGGTTTTTCATGGCAACGCTGACACTCGGTTTGGAAAAACCAAGTTCATTGGCAATATCGATGGAACGAACCTGCGGATGCTGCTGGCTGAGAACGAGAATGGTTTCAAGGTAGTTTTCAGCAGATTCCTGTATTTTCATGAGTAAATCCCCCTGTCACAAAATATTGCTCCTATTATATCACAAAAAGGGTTAAAAACAAAGAAAAATATGGAAAATGAATGGAAAGTGGAGTATCCTAAAAAGAGTATGGACAAGAATAAAACAGGAGGTGCAGAGATGTCATTGGAAAACGGGTGGAAACATTTTAAGACGATCACTGAACATAAATGGACAGTGATGCAAGGATGTTTTAAAGTGGGATTATACAAACAGGGCTTACTTCATGACCTGTCAAAATATACACCGGAAGAGTTTCGTACCGGTGTGATTTATTTTCAGGGAAATCGCAGCCCGAATGCGGCAGAAAAAGAGGCATTGGGCTATTCAAAGGCGTGGCTGCATCATAAAGGAAGAAACAAACATCATTATGAGTATTGGATCGACCTTTCGGCTGAACGTTCCAAGGGGCTGCAGGGGATGAAGATGCCTGTCGAGTATGTGGTTGAAATGTTTATTGATCGTGTGGCCGCATCCAAAGTGTATGCAAAGGAAAAATATACGGACAGTGATGCACTGAATTATTATAAAAAAACATGGAAATATATGACAATCCATCCGGATTCACGAAAACTTCTGGAGCGTTTGCTGATGATGAACAGTAAATATGGAGAAACAAGGACAATGAGCTATATCCGCAAGGTTGTTTTGACAGGAAAATACAAATATTGATCGGATGCATATTTTTTGTGCTGTCAGCCATAATAGCTAGTGTAATCTTTATGAAGGAGGTCCTATTATGGCAAAGAATTACAGCACAGGAAACAAAAATAATGAACAGAATGGTTCTTCCAAGAACGCATCCAGAAACAGCGAACGAAACAGTTCAAAAAACGGAACAACTCAGAACACAACTGAAAGAAATGCAACAACTCAGAATATGAACGACCGTAATTCAACAGAACGCAACAGTTCCAAGAACTGCCGATAGCTTGACAACAATAGAAATGCCGCAATGTGCCGAAACACACTGCGGCATTTTTTACATATAATAGGATATAGAGGAACGAGGTGGTCAGTTGAGTCTGGATTTTATATCTCCGAAGGAGGTTTTAGAATATATAAGACGTGGAAATGCCGTTGTGATTGATATACGGAGTCGTGAGGCATTTCTGAAAGGGCATATTCCGGGGGCCGTTTCCATGCCTTATGATACTTTTGATGAGGAGGCAAGGATACTTGGGGAATACGAGGTTCTTATTTTATGCTGCGAAAGGGGATCAGCCAGCCTGTTTCTTGGACGAAAACTGAGTCGAAAAGGCTTTCACGTTTTGAGTATTGGCGGAGGTATGGATGCATGGAGAGGTCCGATGGTATACGGAGACGCTCTTTAAAAGAAAATGCTCTTGCGGCAGATTGGGAAAGAGTATATACTATAAATGAATTTGGAAAAGGAGAAGATTTATGTCCCTCTATGAGTTTACAGCACCATGCCATTTTGGGATGGAAGCAGTTTTAAAAAGAGAAATTATAAATTTAGGATATGAGATTGTCAGGGTAGAAGATGGCCGGGTATCTTTTTGTGGAGATGCATCGGCCATTGCCCGGGCAAATGTTTTTTTGCGTACAGCAGAGCGTGTACTTTTATGTGTAGGAAGATTTAAAGCGTATAGTTTTGATGAATTATTTGAACAGACAAAGGCACTTCCATGGGAAGAGTATCTGCCGGTGGATGGAAAGTTCTGGGTAAAGAAGGCATCGACGACAAAGAGTAAGCTGTTCAGCAGCTCGGACATTCAGTCCATTGTGAAAAAAGCGATCGTGGAGCGATTAAAACAGACCTATCGGGTTGACTGGTTCCGGGAAGAAGGGGCGATTTATCCGCTGCGTGTGTTTATTTATAAAGATGAAGTGACCATTGCATTGGATACATCGGGAGATTCCCTGCATAAACGGGGATATCGAAAGCTGACCAGTAAGGCTCCTGTATCGGAAACACTGGCAGCAGCCATTTTACTCTTGTCTCCATGGAATAAGGATCGTATTCTTGTGGATCCATTTTGCGGGAGCGGAACATTTCCGATTGAGGCGGCCATGATCGGTGCGAATATTGCACCGGGAATGAACCGGGAATTTACAGCAGAAGCGTGGAAGAATATTTTGCCGATGAAACACTGGTATGATGCGGTTACAGAGGCTAATGATCTGATTCAGGATGATGTGGATATGGACATCCAGGGCTATGATATTGATGGTGATGTTATTCGAAATGCACGCCAGAATGCGATCGAGGCGGGGGTTGACCACTTGATCCATCTGCAGCAGCGTCCTGTCAGTGCCTTGAATCATCCGAAGAAGTATGGCTTTGTCATTACAAATCCGCCATATGGAGAACGACTGGAAGAAAGGGAAGCATTGCCGGCATTATACACAGAGATTGGCGAAGCTTTTAAAAGATTGGATTCCTGGTCTTATTTCGTCCTGACTTCCTATGACCAGACGGAGAAATATATTGGCAGAAAAGCAGATAAAAACAGAAAGATTTACAATGGTATGATAAAGACCTATTTATATGAATTTATGGGTCCGCGGCCTCCGAGAAGGAAAAAACAGGAGGACTAAATTGAAGCATGTAAAACGATATTTCTTGTTACTTGCTGTTATTTGTATGGCTGGTGTTATTTTGACACGAGCGGAGGTACGGCATTTGGCTGGGCAGGCGACGGGGTCTCTGAAAAGTTATTACGTTAAAGCCAGAGCGAATGCGGTAAATGAAAAGGGTTTTTCACTGCTCTATGATGGAGAAAGTATAGACACATCGAATATGCGGATGTCAGAGGAGATGCATCTTCTGATGTCCATAGCGGATGTGGTGAAATATTTTGGAGCATCTGTTACGATCGGATCCGGGAGTGACTGTTATATCCAGGGCGAATACATAGAGGACGGCATCGTTCTTTCGGAGCAGCGGACATCGGAGACAATTTTTGTTGATATGAATCATGCTGCGTCCGCTCTGGGATTGTCCTGTGAATGGAAGAATTCGGAATGGAAAGTAGTATTGAACACGTTAAATAAACAGGAGCTGCCGGCAAGGTATGACCTGAGGGATTACAGAACACTGACTCCGGTGGATAATCAGGGGGATTATGGCACCTGTTGGGCATTTGCGTCAACAGCGGCTCTGGAAAGCTCCCTTTCGGATGAATCATCCTGGGATTTTTCTGTGGATCATATGACCATGAACAGCGGATTTAATATTTCCCCGACACAGGGTGGTGATTATAATATGGCTATAGCCTATTTGTCCGCCTGGCGTGGACCGGTGTCCGAGAAATATGATCCTTACGGCGATGGTGTGACGGACGCATCCTTGAAGGCCGAGAAGCATTTGCAGGAAGCACAGTTTTTTAATGAAAAGGATCTGGATTATATTAAACGGATGATTATGAATTACGGTGGTGTGGAAAGTCCGATCTATATGTCCATTGAGCATGCCTGGGATGCATCTCAGGATTATCAGCCATTGAACAGTGCATATTATTATTCCGGGGACATGGAGGCCAATCACGATGTGGTCATTATCGGATGGGACGATCATTTCAGTCGGGAGAATTTTAAACATATGCCGGAAAATGATGGTGCTTTTATTTGTCGAAACAGCTGGGGGACGGCCTTTGGCAATCAGGGATATTTTTATGTGTCTTATGAGGATGCTGTATTGGGAAAAACAGGTGTCGCATATACCGGTATAGAAAATCCAGATAATTACAGTACGATTTACCAGACGGATATGTTAGGATGGGTAGGTACGTTGGGATATCACGCTCCGACTGCCTGGTTTGCAAATGTATATACGGCACAGAGCTCGGAAAGTCTCAAGGCCGTCAGTTTTTATGCGGTTGATGGATGTACGTCGTATGATATTTATGTGGTTCCTGAATATGCGGGGATTGAGGATTTAAAAGAACCGGTCTATGCAGGAAGTGGATATTGGGAGCAGGGCGGTTATTATACCGTTGACCTGCCGGAAATGGTGCATTTGAAAGAAGGACAGAAATTTGCAGTTATGGTCTGCATAACGACAGAGAACAGTGAATTGCCGATAGCCATTGAATATAAAGCATCGGATCTGACCAGCGGAGTCGATCTGAGTGATGGTGAAGGCTATGTGAGCTATAACGGACAGCAATGGACTTCAACAGAAGATGCCTATGCCTGCAATGTATGTTTGAAAGCTTTTACAGATTAGAGGGGAATAGAGATGGATAAAATAATTTTTGCAACTTCAAATCAGGGTAAAATGAAAGAGATTCGTGAAATTTTAAAGGACCTGGATGTGGAAGTGCTGTCGATGAAAGATGCCGGAATTGAGGCTGACATCGTGGAAGACGGCAGTACATTTGAGGAAAATGCACTGATCAAGGCACGTACGATTCGTGATATGACCGGATGTACAGTGCTGGCGGATGATTCAGGGCTGGAGGTTGATGCCTTGAATAAAGAACCGGGCATTTATTCGGCAAGATATATGGGTGAAGACACATCCTATGATGTAAAAAATGCGAATATTATTGAACGTTTATCCGGACTTGAGGGTGAAGAACGTTCCGCACGATTTGTATGTGTGATCGCAGCAGCATTTCCGGATGGAACGGATGAGACCCGGAGAGGAACCATTGAGGGTCAGATCGGTTTTGAGCCGGCAGGAACCAATGGATTCGGATATGACCCGATTTTTTATGTACCGGAGTTTGGATGTACAACAGCCCAGTTGGAATCAGATCAGAAAAATGCGATCAGTCACCGGGGAAAAGCACTTAGAGCAATGAAAGAAGTTATCAGACAGAGGGTTGTATGAAAATATTAATTGTCAGTGATACACATGGGAGAGACAGAAATTTTGAAAGCGTATTGTTGCGGACCCATCCGGTGGATGGCATTTTCCATCTGGGAGATGTGGAAGGCAGTGAAGCCTATATTGAGGATATATGTCCATGTCCTCTTTATATGGTCAGCGGCAACAATGACTTTTTTTCGTCGGCACCATCTGAAAGGATTGTTGAAATTGAAGGTTATCGGATATTTATGACCCATGGACATCGTTATGGTGTGGATCATGATCGGTCCAGATTGCGGGATAAGGCAAGGGAACAGGGATGTCATATGGCTTTTTGCGGCCATACGCACCGACCTCTGATCGATATGGACGATGATATTATTGTTGTGAACCCGGGAAGTCTGACCTATCCGCGTCAGGAAAACAGAAGACCGTCCTATGTAATCATGGATATTTGTCAAAATGAGGAGCCAAAATTTACAATATATTACCTTTAAAAACAATGTATTGAATAAATATGCAGCTTAACGGTTGAAAAAAAGCGGATTTACGGTTATAATACAATAATATTGTCCTGCAGTGAAGCAGTGCCAAAATAAAAAAATAAGATAAGGAGATTAATATGAATTCAAAAACAGTACTTTATATTTTGAAACGATTAGTGTTGGCTGTTTTAACTGTCTGGGTTGTTATAACAGTCACATTCTTCGTTATGCGTGCTGTTCCTGGCGGCCCATTCGCAAGTGAAAAAGCGCTTTCTGAAGCTGCCACGAAAGCATTGGAAGCAAAATACGGAATGGATAAGCCGTTAATGGAGCAGTATGTTACATACCTTAAGGATGTTGTTACTAAATTTGACTTTGGTCCATCTCTTACACAGCGTGGACGTGAGGTTATTGACATTATCGTGGACGGTATGTCTGTATCTATCAAACTTGGTCTGATTGCGGCGTTCAGCGCACTGATCGCGGGGATTCTTCTGGGAGCGATTGCGGCCCTTCGAAGAAATACTATTGTAGATAAGGTTATTATGGTTATCATGACAGCCTTTGTTTCCATGCCATCCTTTATTATGGGATCTTTGCTTTTGGTCATCTTTGCCATCAAGCTGCAGATACTCCCGGCCAATGGTGTGGCACAGGGCGGTCTTATTTTGCCTGTCATAACGCTGGCTTTATATCCAACGGCGTATATTACCCGTTTGACCCGTTCTTCCATGCTGGATGTCCTTGGACAGGATTATATCCGTACAGCTAAGGCAAAAGGTGTATCTGGAAAGAATATTATTTTCGGACATGCACTTAAGAACTCTTTGATCCCTGTCATTACATACTTTGGACCAATGCTTGCCTATATCGTTACAGGTTCCCTTGTCGTTGAGCAGATTTTTGCGGTTCCTGGTATTGGACGTGCATTTGTCAACAGTATTACAGGTCGAGATTACCCGCTGATCATGGGAACAACGATCGTGCTGGCAACCTTGATCGTTATTATGAACCTTGTAAGTGATATTCTTTACAAAGTGGTGGATCCACGTATTACTTTGGAATAGGAGGAAAAGTACAAATGAATAAAAGACCTTTCAGTTTCCATGTAGATGTGGATGCATTCAATCCTGCCAGCGAGGCAGATAAAGAGTATATGGTTCAGATGCGCCCGTCTTCGACATTCTTTAAAGATGGTGTGAAGCGTCTGTTAAAAAATAAGGTGGCGACAGCCAGCTTCCTGATCATTGTTTTGATCACACTTGCAGCAATTTTCGTACCGATGTTTTACCCGTATTCTTACGATACAATGCTGGGAGCAACACCGGGAAAACCAGTAGATGCTTCTTATAATAACCTGTCTCCATTTGAATATGGAAGCACAGAGCTGAAACGTATTGAAGCCGGTGAGGATATATTCCCACATATTTTCGGTACAGATAATCAGGGACGTGATTATTTTATCCGAGTTGTGTATGGTACACGTATTTCCCTGGCGGTTGGTTTCTTTGCCAGTCTGATCGTGCTTGTCATTGGTATGACGGTTGGATCGGTTGCCGGTTACTGCGGCGGTAAAGTCGATATTGTGATCATGCGAATCGTCGATGTCATATATTCGCTGCCGGATATGTTGATGGTCATTCTTTTATCTTCTGTATTGAAGGTAACCTTAGGACCGATCATTGACGGCACGGTATTGGCGAAGATTGGTTCCAATATTATCAGTTTGTTTATTGTATTCGGTGTATTGTACTGGGTATCTATGGCACGTTTGATTCGTGGTCAGATCCTTTCATTAAGAGAACAGGAATATGTACTTGCAGCACAGGCAACCGGAGCAAAAGCAGGATGGATCATTCGCAAACATTTGATCCCGAACTGTATTTCTGTAGTTATTATTTCTACAGCACTTCAGATTCCAAGTGCGATTTTTACAGAAAGTTACTTGTCCTTCCTCGGACTTGGTGTTAATGCACCGATGCCATCCCTTGGTTCTCTCGCTTCTGAAGCATTGAACGGTCTGGCATCTTACCCATATCGTCTGGTTATTCCGGCAATCGTAATTTCTCTGATCGTACTGTCACTGAATCTCTTTGGCGATGGCCTTCGTGACGCCTTCGATCCAAAGCTTAATGTTTAAGAAAGGAGTAATGTAGAATGGCTTTATTAGAAGTAAATGATTTGCATACCTCTTTCTTTACAGATGCAGGAGAGGTTCGTGCGGTAAATGGCGTTTCTTTTAATCTGGAACGCGGAAAAGTATTAGGTATTGTAGGTGAGTCTGGCTCCGGAAAATCTGTAACGGCTTATTCCATTATGCAGATTCTGGCAAGTGCCGGTAAAATTGTAAGCGGCTCCATTAAACTGGACGGACAGGAATTGGTAAATTCCGGCGAAAAGGTGATGAGAACCGTTCGTGGTAATAAGATTTCTATTATTTTCCAGGATCCAATGACATCTTTGAATCCTACTTATACCATTGGAAAGCAGTTGATGGAAGCAATTCTGCTCCATACAAATCGAAATAAACAGCAGGCACGTGAGAGAGCGATTGAGATGCTCCGTCTTGTTAATATTAACGAACCGGAAAAACGAATGAAACAGTATCCGTTTGAGCTTTCCGGCGGTATGCGTCAGCGTGTTATGATCGCTATGGCACTTGCATGCGAACCGGATATTCTGATTGCTGATGAACCAACAACAGCGTTGGACGTTACAATTCAGGCACAGATTTTGGAACTTATGAAAGACCTTCAGGAAGAATTGGGTATGGCTATCATCATGATCACCCATGACCTGGGTGTTGTTGCCCAGATGTGTGACGAAGTTATCGTTATGTATGCAGGTTCGATCTGCGAGCAGGGTACAGCCGATGAAATCTTCTACAATCCACGTCATGAATATACAAAGGGACTTTTACGTTCCATTCCAACGACAGATACAGCCGGCACAAAACTTCAGCCGATCACAGGGACACCGATCGACCTTTTAAATATGCCTCAGGGCTGTGCATTTGCACCACGCTGTGATGCAGCTATGAAGATCTGTATCAAACAGAAGTGTGAACGTATGCGTATTAATGAAGTTCATCAGGCTGCATGCTGGATGAACGTTAAGACAGGTGCTGAAGACGGCAGTGTTGAAGTTGTATTTGACGGCTATGATAAACAAGAAACAGAAGGCGGTGAAAAATAATGAGTACAAAACAGCCTCTTATTGAAGTAAAAAATTTAAAACAGTATTTTGATATTCCGGTAGGCATGTTTAAGTCAAAACCGCTTAAAGCTGTCGATGATGTTTCATTCGCTATCAATAAAGGTGAAACACTTGGTCTTGTAGGCGAGTCTGGCTGCGGAAAAACAACAGTAGGACGTACAATTCTTCATCTTTATAAACCAACATCCGGAGAAGTGTGGTATAATGGTAAGAAGATTGAAACGAAAAAAGATATTAATGAATTTCGTAAAAAAGCGACCATGGTATTCCAGGATCCGTATTCTTCATTGAATCCACGAATGACGGTTGAAGATATCATTGGTGAACCTTTGGATGTTCATAAAATGTATGCAACAGCGGAAGAACGTCGTGAGCGTATTCTGGAACTTATGAGCAAAGTTGGACTGAACAGTGAGCATGCTGCCCGTTATGCCCATGAGTTCTCCGGCGGTCAGCGTCAGCGTATCGGTATCGCCAGATCCCTGGCAGTGAATCCGGATTTCATCGTTTGTGACGAGCCTGTATCTGCATTGGACGTTTCTATTCAGGCACAGGTTATCAACATGTTTGACGAGCTCCAGGATGAACTGAACCTGACTTACCTGTTTATTGCCCATGACTTACTGGTTGTTCGTCATATCAGTGACCGTATTGCGGTTATGTACCTTGGACATATGGTGGAACTTGCTGATGCTGATGAGATTTATAATCGTCCGCTGCATCCATATTCCAAATCCTTATTGTCTGCGGTTCCGATTCCGGATCCAAAGATTGCCAGAGCAAATAAACGTATTGTGCTTAACGGAGATATCCCAAGTCCATTGAATGCACCATCCGGATGTCCGTTCCACACACGTTGTCCATATGCGACAGATATCTGCTCACAGTCTATGCCTGCCTTTGAAGAAATTGAAACAGGACATTTTATTGCCTGTCACAGAGCAAAGGAGATTAATTAGGTTTCAAATGCACATGTCAAGCTTCCAGTGCATTTAAACATAAAAAATCAAGAAAGGAAAAAGAGATTATGAAAAAATTTATCGCACTTGCATTAGCATTTTGCATGACTTTCAGCTTAGTAGCTTGCGGCGGCAAAACAGAAACAAACAACGCCGGAACTTCTGCTGGAAGCGATTCAACAACACAGTCTCTTGCAGTATGTATTGCATCTGAACCAGATACAATCGACCCTGCATTAAACAGTGCTGTTGACGGAGCAACAATGGTTGCTCATTTATTCCAGGGTCTTGCTAAATGGGCTCAGGACGAAAATGGTAATCTTACCATTGCAGCCGATGCTGCCGAAGAACTCGTAGAAGGTGTTGTTAACGAAGACGGCACAGTTACTTATACTTATACTTTAAGAGATGGACTTAAATGGTCCGATGGTCAGCCAGTGACAGCTGGTGACTTCGAATTTGCATGGAAACGTGCAGCTTCTGTAGAACTTTCTGCAGACTATGGTTATATGTTTGAAATCATCGATGGTTATGCAGATGTGTGGGAAACAGATGACGAAGGCAATATTGTAAATCCAGATGCTGAACTTAATGTTAAAGCTCTTGATGACAAAACTCTTGAAGTAACTCTTGCTAACACAGCAAGCTACTGGAATGAGTTACTTGCATTCCCTGCATACTACCCAGTTCGTGAAGACGTTGTTGCAAATGAAGCTTGGGCAACAGATCCTTCCACATATGTATGTAATGGTCCTTACACAATCACAGGATGGACACACAACAGTGTGATCACAATGGAAAAGAATCCGGAATATGTTGATGCTGACGAAATCACAATGCCAAGAATCGACTTCTATCTTTCCGATGATAACAATAACATGCTCACTAACTTCAAGAATGGTGAATGGTTATTGATCGATGACGTTCCTACAAATGAAATCGCTACCCTTAAGACAGAATATCCAGATGAATTCGTAGTAGCAGGTCAGATCGGTACATACTATGTATGCTGGAATATTAACGAAGAACTTCTTCCTGCAACATCTACATTAACAGGTGCTGAAAAAGAAGCAGCAGAAGCAGAAATCCGTAATGCATTTGCACTTCTTTACGATCGTAACTACATCGTAAATGAAATTGCTCAGGGTGGACAGGTTCCTGCATCTTCCTTCGTTGCAATGGGTATGACAAATCCTGATGGATCCCAGTTCTATGAAACAGCTGGTCATTCTGATGACTATGTTGGATACTATGATGTATCAGAAGAAGCATATGAATCCAACTATGCATCTGCTATTGAAACATTAAAGAAATACTACACATATGATGAAGCAACAGGTACATTTACAGACATCCCAACATTGTCTTACCTCTACAATACATCTGATGCTCATCAGGCAATCGGTGAATACATCCAGTCCGCTATGTCCGGTGTTGGTGCTAATGTAAATCTTGAAAACCAGGAATGGAACACATTCTTAAATACACGTAAGAGCGGAGATTACTCTATCGCTCGTAACGGCTGGTTAGCAGATTACAACGATCCAATCTCCTTCCTTGATATGTGGACAACAAACTCCGGTAACAACGATGTTCAGTTTGGTAAAGGTGCTCACGCTGATGTAGCTGTTTATAATCTTGACCTTACAGCTCAGGGCTACGATATCAAAGTTGAAAACGGAACATGGGCAGACACATATGATGTCCTTATTTCCACAATCAAAGGATGTACAGACACAGATGTTCGTTATGAATTAATGCACATCGCAGAAGATATGCTTATGGAAACAGGCTGTATCGTTCCTCTGTACTTCTACACAGACCTCTATATGCTCGATGACAGTGTTGAAGGATTCTATTCCAACCCACTTGGATATAAATACTTAATGTACACAACAATCGCTGAATAATAGCAGAATCCTGTGGATTTCAGGCGGTTCCTCTTGTGGGAACCGCCTTTTTGTTCCAATTGAAGAAAAAATTTTAATTTTTTGAAAAATAGGGGTTTACAAATGACAAAAAACCTGTTATACTTACGAAGTAATCAGTTGAGGCGGTGTGAAAAACACTGAAGGACAAAAAACTTGAAAAAAAGTTAAAAAAGTTGTTGACAACTGAGAAACAATGATGTATAATAAATCTTGCGTTACGGAACAGAAACAAAAAACTGAAACGTAAGGAACTACCGGGGTGTGGCTCAGCTTGGCTAGAGC
>JAXJRF010000105.1:0-7730 GCA_036310765.1 Frisingicoccus sp.
AACGACCCAGAAGGGACTCGAACCCTCGACCTCCGCCGTGACAGGGCGGCGCTCTAACCAACTGAGCCACTAGGCCATCTGCTTGTCGGCAACTTACTGCCTAACAGCATAATTGATTCTACCCTAACTTTAATGATTTGTCAACTATTTTATTCAATTTTTTTATTTATTTATTTTTCATGTATTTTTCTACAATACATGCAACTCCATCCGCATCGTTGGATAGGGTTATTTCATCGGCTGCTTCCTTCACCGCATCCTGGGCATTTTCCATAGCCACACCCAATCCTGCATACTGAAGCATAGACACATCATTAAATCCATCTCCACAGGCAATCAGTTCTTCTCTCTGAATTCCTGTAATTCCAAGGAGATATTCCAATCCTCTTCCTTTATCAATGCCCTGCGGCATAATTTCCATAAAAAAAGGTTCTGAACGGAAAATAGTCAAAGCATCCCCAAACGCTTTCTGCATCTTCGGGAGAATCTGTTCAATATACCATCCATCGCCAACCATCAGACATTTCGTAACAGAAAAATCCACTTCCTCAGAAAAATTGTGCAGTTCTTCGATTGGCATTTTGTTAATAGCCGCTTCAAGCCGTACATATTCATCTGTTGTATCTTCAGTAATAATATGACCATCCCGATAGGTTAAAATCGGAACCTGATATTTTCTGCTGGCCTCTCCAAGCTTTCCGATCAATTCCACCGGAATCTGTTTCTGGAAAATGATCTCCCCGGTTTTGCAGTTTTGGATAATGCCGCCATTGAAAGATAATATATACCCTCCGTAAACATCCAGCTCCAATTCCTTTGCAATGTCAACTGCTCCCTGAATCGGTCTTCCGGTTGCCAGAACGACAATTTTTCCCTGTTTCTGTATATCAATTAAAGTTTCTTTCGTACGCGGTGATACTTTCTTTTCAGAATTAGTCAGCGTACCATCCAGATCTAATGCGATCATTTTATAATTCATGATTTTCCTCCGTAAACGTTTGCATACTGTCTTATTATATAGGAACTCTTCTCTTTTAACAAGTACTATTATGTCCAAAAAACCTTTTTTAATGGGGGGTTATCGCTTGCAATGCACCTGAAAATATGCTAGTCTAAGAAATAGTGATATTTAGGAGGAATGAACATGTCAAGTGTATATGATACACTCGTGGAACGTGGTTTTATTGAACAATGTACCCACGAGAAAGAATTACGCGAATTACTTGAAAAAGAAAAAGTGACTTTCTATATTGGTTTCGACGCAACAGCAGACAGTTTAACAGCAGGCCATTTCCTTACAGTTATGGCGATGATGCACATGCAGCAGGCAGGTCATCGTCCGATCGCCCTTCTCGGCGGCGGAACAACGATGATCGGTGATCCATCCATGCGTTCCGATATGCGTCAGATGATGACAATCGAACAGATCCAGCACAATGCAGACCGTTTTAAAGAGCAGCTTTCCAAATTCATCTCTTTTGATGATGATAAAGCCATCCTTGCAAACAATGCAGACTGGTTACTTGATCTGAACTATGTGAATTTCTTAAGAGATGTCGGCGTACACTTCTCTGTAAATAAGATGCTCACAGCCGAATGTTACAAATCCCGTATGGAACAGGGCTTAACCTTCTTCGAATTCAACTATATGTTGATGCAGTCCTACGACTTCCTTGAATTAAATCGTCGTTATGGCTGTACACTCGAGATGGGTGGCAACGATCAGTGGAGCAACATCCTCGGCGGTGTAGATCTGATCCGTCGTAAGGAACAGAAACCGGCGTACGGTTTAACATTTAAGCTCTTAACAACAAGTGACGGTAAGAAAATGGGTAAAACACAGAAAGGTGCTGTATGGCTTGATCCAAACAAGACTTCACCTTACGAATTCTACCAGTACTGGAGAAACATCGAAGATGTTAAAGTCGAAGAATGTCTCGGTCTTCTTACTTTCCTTCCAATGGATGAAGTTCGCCGTCTCGGTGCATTAGAAGGTGCAGAAATCAATAAAGCAAAAGAAGTTCTTGCCTATGAAGTGACAAAGATCGTTCATGGCGAGGAAGAAGCAAAGAAAGCTCAGGCTGCTGCCAAAGCACTTTTCGTTTCTGGTGGTGTTGCCGGTTCTGTGCCAACATTCACATACGCAAAAGAAAAACTGGATGAAGGTGTTGATATCATCTCCATTCTCGTAGATACAAAACTCGCACCAACACGTTCTGAAGCCCGTCGTCTTGTACAGCAGGGCGGTGTAACAGTCAACGATGTGAAAGTACCTGCTTTTGATGCCGTATATGGTTCCAAAGATTTCAATGAAAATGGAGCATTTATGGTGAAGAAAGGTAAAAAAGGTTTCTATCAGATTAAATGTGAAGACTAATTAAAATAAAGATACTCCACAGAGTATACCAATCATAAAAGGTATACATTTCTGTGGAGTATCTTTGTTTATTTGGTAAGAAAATCATTGATCAGACGGTTGTAATGCTGCTCATCATTTACAACCAAATATTTCTTTCTGTGAAGATCCTTTTGGCTTATGTCTAAAAGAAGTTTATTTTTTGATATTTTATTTTTTAGAGTAACTTCATGCCATGGTATAAATTCAAATGAAGTTTTTATCCCATTTTCATATATTTTGTCCGGCAAATAGGTGAATAATACCCATGTTAATAGAAGCACCGCATCCACATAAGAAAATCCAGCCTCTGTGAATTTTAATGAACAGAACATCACAATATAGATTACATATAATACGGTAGTTATGGAACAGATGACTATTTTATTGCGATCAAAATTGACTTTAAACAAAAACTTTCCATATGTGCTTGAATTTAAAAAGTATTTTATATATCTATAAAACACGACAATTGAAAAAACATAGATAAAAAGCATATCATCACCTTACTTTCCATAAAAAACAGGCTTATTATTATAAAGTTTCTATAAATTTCATCAGCTCGTCAAAATCACCATGCGGATACTGTTCGATATCTTCATTGTACTTATTAATAAGGCAGTCTGTCAACAGAAAAACCCTCATGCCAAGTTTTCCTGCAACCATATCTTCTGCCACATCATTGCCAACTATCAGGCACTCCTCTGCCTTTGCCCCAATCTTTTCAAGAACCTCTTCATAATATTTTAAGTTCGGTTTGCCATAATGGGCATTTTCATAGGTCGTATAATATTCAAAATCCTCCGGTTCAAGGCCAGCCCACCGGATTCGGTTCTGCGTGGCAACAGCAGGAAAAATCGGATTGGTTGCAAGCACCGGATGATATCCCAGCTCTTTCACTTTCTGTACACATTTTTTTGCCTTTGGATTATAACCACAGGCTTTTGCTGATTCCTTGAACTCATTTGCATAAAAACTGTCGAAAACCGGTCGGTCTTCAACCACCTTTTTACCGTAGATTTTTTCAAAAACCTGCCAGAAGACTTCTTCGTTCAGAGCCTTTCCATCATTCATGACCATGGCCCCAACACCCTTCCAGAGATTTCCCGAAAGTTCTTCTACGGTATATCCAAGAGATCCGACCTTTTTCGCCAGTCTTCCAAAATAATCTTTCACAAAAACATCCTGATCCATCGGCAGTAATGTGCCATCCAGATCAAATAATATATATTTTAACATCCGAATCCTCCCATATTTTCCTGAACAAAGTATACGTCATACCACATCAGGAACATATATACAACCCATATTTTTTTACTATTATCCAGCTTACCGCTCTTATGACGGTCCAGCATCTTCACAAGTTCATCCGTATTGAAGAACTGTTTCGCTGCAGGACTTGTAAAGGCTTCTTTTACCTGATTGTAATACTTGTCCTCTCTCAGCCACAGGGTAATCGGAACAGGGAAACCTAATTTTTTCTTCATAGCCGTTGCTTCAGGAATATGACGCTCTGCTGCCTTACGAAGTGCATACTTTGTTGTACCGCCGGCCAGTTTGTGCTTTGTAGGAATCGTTTTGGCAAGCTTATACACTTCTTTATCCAAAAACGGCACTCGACATTCCAGCGAATGACGCATACTCATCTTGTCACCTTTCAGCAAAATATCACCGATCAGCCAGAAGTTCATATCGATATACTGCATCTTTGTCGTGTCATCCAGATTTTTAACCTTATCATAAAAAGGTTTGGTCAACTTCCAAGGAGCTTTCGCCGGTGTGGCATTTTTAAGGATTTTCTTACGTTCTTTCACAGAAAAACGTTTTGCATTGCCGATGAAACGCTCCTCCACATCCATCGCTCCACGCATAAGAAAACTTCTTCCCTTCATTCCTTCCGGCATAAGCGTTTCTGCCAGCTTGCCGGCAATACGGCGTAAAAACTTCGGTATTCTCTGATAACCACTCAAAGATACCGGTTCGTGATAAATATTATAGCCGCCAAAGAATTCATCCGCACCTTCACCGGAAAGCACAACCTTAACATGCTCTGCAGCCGTTTTATCGACAAAATAAAGGGCAACACAGGATGCATCCGCCAGAGGCTCATCCATATAATACTGAATCTCCGGAAGAACACTCCAGTATTCTTCCTCTGTGATCATTTTGCTGAAGTTCTTGGTTCCAATCTTCTCAGACAGATCCTTTGCATAGGATATTTCGTTATATTTATCATAATCAAAACCGACGGTAAAGGTCTTATCTGCCTTTGAGATTGTGGCAATATAGCTGGAATCGATACCACTGGAGAGAAGTGAACCAACTTCCACATCACTGATCATATGTGTTTCTACGGATTCATGCATCTGTTCATCGATTTTGTCGATCAATTCATCAAGATCCGCATTTTCATTGATATCAAAATCCGGTTCCCAATAACGTTCAATCGTCACTTCACCGTCTTTGAACAGGATACTATGGGCCGGAGCCAATTTGAAAATTCCTTTAAAAAATGTTTCCGGAAGTACCGAATACTGGAATGTCAGATACTGCTCCAAAGCTTCCGTATTGACTTTCTTTTCATATCCCGGGTATTCAAGAATACTCTTAATCTCAGAGGCAAATACAAGATTGCCGTTGACCACACTGTAATAAAATGGTTTAATCCCAAAGAAATCACGTGCTCCAAAGGCAATATCCTTATTCGTATCATAAATCATAAAAGCAAACATACCGCGGCAATGCTTTGGCAGGTCAGTACCCCATTCTTCATATCCATGAACAAGTGCTTCTGTATCCGAATTATTGCGGAATACATGACCTTTTGCTTCTAATTCTTCTCTTAAAATCTTAAAGTTATAGATTTCCCCATTAAACACAATAACAATACTGTTATCTTCATTAAACATCGGCTGGGAACCATGATCCAGGTCGATAATACTTAAACGACGGAAACCCCAGGCTGCCTTGTCTGTGATAAACTGACCGGCACTGTCCGGTCCTCTATGCTGAATTCGGTCCATCATTCGAGTTAAAACTTCTTTGCTGTTCGGTAAATTTCCCGTAAATCCACAAATACCACACATGTCAATCGCCTCCAAATCTTATGTCTATTTAAAATAATAATTTATTTTAAACTTATTTTTTGTTTTTTTCAACAGAAATATAATCCAGCCATTATTTCGACCGGGAAAGTTCGATTAAATCTTCCGGCTGTTCTGCAAGGGCATGGGCATTATTTTCCATCAATTCTTCTCTTGTTCGAAATCCCCAAAGAACACCCACCGTAAACATGCCTGCCCGATTACCTGTCATCATGTCTACATTGGTATCACCGATATACATACATTCTTCCGGCTTTACACCAAAAGCTTCTGCAATGGCAAAAGCACCCGCAGGATCCGGTTTCTTGGCAATACCCTCCTGCTGTCCCTGAACGCGGTCAAAAAGATCATCCCCAAACAGTTCATGGATGACTTTCACCGTCTGAGCATGGGGTTTGTTTGACAAAACCGCCAGTTTCATCCCCATATTCTTTAATGTTTCGAGTGTTTTATGCATGCCATCATAAACTGTCACCTTGTATGTACAGTCCTTATTAAAAATATCTCTATACGCCTCAAAGGCCTCATCCAAATGGACCAATTCCTTATCTCCGGCATCCCTCAACGCCCGCTCTACCAATGTTCTGGCTCCATCCCCGGCATAATAGCGGAAATTTTCTGCCGGCAGCGGTTCATATCCAAAGGGCTGGAGCACCTGATTCGCACTGACTGCCATAGATTCCAATGTATTGCAAAGGGTTCCATCCAAATCAAAAATACACGCTTTCATCCTTCTATCCTCGCACCTACTTACTCTAAAAACAGGCACCGGAATCCTTCATAAGACTCCGGTGCCTTTCTCATTATTATTTGTCTTTAATTTCTGAATGTAATTCCTGAAGAGACTTAACTTCGCTGTTGCCATAAAGTTTAATGGACTTCACGCCGCTGGCTGCTGCTTTTGCTGCTGCCATTGTTGTAAAGTAGGCAATTTTCTTTTTGATCGCTGCTTTACGAAGATAACTGTCATCTACCATACGTTCCTGACCAACCGGTGTATTGATGATAATATCAATCTTACCATTTGTGATCAGGTCAAGGATGTTTGGACGTCCTTCGCTTAATTTATTCACGATCTCAACTTCAATGCCTGCATCCTGGATCAGCTTGCCTGTACCCTTGGAAGACATGATCTTAAATCCTGCTTCTGCGAAATCACGAGCCACTTCAACAACTTCCGGCTTATCTTTATCGCATACAGTAATAAGAACAGTTCCTTCCAGAGGCACCTGAGTCTTTGTAGCCTCCTGAGCTTTGTAGAAAGCTTCACCCCAGGATTTGGAAAGTCCGAGAACTTCACCTGTGGAACGCATCTCTGGTCCAAGGATCGGGTCAACTTCAGGGAACATATTGAATGGGAATACCGCTTCTTTCACACCGTAGTATGGAATATCCTGTTCTTTCAATGCTGGAACTGGTGATGGTCTTCCTGTAAGTTCTGAAGTAATGATATCAATTGCCAATGGTACCATACGGATATTACATACTTTAGATACCAATGGAACTGTTCTGGATGCTCTTGGGTTTGCTTCCAGTACATAAACTTTATCATTTTCAATTGCATACTGCATATTCATTAAGCCCTGAACGTGCATTTCTTCTGCAATCTTACGTGTATATTCTTTGATCGTCTTAACGACTTCATCGGATAAATGTTTGGATGGAATGATACATGCGGAGTCACCGGAATGAACACCTGCAAGCTCAATATGTTCCATAACAGCAGGAACGAATGCATGTGTACCGTCACTGATCGCATCTGCTTCACATTCAATCGCATGATTAAGGAAACGGTCGATAAGGATTGGACGGTCTGGTGTCACACCAACTGCTGCTTTCATGTAACCAACCATGCTGTCTGCATCGTAAACAACTTCCATACCACGTCCACCAAGTACGTAGGAAGGACGAACCATAACTGGATAGCCGATCTTTTCAGCGATTTCCAGAGCATCTTCAACAGTAACAGCCATACCGGATTCCGGCATTGGAATCTCAAGTTTATCCATCATGGCCCGGAAGAGATCTCTGTCTTCTGCCAGATCGATAACAGCAGGAGGTGTACCGAGAATCTTCACACCGTTCGCTTCAAGAGCTCCTGCCAGGTTCAGTGGAGTCTGACCACCAAACTGAGCAATAACACCTACTGGTTTTTCTTTCTTGTAAATGCTCAATACATCTTCCAGTGTCAATGGTTCAAAGTATAACTTATCGGATGTATCATAGTCTGT
>JAXJRF010000106.1:0-1241 GCA_036310765.1 Frisingicoccus sp.
GGATTATGGCATGGTGCGGCGTGGAATTTTGTCCTCTGGGGACTGTATTATGGGGTGCTTTTGATTATCGAAAAGTTATTTTTGGCGAAATGGCTCGAAAACAGTCAAATAGTAAGTCATATCTATCTGGTGCTGACCCTTATTATCGGTTTTGTGATTTTTAATGGAACCGATATCCGGGAAACTGTGACTTATATTGGGGCGATGTTTGGGTTTGGAGATTACCCGCTCATTTCCAATGAGTTTATCTATTATGTGAAAAGCTATGGGGTTCTTCTGGTATGCGGGGCTGTCGGGGCAACACCGATTGTAGGTTCTGTCGCAGGGAAAATGGAAAAGAAGACTGTTTGGTTTCAACCGGCGATGCTGGTGCTGATTCTGATTATATCCACAGCCTATCTTGTCGATGGATCATTTAATCCGTTTTTATATTTCAGATTCTGATGGAGGAAAAAGATGACATCAAAGATAAAATATAAGATCATTACGATAACGACGGTTCTTTTTATGGGGATGATGACACTCTTTGCATGGATAAAACCTGAGGATACATTTTCGCAGAGTGAACGACGCCGGTTGGAGCAGTTCCCGGAGATTTCTTTGGAAACCCTTTTATCCGGAAAATTTATGTCGGATTTTGAAAGCTATGCCAAAGATCAGTTTCCTTTGAGGGAAGGCTTTCGAAGAGTCAAATCCCTGTTTGCGACAGAGGTTTTAAATCAGAGGGATAACAATGAAATTTATATCGTCGATGGTTATGCCGGTAAACTGGATTACCCGTTGAATGAGACAGGCCTTTTGCGGGCGGCAGAACGTTTTCGATACATTTACGATCGGTATATGGCGGAAACGGATGTCAATGTTTATTTTTCGATGATTCCGGATAAGAATTATTTTTTGGCGGAGGAAAACGGATATCCTGCGATGGATTATGAAGAACTTTTTCAGAAAATGCTTGAAAACACCGATTATATGGAATATATTGATATAACCGATCTTTTGAGCATCGAAGACTATTATAAAACGGATATTCACTGGAGGCAGGAAGAAATTGTCGATGTGGCAAAACGGCTTATAGGTCGTATGGGAAGGTCTATGTCTCTGGAGTATAAAGTGGATACGCTGGATCAGCCGTTTTATGGTGTTTACTATGGCCAGTCGGCACTGCCGCTGAAAGCAGAGGCGATTCACTATCTGACCAATGAGATGATGGACGATTGTCTGGTCTATGACTGGCAGAA
>JAXJRF010000107.1:0-4848 GCA_036310765.1 Frisingicoccus sp.
AGGTTCAGTGATTCCAGTTTATCCGGAAAGACTTCAATCAGAAGGTTATTATCAACAGCATCACAAAAGGCGTGACAGTCTTCAATGGCGGTTTCAAGGGCAGACCGACACATACCGTAACCGGCAGCCGCCTTCGCATCTTCGAAAGCAAGAAGTTGGTCCACATAAGTGCCAAGGTTATTTAAAAGTGCCAGATAATCCTCCACATTGGTCACATCATCAAAATGATATTCGGCGAGGACTGTCGGCAACTGGCTCTGAAAGCCGAGCATTGGTGAAAAATTGGAAACGAAATAAATATAATCGTAGGAAGCAAGGTCTGCCTCGAGGTAATATTTGACAACATCGTAGGTGACTGCCCGATCACCGGTCAGTCCGGAAATTTCATTCAGACGGGCGAGATAGGATTCTGTCTCGGCTTTGTATTCAGCAAAATCGTCTTCGGATAAAGGCACGTCACCCCAGGTCACTTCGTCAAGCTGGATACCGTAGGCGGAAGGATCCTTGAGCGTATAATTCAGAGTGACCGTATCCTGACTTGCATAATCCACAAACAGCTCTCGCGTCAGTTTGTCGAAGTCTGCTTCTGCCGATTGGGCCGATGATGTGTTCGTTCCATTGCCGGAGCCAGAGCAGCCGGTCAGAATCAGCATGGAAGAACAGATGGAAAAAAGTATGAGCTTTAAATTTTTCTTCATATGCATGAATGTATCCCCCTTTTCGGTTTATACTCCTAGTATATCAGAAAAGGATGGCATTATGTGGAAAAGTCGAATCAAAAATTTTCTTGTGTTACAACTTGTGTTTAAATAGGGGATATATTATAATAAGAAATTAGCTTATGACGATTATAGGGGAGGTAAGGATATGGAAAAGAAACCTTATTATATAACAACAGCCATTGCTTATACATCCGGAAAACCACATATCGGTAATACGTATGAGGTTATTCTTGCAGACAGTATCGCACGTTTTAAACGCGCTCAGGGTTATGATGTACGTTTCCAGACAGGAACCGATGAGCATGGCCAGAAAGTAGAGATTAAAGCCGCTGAGGCAGGTGTGACACCGAAGGAATTTGTAGACGATGTTGCCGGAGAGATCAAACGGATCTGGGATTTAATGGACACATCCTATGACCGTTTCATCCGTACAACCGATGAAGATCATGAACGTCAGGTTCAGAAGATTTTCACAAAGCTCTACGAACAGGGTGATATTTATAAAGGATACTACGAAGGAAAGTATTGTACACCATGCGAATCCTTCTTTACAGAAAGCCAGCTTGTGGACGGCAAATGTCCGGACTGCGGCAGAGAGGTTATCGATGCCAAGGAAGAGGCATATTTCTTTAATATGAGCAAATATGCAGATCGTCTGATCGAGCATATTAATACACATCCGGAATTTATCCAGCCGGAATCCCGTAAGAATGAGATTATGAACAACTTCCTCCTTCCGGGACTTCAGGATCTCTGTGTATCCAGAACTTCCTTTACATGGGGCGTTCAGGTGCCATTTGATCCAAAACATGTTGTCTATGTATGGATCGATGCACTCAGTAACTATATCACAGGTCTTGGATATGATCTTGACGGCAACAGCGATCCGATGGTGGAAAAATACTGGCCGGCAGATCTGCATCTGATCGGTAAGGATATTATCCGTTTCCATACAATTTACTGGCCGATCATGTTGATGGCATTGGATATCCCACTTCCAAAACAGGTATTTGGACATCCATGGCTCCTTGTCGGTGAAGGCAAGATGAGTAAATCCAAAGGCAATGTTATTTATGCAGATGACCTTGTTAATTATTTCGGCGTGGATGCTGTCCGTTATTTTGTACTCCACGAAATGCCGTTCGACAATGACGGTTCCATCACATGGGAGCTGATGGTTGAACGTATGAACTCTGATCTGGCCAATATCCTTGGAAATCTTGTAAACCGTACAATTTCCATGACAAATAAATACTTTGGCGGTATTGTTACGAATCCGGGCGTGGAAGGCGAAGTGGATGCGGATCTTAAACGTGTCGCTCTTGAAACTCCGGGCAAAGTGGCTGCAAAGATGGACAAACTGCGTGTCGCAGATGCCATTTCTGAAATTTTCACATTATTCCGTCGCTGCAACAAATATATCGATGAGACAGAGCCATGGAACCTTGCAAAAGATGAAGCCAACAGAGAACGTCTTGCAACTGTTCTTTACAATCTGTTTGAAGGTATCCGCATTGGTGCCGTTTGCCTTGAATCCTTCCTGCCATCCACATCCAAAAAGATTTTGGATCAGATTGGAACAAAAGAAAGAGATTATCTGGAATTAGATACTTTCGGACGTATGGAAGAGGGAACAAAGGTTGTTGAGAAACCGGAGATTCTTTTTGCACGTATCGATATGAAAGAATTTATGGAAAAACTGGAGGCAGATAAAGCAGCGAAAGAGGCTGAGGCAGCCAAGGCAGAGATGATGGCCAATGGTATTGATCTTGAGGCAAAACCAGAGATCACATATGATGACTTTGCTAAACTTCAGTTTCAGGTTGGAGAGATCATTTCCTGTGAGGCAGTGAAGAAATCCAAAAAACTTCTCTGTTCCCAGGTAAGAGTGGGCAGCCAGGTGCGTCAGATCGTATCCGGTATTAAAAATCATTACACACCGGAAGAGATGGTCGGCAAGAAGGTTATGGTTGTGACAAACTTGAAACCGGCAAAACTTGCGGGTGTGATGTCAGAAGGTATGATCCTCTGTGCGGAAGATGCCGACGGTAATCTTGCACTGATGACTCCGGAAAAAGAAATGCCTGCAGGTGCAGAAATCTGCTAGAAATAAAAGATATCCGACAGGATTCGACAAAATAGAAAAACTTTCCTTGAGAAAACGGCTGTTTTCAAAAGGAAAGTTTTTTTGTGTCTCTATTTAAAATTTGAACAGAATACCGATGACAGCGGATATGACAACGACTAAAATCGGATGGAGATCTTTTTTTCGCATAACGAAGAAGATAACCGCAGCCAGTATGATGGCTTTATAATTAAAAAGATTAAAGATATTGCCGGTATCGATGAAATTGTCTACGTAAAGCAAAGCAATCTTTGCAACACCAAGTCCTGCGGCAATGATCAAACCGGTGGAAGCCGGACGGAGTCCGTAAAAAACATCCTGGACCAGTTTGGATTCTTTAAATTTGTTTAAAATTTTTGAAATGATCACAATGATCACAACGGAAGGAAAGACCAGCGCCAGAGGACCAACCAAGGAGCCGAGCACTCCAAAGCAGTTAAAGCCCACATAGGTTGCCATATTCACACCCATAGGTCCTGGGGTGGATTCGGAAATAGCGATCATGTTGGCGACGTCCTGAGCCGTAAACCAGCCGGTTGCCTCGCCCATGGCATAGAGGAAAGGCAGAGTAGCGAGCCCGCCGCCGACGGCAAAAAGTCCTGTTTTGAAAAATTCAATAGCTAAGCGAAGTAAACCTGGCATTATTTTTCACCTCCTGCGATACCGGTGCGTTTAAAGAGCACACCTGCTGCTCCGGCCAG
Source organism: Frisingicoccus sp. (assembly GCA_036310765.1). Taxonomy (GTDB): domain Bacteria; phylum Bacillota; class Clostridia; order Lachnospirales; family Lachnospiraceae; genus Frisingicoccus. The sequence goes on from JAXJRF010000107.1 coordinate 3,549, forward strand.
AATAATGATAAGTGCCGGTGACAATGGGGAAAACAGGGATAAGAGCAGGACAACGATACAGATGCCCAAGCATGCCTTATCGACGATAGATTTCTGTGCCAGTTTGGTCACCGCATTCAGGATCAGCACACATACGCAGGCACGAATGCCGTTGAAAGCATGTTTGACGATCGGAAGATCTGCAAAGTTTTTCAGGAATGCAGCAATCACTGTGATGATAATGATGGAAGGGGTGATCATGCCGAGGGTAGCGGCGATGGCGCCGGGGATTCCCTTTGTTTTATAGCCGACAAAGGTTGCCGTATTGACAGCGATAATACCGGGTGTACACTGGCCGATGGCAAAATAGTCCATGATTTCATCTTCGGTCGCCCAGTGATTTTTTTCGACGACCTCCTTTTGCAGCATTGGAAGCATGGCATAGCCGCCGCCGAAGGTAAATGCACCGATACGTGCAAAAGCCATGAAGAGCTTGAGTAATTCGTTCATTTCCTAACCTCCTGAATGTTATTATGATTGATTTTCTAAGAAATTACTGATATCATATCATAAATATAGATATATGAAAAATATTAAAAAAGTATATAATATATACGAAAAACATATAGGTGGTGTTGGATTGGATTTAAAACAGTTATCTTATTTTACAGCGATCGTGAATGAGGGGAGTATTTCTGCAGCGGCTAAAAAACTGCACATTTCCCAGCCGCCGCTGAGCCATCAGATGAAATTGCTGGAAAATGAGCTGGGAGTCACCTTATTTGAGCGGGGGCTTCGCAGTATTACATTGACGGATGCAGGAAAACTCATGTATACTAGAGCGAAGACGATGTTAGATATGGCCTCAGCGACAAAGATGGAGATTGACAATCTGGGCAGCGGACTTTCGGGGACTCTGCGGATCGGTATGATCTCTTCTGCGGCGATTGGCAACATCGCCAGTAAACTAATGGATTTCAGTAAGGTATACCCGGATGTGAGATATCAGATTTATGAGGGGAATACTTTAGAGATGCTTGAGGCGTTGAAGATGAATCAGGTGGATCTGGCATTGGTGCGGGCACCTTTTTCTGAAGATGGCTTTGTATGCCATAAATATCAGGAGGAGGCGTTTGTGGCGGCAGGATTGCCGGAGCTGCTGCCGGAGGAGGATGGCCTGGGGGCACTGGAGAATGTGCCGCTGATCCTGTATCGCCGCTGGGAGTCGGCACTTCATCAGATGTTTGAAGATGCGGACATGGTTTTTCGCCCCACATGTATAGTGGATAATGCCTGGACCTGTGTTCAGATGGCGAGGGCA
>JAXJRF010000108.1:0-28884 GCA_036310765.1 Frisingicoccus sp.
AATGTATCTGAAAGATTTTCCTCACCGTATCCCCGGTTCAAAAAAATGATTGCTGCTGCCACCGGCAAAAAAACGATAACGATCTTATTCAGAAAATCATCATCGAGAAGAAGAACGATCTGTGCTGCCAGCCCCGACCCACAAAAAGAACCTGCTGCTGCCAGTAAAGCTACAGGGATATCCATGGCCCGGTTTTTAAAAAATCGGACGGATGCCAATGTTGTGCCGCAGGCACTGGAGAATTTATTGCACCCGTAAGCCATATGTGCCGGCATACCAGTCGCCATATAGGCAGGCAGGGAGATCAATCCGCCCCCTCCGGCCGCCGCATCTACAAAACCGGCTAAAAAAACAAAAAAGCAGATCATACAAAGTGCCGGGATCGACAATGTAAATGTTTCCATATTTCCTCCGAAAAATAAGCCGGAACCTTACCGCTCCGGCTTTTATCCAATGTATTATTTAAAACTTAATCCATCACATAGTCAATAGCTATGCTGGATTCCATAACCTTATGCATATGTGCCTTAACAACACCTACATGATATGGATCTTCCTGATAGGCATCCAGTGCTGCCTCATCATCCAGCTCCACCTGAAGAATGATATCATAGGAACGTGGGGATTTCAAAAAATCCAGACCCACTTCAATCTTTCTGGCCATAGGTACATTTCCATTCATGGAAAGTAAAACGTCTTTTGTTGTCTGCTTGTTTTCATCACTGTTATCCTTCAGTTTGAAACATACAATGTGTTTAATCATAATTGTACCACCTTTCCCTAATAAAGCATCTTCTGCGGATGATCGCATTTCTCAGAAATCAAAAATAATTCCTGAGGAACAAAAAACCCGATAGCCAAAACTATCGGGTTTTACGAGCGCGAGACGGGATTCGAACCCGCGACCCTCGCCTTGGCAAGGCGATACTCCACCACTGAGCCACTCGCGCTTATCTTGTCCATTCCTTAAGGACAAGATTGAGTATACATGATAAAACTCACATTGTCAACACTATTTTTCAAATTTTTTTATTTTTTTAAATTTCATCTTCATTATGATACATTGGCTCAAATACACGACTGATCTCGTCTTCCTTTTTCTTGCCATTTGCAGTGGCCTCCACAGCCTCCCTGCAAAAATAATCCTGGGATGAAATCAGGACCTTGCCCCGCTTGTCCGGTTTTTGATAGGTATCATCCGACTGCAGATAATGAGCTTTCACATTGTCCTGTAGCTGGATATCCAAAATATGAATCACCTGCTTTTTACATTCCTCATCTTCCACAGGAAATAAAATCTCCACACGACGGTCCAGATTTCTCGGCATCCAGTCTGCACTGCCCATAAACACATTTTCCCATCCGTTATTATAGAAATAGAAAATACGGCTGTGCTCCAGAAAATTGCCGACAATTGATTTCACTGTTATATTTTCACTGATACCAGGAATACCAGTCTTCAGACAGCAAATACCGCGAATGATCAGTTCGATTTTCACACCTGCTGCCGAAGCCTTATATAAAGCCATGATCACTTCTTTATCACATAAGGAATTCATTTTTGCAATAATATGAGCCGGACGGCCTTCCCTCGCATTCGTCTCCTCCTGACGAATCAGTTCAAGGAAACGGTCTCTTAACCATAATGGTGCCAGAGACAACTTATGCCATGCCAAAGGCTCCGAATAACCGGAGAGCATATTGAAAACGGCCGTCGCATCCTCTCCGATCGGTTTGGCACATGTCAAAAGTCCCATATCTGTATACAGCTTTGCCGTACTGTCATTATAGTTGCCCGTGCCAAGATGCACATAGCGGCGTATGCCGTCTTCCTCACGCCGGACAACCAGGGTGATCTTACTGTGGGTTTTCAGACCTACAAGACCGTAGATAACATGGCATCCGGCCTTTTCAAGTTTCTTTGCCCAGAGAATATTATTTTCCTCATCAAAACGGGCTTTCAGCTCTACAAGGACCGTCACCTGTTTGCCATTTTCAGCTGCCTCAGCCAGAGAGGCAATGATCGGCGAATTGCCGCTGACGCGGTACAATGTCTGCTTGATCGCCAGCACATCTGGATCCTTCGCCGCCTGACGGACAAAATCCACCACCGTATCAAAACTCTGGAACGGATGAAATAATAAAATATCCTTCCTGCGGATCTGGGTAAAAATATCCTCGTCCGGATGAATGTCCTTTGAAAGCTGAGGGATATATTTCGGATATTTCAAATGGTCATAGCCCTCCAGCCCGTTGACCTTCATAAGGAAAGTCAGATCCAGCGGCCCATTGATCTTATAGGTTTCCTCTTCCCCGACATGCATGGCCTTTTTAAGGGTTTTAAGCAGACGCTTATCCATGCCGTCCTCCACTTCCAGACGGATGACCTCACCCCATTGACGCTGTTTCAGCTGTTTCTGTATCTCTTTCAAAAGGTCAGCCGCATCCTCTTCGTCGATGGACAGGTCCGCATTTCGCATGATCCGGTAGGGATAAGCACAGATAACCTTATAATTCAAAAATAATTTCTGAATATTCATCTCAATGACCTGCTCCAACAAAATCAGAGTCTGATCCCCCTTCTGTTCGGAAGGAATCTCAATAAACCTAGGAAGGACGGACGGCACCTGAACCGTTGCAAAATCATATTCGGATTCATCGTCTTTGTCTGAAATAAGAGCGCCGATATTCAGAGATTTATTTCGGATCAGCGGAAATGGCCTGGAAGAATCCACCGCCATCGGTGTCAGAACCGGATAAATCTCCTGTTTAAAATACTGCTCCACATATTCCTTCTGAGATTTACTCAGATCTTCATAGGAATCGATAATGATCAAATGGTTATGTTTAAGCATTGGCTTTAACGAGCGGTTATAGGTATTGTACTGGGTATTGACCAGATCATGGGTTTTCCGGCTGATAGCATCCAGCTGAACCTGGGGCACCATCCCGGCAATATCCGGCTTATTATAATCCGCATGAACCATATCCTTTAAAGAGGCCACACGAATCATGAAAAATTCATCCAGATTGGAAGATGTAATGCTTAAAAACTTAATACGCTCAAATAAAGGAATTGTTTTATCCCTCGCTTCAGCCAAAACACGATAATTAAAATCGAGCCAGCTAAGCTCCCGGTTTGTAAAATATTCCGGCTTACTCACATCGATCATAATCATACCCTCCGTTTCTGTCTGAGAACCGGTTTCAGACCATAAATCTGTTCAAAGAAATGGGCTCTGTTTTCCATCATTCCCTGCTCCAGCGTAATATCATAAATAGTATTCGCCATAATTTTCAATTCCCCGTCCCGGATCGTCACACGAACATCCCGGATCCGCTGCTGATGGCTCCGGTCCATACCGTTTGCCAACCGGAGAATAGACGCCATTTTCAGCATACGCACATAATTGACATGGGACATCTCCCTTGCCACTTCTCCATAGGCCGGCACCTCCGTTTTCGAATTAAAACGGACAACATTTGCAATAATCCCCTTCTCTTCTTCGGAAATGCCGATAATTTCTGTGTTTAAGATAAGGTAATAGCTCGTGTCTGTTCCCCTCATCAGATTAACAAATTTACCGCAGTCATGAAGAACGCTGGCCACCTGAAGAAGCAGACGATCTCTCGGTGTCAGACCGGAAATCTTGCGTATACCGTCAAAAATCGCCAGTGAAATTTCTTCCACGTTCTGAATGTGATCCATATCACTCTCATAATGCAGTGCGATCTGCCTTGCCATAGACATAATATCACCGGTAAAATCATGGGTATCCTGGCCCATATGATGGGTTCTCAGATAGTCGGCCAAAATACCGTCACATAAGCCCACATTGGATGCCCAGACAATCTCTCCGCCAAGCATCTCCACAAGGTTTTTGAAAATGATCATGGACGGTTTTAATACGGTCGCCGTCTCGTATGGCACACTGTATTTTTTCGAAATAACCTCTTCCTTACTCTTCATCAGCTTATGATAAAATTTTTCAAACTGGGCAGCCGTAAAGCTTTCCCTGTTCTTTGACGCATTGACCGCATTGAGAAGGGTGGCGATCTCTTCGCCAAGGACAATAACATGTTTCACCCGCAGATCCTTAATTGCCAGACGCTGCAGGGTGCGAAGATCATTTCCAATATAATCCTCCATAACATTGACGAAATCCGTCGTCTGCTGCTCGATATCTGCCAGAATTTCCCGGACACGCAGAGACCCCAGTTTCAGATTCTGGGACAAAGTCAGTGTCCCCGCCTCATAAACCGATACCTGCAGACTTCCGGAGGAAAGGTCAATAATGGCCACTCCTTCATCGATGAGCCGCCCAAACTGTGTCACCGTACCTGCCAGCGACTGGAGGACCAGAAAACGCAGCTGCTCATTTCCGACAATCTGGACCTTCAAACCCGTCTGGACATATATCTGATCCAGAACAAGATCCCGGTTGATGGCCTCACGCAGAGCACTTCCCGCATAAGCAATGTATTTTTCTATACGATATTCCTTCAACTTTTGTGTAAATCCTTTTAAAACACCGCACAGCTCCTGCATCGTATCATAGGCGATCACCCCAGTGTTATAGGTATCCGCACCAAGCTCCACGATGGAACGCACATGTTCAATTTCCTGAACGCCGGTACGTTTGGAAAACTGATAAATTTTCATTGCAACTTCACTTGATCCCACGTCAATCGCTGCTAACATCTGCACAGGCACGATCCCATCCTCCTATTTACTCTGAAATACCAACAAGATGATTAATAAACTGCTGGGCTGTACGTCCGGAACGGCCGCCATGACTCAGTTCCCATTTCACAGCCTCTTTTTCAATCGCCTCTTCTGTCATATTGACGCCATAACGTTTTGCCAGCTCTCTGGCAATATTTACATACTCTTTCTGATCCGGCTTTCCGTAGTAAATGCTCTCACCGAACCTGGTTGCCAGTGACAATTTTTCCTGCATGGAATCATTGCCATGAACATCGTCCGCTGACTGTTTACGGTCATTCCATGTTTCCCGGATCAGATGACGGCGATTGGATGTGGCATAAATGACCACATTGTCCGGCTTTGTCTCCAGACCGCCTTCGATGATGGCTTTCAGATATTTGTACTCAATCTCAAACTCTTCAAATGACAGGTCATCCATATATAAAATATATTTATAATTTCTGTTTTTAATCTGGGCGATCACATTGGAAATATCTTTAAACTGATGTTTATATACTTCAATCATGCGAAGTCCGTCTTTATAATATTCATTTAAAATCGCTTTAATGCTGGTGGACTTTCCTGTTCCGCTGTCTCCGTAAAGCAATGCGTTGTTGGCCTTCTTGCCTTTGATAAAAGCCTCTGTATTATCACGCAGTTTCTTCTTTTGAATCTCATAACCCACAATGTCGTCCAGCACAACCTTTTCGGTACGTGTGATCGGTACGATTTCCGGCTGCTGACCATCGCTGACAATCTTAAAGGCACGATGAAGTCCAAATTTGCCTACGCCGTAATCTTTATAAAAATCCGTCAGTACATCGTACATTTTCTGCACATCCGAAGCATTGGCCAATTGTTCATTCAGACTGTCGATCCGCTCTCTCAGGTTCTGACTGTAAATAATGCCCATATTGTCCGGGCTGTAAAAGCTTCGGATCATGCTGATGAAATGCACACCAAGTACCCGTTCCACATCATCCCAGTCCACATCATAGGCCTCTTTGAAAATCTGAAGATCATGAAGCGCCAGTTCATTAATGCTGCCCTCGATGGCTCCCTTTTTCTCGCAGGACATACTGAAAGCATTTTCATTGGTCGTCAAAAGATTTGTCAGATAGCCATGCCATAAGTTTCCGTTAAAACCATGATCTCTGGCAATCGTCACAATCTCATTAATGCATCGATAAAGCTTGTCGATCAGAACTTCTCTGTCACAGGCTTCATCCTGATAATTGTTGACCACATAGGCCATCTCTGAAAAGATATTTTCTTCAAAATTACGATACAAGATCAATTCGTGTACTCTGATTTTCAGCATATTGTTTCCACCCCTCTATAATTTCCAAGAATACGAAAGCTTTCTGTTTCAGACTGAATACCATGAAGGGCATTCTTGACCGCCTGCTCCTTTAAATTCCCACTGAAATCGACAAAAAACCGATACTGCCATGGTTTTCCATGGATCGGACGGGATTCAATGCGGGTCATATTCAGTCCATTAAAAATAAAATGGCTGAGCACACTGTACAAACTTCCGCTTTCGTGGAGTGTTTCAAAACAAATACTGATTTTGTCCGCATCTGGCTCAAAAATCTTTTTATGACTGATGATGACAAAACGTGTGGAATTATTGTCGAGGTCATTTAAATTTTCTTTTAAAATAACCAGTCCATAGTTTTTCGCTGCCTGTCTGCTGGCAATGGCTGCCTGGGACAGATCACCGTCATCCATCACTCGTTTTGCAGATGCGGCTGTATTCTGGAGACTGACCTGCTGCCAGTCCCTGTTTTCATCGAGAAAACGGCTGCACTGCATTAATCCCTGCGGATGGGAATAAACCGTATGAATATCTTCCAATTTACTTCCTGGAAGGCCAACCAGGGCATGTTCGATCTTAACCATCGTCTCTCCGACAATGTGATTGTCATAATCCGACAAAAGATCATACACATCATTGACACTGCCTGTGGAAGAATTTTCAATCGGCAGAACCGCATATTCGGCCTCACCATTATGTACGGCTTCCATGGCATCGCCAAAGGTTTCCACATTATAGCCGTCGATCTCTGTGCCAAAATAAGTGACCATGGCCGATTCGGCATAGGCTCCCGGCACACCGGCATAGACAACCTTTGTCTTTGGTGTGATCGTTAATTTTCCTTCACAGAAACCTTCCATATCTGTCCGTTCACTGGCCAGTCTCTTATACTGGAGCATACGGCTGATCGCCATAATCTGATTAAACAAAGATTCCACACCCTGACGGTTAAATTCATTGGTCGTTTTGGATGTGACTTTTTCGATTTTAATTTTTTCCCGTTCTTTATCAAGAACCGGTTTGCCAACGCCGCGTTTGTAGGCTGCAACACCTTCAGAAACAGCCATACGTTCTTCAAAAAGCTTCACAATCTGGTCGTCGATGGTGTCAATCTGATCTCGTAATTTCGTTAAGTCTTCCATATGTTCCTACTCCTTGTCTATCATTGCCTTATTGGCTTCATATAAATCAAACATGAGGCGATCCTTTTCCATCTGGGTTAAAAATGCACCGTTCGCCGCATTCAGATTCATCTGATATATTTCTTTTGCTGTAAATCCAAGATATTTTTGAAGATTCCGATATTCCTGCATCAGTGTAATACCGGAAACCCGGAGACGGTCGGTACAGACACAGACCGGCACACCCATGTCAAATAACTTGCGGATCGGATGACGGCTGTAGGTTTCAATGGTGCCCAACTTCAGATTGCTTGCCGGACAGCATTCAACGACAACGTTGCGTTCAATGATCTCTTTGAGCAGATCCTCATCCTCCAAAATATGAATGCCCTGACTGATACGTTTTGCTCCATAACGGATCGCTTTACGTATACTGTCCGTATTATACTGGCCTGCATGAACCGTAAACGGAATATGCTCCTCTTTGATCAGATTAAACAACCAGTCAAACACATCGGTTTCATAGAGGGATTCTTCCAGAAGGATATCCAGACCACAGACGCCGTTCCGTATATTTTTCTTGGCCTCCACAACGGTCTCGAATGCCTCGTGCTCATCCATCTTGGCTGTAATACAAAGCACCAGATTGGCTTTAATCCGGCGGCTTTCCTGTACGCCCCGCTTAAGGCCTTCAATAGCCGCCTCCACAGCATCTCCCTGTCTAAGTCCGCCAAGGGTACATTCGCATGGTGTAAAACGAATCTCCGCATACATGATCCCCTGTGCATCCAATTCTTTGACCAGTTCCATCATGGCACGTCGGATCGCTCTTCGCTCCTGAAGTACCCAAACGGTCATATCACATAATTCATAAAATTCCGAAGGTTCTGCACAGTGATCTGGTGCCTCCAGATAATGCTCCAATTCGGAGGCATTGTAGGTCGGCAAAGGCACATTTCTCTCCTTGGCATATTCAATAATCGTCGCAGGTTTTAACGATCCTGCCAAATGTAAATGTAGATCAATCATAATCCTTTGCCCCTCTCTCCTCTAATATTTCTTTTAACTGGTGAATGGTTTTATGTTCTGTCGGATGCCAGACCCAGCCGCCAATCTCATCCAGCGGATCTAAAACAAACCGGCGGTTGGTCATGTCCGGATGGGGCACAGCCAAATCCTTCGTGTGGATCACTTCTTCCCCATATAAAATCATATCCAGATCGATCGTTCTCGGTCCCCAGTGTATTTTTCGCTCTCTATGTAAAAGTAATTCAATTTCCTGCATGCGTTTCAGCAAAACTTCAGGAGGCAGCCATGTCTTCACCTGCAGACAGCCATTTAAAAAGACATCCTGATCGGTATAACCGTAAGGCTCGGTCTGAATCAGAGTCGAAACCTTTTCCACCTGAATGCCCCTGGTTTCCGACAGCATCTGTATCGCCGAACGGATGTTGCCTTCTTTATCCCCCATGTTGCTGCCCACAGCGATATAAACATCCTTCCACTCTCTGCATACTTCGACAAACACCGTTCCGAAATTCATTGGAATCGGTGCTTCCGGTTTATACAGTTTGACACATACCTTCTTCAGCTTTGGAAAATCCAGCATTAAATTTTCGCAGATTTCACTGGCTGCCCGCTCGATCAGCATATGTTTTTCCCGGAGCATATAATCTTTGATATGTTCACAGACGATGCCATAATGAATGGATGCATCCAAATCATCTCTGTGTTCTGCCTCCCATGTGTCCAGATAGAGATCGGCTGAGACCAAAAAATTCTGTCCCTTCTCCCTCTCCTCCGGATAAACGCCATGATAGGCATATACTTCCAAATCCCTGATTCCAATGTGTCCCAAGTCTATTCCTCCCGTACCTTTAAAATCGCTTCTGTCATTTGGATTGCTCGGCTGTTGGCCGCCACATCATGAACCCGGACAAAACTCATGCCTGCCATAACACCCATGACGGTTGTCGCAATCGTGCCTTCAACCCTCTGATCTGCCGGCAGATCTAATGTCAGTCCGATCATGGATTTTCTGGACGTTCCCAAAAGCATCGGATATCCAAGTGAATTAAACTCTTCCAGATGTTTCATAACGATCAGATTCTGTTCATAGGTTTTTGCAAAACCAACACCCGGATCCAATACGATATTTTCATCTTTAATGCCGCCGGCCTTTGCCAGTGCAATCGTTTCTCTCAGATCATCCAGACAATCCTTCATAAAGTCCTTGTAATCCATGTCGTTACGGTTATGCATCAGGCAGCAGGCCACACCCGCATCCCCGATGACCTTTGCCATGTCCGGGTCGTACTTTAATCCCCAGATATCATTGACCATGTCTGCTCCGGCATCAATCGCCGCCTTCGCCACTCTGGACTTATAGGTGTCTACCGATACCGGCACATCCAGATGTTTTTTCACTGCCTCAATGACCGGCACGATCCGTTCAATTTCTTCCTCGTCGGATATCTGAATATGTCCCGGACGGGTCGATTCTCCACCAATATCAATAATATCCGCACCCTCGATCACCATCTGTCTGGCATGTTGCAACGCCTCATTGACAGAGATATATTTACCTCCATCTGAAAAAGAATCCGGTGTCACATTCAGGATTCCCATAACATAAGTATGTCCATTTTTTAAAAATACTTCGTTGCCAATACGCATTTCATCACTCATGCAATCACTCCTACTGTCTTTTTTTCTTCGCTCCAATGGCATTTCTCCGAAGCACTGCAGGCATAACAGGCTCTTGAAATTTTATCTGCCCGGTAAAGCATACGGCAAAAACCATCCTCACCGGCATCTTCCAAACTGCGATGGTTCAAAATACCAAAGCAGATCATTTCGATCTCCTCTGCCGAATATCCCGTATCTTCTAAAATCTGCCGGGCAATGACCTCACTGCTGATATGATGGGGAATGCCCTCTCTATATTGGAGATATTTTCCCACATCATGGAGAAGTCCTGCTGCATAGACCACATCCTTTGGATAGCCATAAGCCTGCTCCAGATTATCGATATAAGCAATCCTGGCCACATCCAGCAAATGTTCCATTCCATGACAGCAGAAAATTCTGTCCTTTTCAAGGATACGAATCTCTTCCATAGATTTTTTAAATTCCGGGTGGCAAAGAATACGCTGAACACGCTCCATATCCCCCGGAATCTGATTATAATTCTCTAAATTCTTCATTCTTTCACCATCTGAAAGACCATCTGCTGCAGGGTCGGATTATTTTCAAAGTCACCTCTGCATACATAGGTCATCGTCTGACTGCCCGGTTTCTTGATGCCCCGCATCGTCATGCACATATGCTCTGCCTGTACAATGACCATAACACCCTTCGGTTTCAAATGGGTCATAATGGCATCTCCGATCTGAGCGGTCATCTGTTCCTGAATCTGTGCCCGTCTTGCAAACACATCCACTGTACGAGCAAGCTTGCTTAAACCGACAACTTTTTCATCGGGAATGTAAGCAATGTGTGCTTTTCCATAAAAAGGCAGTAAATGATGCTCGCAGGTTGAATAAAAGGTAATATCCTTTTCCAAAACAAGCTCATTATTAATGGCAGGAAATGTCTTCTGCAGATGAACAGAGACATCTTCATCCATGCCGCCATATATTTCTTTATACATATTCGAGATACGCTGAGGTGTCTCAATCAATCCCGGACGATTCACATCCTCGCCAATACCTTCAAGAATCAGCCGTATACCTTCCTGGATTTTTTTCTCGTCTATCATAACATCCTGCTCCTTCTATATCTTGCATTATGATTTCAGTATATCACATATTGTCGAAATAGTTGATAATGAACCAAAAATAATTATCACCCGGTCATCACCAGCTTTACTTACAGCCAGCTCCAACGCTTTCTTCGCATCGCCGCCATCTAAGACATCTGAAAAACAGGCTTTCGCCCTTTCTGCCAGCTGATTACTGTCCAGACCTCTTGGATTCTCCGGTTTAAATGTGATCAGCGTTTCCGATACGCCGGACATGATATTTAAAATTTCAGAATAATCCTTATCTTTAAACACGCCCATGACAAGAATCTTCTCTTGATCCGGAAAGTATGTTTCAATCGAATCTCTCAGACTCTGTGCCCCTTCCGGATTATGGGCACCGTCAATAAAAATCATCGGTTTCTTTGATATACACTGAAATCTTCCCGGCCATTCGGCCCGTTCAAGCCCCATTCTCACAGTCGCCCTGTCCAAATCCAGCTTTAAAGCCTCAATCGCCTCGATCGCCAGACAGGCATTCCGGATCTGATAGGTTCCGGCAAGATGTATCGTCATATTTTTATATGTTTTATAATCAAAGGTCTGACAGGCTCTCATGCGTTCTCCGTCAAAGAGCCGTCTTTCCCGAATCTCCAACTGAGTCCAGTCTGCCACAGCATAATCGATCTGCTTTTTGTGACATTCTTCGACAAGCACCGCCATAGCATCTTCCTTTTGCGGATAAAAAACGGCTGGTGTTCCCGTCTTTAAAATACCGGCTTTCTCACCGGCAATCGCTGCCAAGGTATGTCCAAGCTGTGCCATGTGATCCATAGAGATCGAAGTGATCACCGTAAGTGCCGGATGTTCGATGACATTTGTCGAATCCAGTCTGCCGCCCATTCCCGTCTCGAGCACCACATAATCACACTGTTTCTTTTTGAAATACCAGAATCCCAATGCTGTCTCCGCCTCAAAAACCGTCGGCATCTCCAAACCGTCCGCCGCCATGTCTTCACAGCAGCATCGGATCCGGCTCATGCCTTCCGCCAGAGCTTCCTTTTCAATATAGCTCCCATTAATCTGGATCCGTTCTCTATAATCATACAAAGTTGGCGAAATATATCGGCCAACCTTATAACCTGCTGCCTCTAAAATGGATGAGATAAAGGTACATACCGAGCCCTTGCCATTGGTTCCGGCAACATGAATGATCTTTAACGCCCTTTCTGGTCGTCCCATTCGGTTTAAAAGCTCCTCCATCCGTTCCAGACCAAGAATGATCCCGGACTGTTCCATCTGATGGATCCAGTCAAAGGTTTCATCGTATGTCATTAATTCCACTGTACCCACCTACTTTTCGTCACAAACCTGAAAAATATAAAATTTCAGATAGTAGGATTCATCCGCAGCCCATAAAATCGGATGATCCGGTGCCTGAGTCCGAAATTCCACCTGACGCAGACGTTTGTGGGCACTGCGCGCCGCCTGACGGATCGTTTCCGTAAACCGTTCAAAATCCATAAAATGAGAACAGGAACAGGTTGCCAGATAACCGCCGTCTTTCACAAGCTTCAGCCCCCGGATATTGATCTCACGATAACCCTTCACCGCATTTTTAATGGAATTTCTGGATTTGGTAAATGCCGGCGGATCCAGCACAACAAGATCAAATTTTTTGCCTTCTTTTTCCAGAGCCGGCAAATATTCAAATACATCGGCACAGACAAAATCAACAAAGTCATCCACACCGTTCAGTCGGGCATTTTCTCTGGCCTGATTAACCGCCAGTTCGGAGGCATCCACACCGGTGACATGGCTTGCACCGCCCAAAGCCGCATTCAGGGCAAAGGAACCGGTATGGGTAAAGCAGTCTAAAACATCATAACCTTTACTCAGATTTCCCACAGCTTTTCTGTTTTCCTTCTGATCTAAGAAAAATCCGGTCTTCTGGCCGTCTTTGACATCCACCAGATATTTGACACCATTTTCAACAATCGGAACTTTCGTATCAAAAGGCTCACCAATAAAACCTTTCACCTGCTCCATGCCTTCCTGTTTACGCACCTTCGCATCACTTCGTTCATAAACGCCGCGAATGATGATGCCGTCTTCTGCCATAAAATCCTTCAGGGCATCGATAATCTGCATCTTATATTTATCAATTCCAAGAGCCAGTGACTGAACAACAAGGACATCCGAGAATTTATCGACAACAAGCCCCGGCAGGAAATCCGCTTCGCCAAAGATCACTCGGCAGCAGCTTGTATCAATGACTTTTTTTCGATACTCCCATGCGGCTTTTACACGCATACGGATAAACGCCTCATCAATCTCCTGATCCACATTTCGTGTCATCATACGGATACGGATTTTCGATGCATTGTTGATAAAGCCCCGGCCCATAGGGTAACCGTCAAAATCCCGGACGATCACATCCGCACCATTCTCATAAGTTCCCAGCACTGTATCAATTTCGTTGTCGAAAATCCATGCACCGCCGGCTTTAATTGTTCTTCCTTCACCTTTTTTTAATGTAACAACAGGTATTCCCATCTTTTTCCCTCTTTTTTCTAATTTTCTAATCGATTCGATATAATTTATACTTACTTTACCATTGGAATTTAATTCAATCAAGATTTTTTTAGACCGATGCATATTTTGTCCGCTCAAAGTCATACTATATCTGTGAAGAAAAATTATATTCTTTGTGGTCTGGCGGGTTGGTGTATGGAAGTACTGTGGACCGGACTGGGATCCATAGTGTCACGTGACCCCAAGCTGACCTGCCGGACTTCTATGTGGATGTTTGCAATCTATGGATTGGCGTCTTTTCTGGCTCCCATCAGTAAACGGTTGAAGGGCAAAAGTACATTCTGCAGAGGAGGTCTATACACACTGCTTATATTTGCCACAGAATACACAACTGGTGCTGTTCTGAAAAAATTTCACTGCTGCCCATGGGATTACAGCGGACAGCCTGGAAATATTCAGGGATTAATCAACCTGTGCTACGCCCCTTTATGGTTTTGTGTCGGTCTTTTCTTTGAGAAATTTTTATCTGTAATACCGGGAGAAAAATGATTTTTCCCGGATTTACTTTTGCTCTTTTCTGTCTTATAATCTTATAATATTAAATCCATTTTACAAACGAGGTGCATACCAATGACTAATAAACAAAAAGGCATTATGTTTATCCTTATTTCTGCCTTTTCTTTCGCATTGATGAATCTATTCGTCCAATTGGCTGGTGATATCAATCCGATTCAAAAAAGCTTTTTCAGAAATCTGATCTCATTTTTATTTGCAGCATCGATCCTTCTGAAAGACCGGGATTTTTCATTTCAAAAACGAAATCTCAAATATCTGATACTCCGTTCCGCACTGGGAACGATCGGCATATTGTGTAATTATTATGCCCTCGGCCATTTGCTCTTATCCGATGCATCCATGCTCAATAAGCTGTCGCCTTTTGTCGTTCTCATCTGTTCCTACATCTTTTTAAAAGAAAAAATGAACGGCATCCAGGTATTCAGTATTATTGTCGCCTTCATCGGCAGTCTGTTCATTATCCGTCCGGGCTTTTCTCTGACCGATATGCTGCCGGCCCTTGTCGGACTGGCCGGTGCCATCGCCGCCGGAGGTGCCTATACAACGGTACGGTATCTTGGACTTCGGGGTGAACGGGGACCATTTATTGTCTTCTTTTTCTCCGCCTTTTCCTGTATTGCCGTTCTTCCTTATATTATTCTGAACTTTGAACCTATGACATTAAAGCAGTTGGGTATGCTGCTTCTGGCAGGCCTCGCTGCCTCCGGCGGACAGTTTGGCGTGACATATGCCTACAAATACGCACCTGCCAGCGATATTTCGATTTACGATTACACTCAGGTGATCTTTGCCGCCGTCCTTGGCTTTGTCGTATTCGGACAGGTGCCTGATGGCATGAGTATCGTTGGATATGTCCTGATCTGCGGCGTTTCTGTTTTAATGTACTTATATAATATGGGATATTTAAAAATACGAAAGGAAAAGACACATCATGAACAAGACTAAAAACACCTTTTTGTTACTTTTAACTGCATTTATATGGGGCATAGCCTTTGTAGCCCAAAGCGTAGGCATGGATTATGTCGGCCCGCTAACCTTCAACTCGGTCCGTTCCATTATCGGTGCACTCTTTCTCATTCCATGCATCGCTCTTCTGGATAAACTTAAAGAAAAAGAAAATAAAACTGCAGACACAGATATCCCGTCCGAACCACAGGATAAGAAGACCCTGATCATCGGCGGGATCTGCTGCGGTATCGCTATTGCCATTGCAAGCACACTGCAGCAGTACGGCATTGCCCATACAACCGTTGGAAAAGCCGGATTTATCACCGCTTTGTACATTGTCATCGTACCTATTCTCGGTATCTTTTTCAAGAAAAAACCCCGTTTGATCGTATGGGTCAGTGTGGTCCTCGCCCTGGCAGGTCTTTACTTCTTATGCATGACCGAAAGTTTAAGTTTTGGTATCGGTGATACCCTCGTCCTTCTCTGTGCCTTTGTTTTTGCCTTACATATTTTGATCATTGATCATTTTTCACCGAAGGTTGACGGGGTTCGGATGTCCTGTATTCAGTTCGCCATTGCAGGTATTTTCTGTGGAATTCCAGCCCTCATCTTCGAACGTCCGACTTTATCTTCATTGCTGGCGGCATGGGCACCGATCCTCTACGCCGGTGTACTCTCCTGCGGTGTGGCCTATACGCTGCAGATCATAGCTCAAAAAGACTACGATCCGACAGCTGCCGCCCTTCTGCTGAGCCTGGAATCCGTATTCAGTGTTCTGGCAGGGTGGGTCATTCTCGGACAGTCGCTCTCACCACGTGAAATCTTCGGATGTGTTCTCGTGTTTGTTGCGATTGTTCTTGTACAGTTGCCGGAGCGAAAAGTTCAACAAAATTGATTTATTCAAAGACTTTTATCCAACACAAAGGACACTCAAATACAGTTCGGGTGGCATGCTGCGTGTCACTTTAAACCGTATTTGAGTGTCCTTCAATTAAATCTTTTTATAGCTCTATGCTTTCCAGCACCTCTTTTAAGGTGTCTGCAGACTCTCTTAAAGCTTTGATCTCTTCTTCATTCAATTCGATCGGCATATGGCCTTCCAGTCCTTCTTTTCCGACAATGGCCGGCATACTCAGAACCACATCAGAAATACCATACTCTCCATGCATCGGGCCGGAAATCGGCAAAATGGATTTTTCATCGCGGACAATGGCCTCACAGATCCGCCGCACCGACATGGCAATGCCATAGTAGGTTGCCTTCTTCTTTTCGATGATCTCATAAGCACTGTTTTTTACGATATTTGCAATATTTTCCGTTGCCTTTTCGTATTTATGCTTGCCCTTCATTTCATAAAAGCTTCGCATCGGCACACCGGAAACATTGGCACTGCTCCATGCTGCAATCTCACTGTCCCCATGCTCTCCGATAATAAAGGCATGCACACTTCGGCTGTCCACACCAAGATATTCTCCAATCTGGTATTTCAGACGGGATGTATCAAGAACCGTACCCGAACCAATGACCCGATTTTCCTCAAACCCACTGATTTTTAAAGCCGCATACGTCAGAATATCGACCGGATTCGACACGATCAGCAAAATACCTTGACATTTTCGCTCTTTAATCTGAGGAATAATACTTTTGAAAATTCCCACATTTTTGTGTACAAGATCCAGACGGGTTTCATTTGGTTTCTGATTGGCTCCCGCTGTCACAATGATGATCGCTGCATCCACAATATCATCATAATCGCCTGCATAAATCTTCATCGGACGGCTAAAAGGCATACCATGACTGATATCCAATGCCTCACCCTGGGCTCTGTCCATATCCGCATCGATGAGCACCATTTCGGAAAACAGGCCGCTCTGCATCAATGCAAAAGCCGACGCTGATCCCACAAAACCACAGCCGATGATCGCCACCTTCCTAAGATCCACTTCCTGACAATTTTTCTCCATACTGCTGACCTCCTTCTATTACCATTAATAGTTAGGTTTCTCAGATGTTTCAAATTCTATTCAGAAATAAAAAGACTTTCGATGACTTCATGCACCGTCGAAATTTTCTTTATTTTATCCACCTCTGCACCGCAAAAGACCAGACCGTTTTCCACATCTCCCTGAACCGATCGGATCAATGCGTCCGTAATACAGTAGGGAATTGTAGCCGGATCACAATGTTCCAGACATTGCCTGCAGTGGATTTTTCCTCTGTGACCCTCCTCAATATTTTTAAGGAAGGTATTTCGGATCCCCCGTCCCGGCATTCCGACCGGACTGTTCAATATGACCACATCCTCGGACGTGGCCTCCACATAGGCCTTTTTAAAATTTGGATGGGCGTCACATTCTTCCGTTGCGACAAACGGTGTCGCCACCTGAATACCACTTGCCCCCAGATTGAGGCAGTGCTGTACCTTTTCATGACTGTCAATACCGCCTGCCACCACAACCGGTATATTTTTATTGTATTTTTCGCCATATGTCTCACAGACCTGAATGATCTTTTCTATTTCCCCATCATAGTCTGCCATCATCCGACGAATCTCTTCATCATTTTTCTCAGAAAAAGGCTTTAACTGTTCTTTGGAAAATCCCAGATGCCCGCCGGCCATTGGTCCCTCAACAATAACAAGATCCGGTGTGCAGTGATGCCGTTTATCCCACATACGACAAAGAAGCTTCGCTGCCTTTTCCGAAGATACGATCGGTGCCAGCTTAACCTTGGCGTCTTTCACATAAGCCGGAAGTTCTGTCGGCAGACCCGCACCGGAAATGATGAGATCCACACCGGCTTTTACTGCGGCAGTCACATATTCCTTATAATTTCTGCCTGCCACCATAATATTAGCCCCGATCACGCCACCCCGGCCAATCTCCTTTGCCCGTTTCACCTGTTCTTCAATGGCCTTTAAGTTCGCTTCAAGGGGATTTTTATTAAAGTCCGGACGATAAAATCCAATCTGGGCTGTGGAAATCACACCGACACCGCCTTCAAAAGCAACAGCTCCCGCCAGGGATGACAGACTGACTCCCACGCCCATGCCGCCCTGGATCAAGGGCAGTTTTACTTCTAAATCTCCGATAATTAATGGTTTCATACGCTCACCTAAAACTTTCTGAATCGCTCATAGCGTTCTGCCCTAATGGCCTCCGGTTCCATCGAATCATACCGACTAAAAAACCGGATCATGGCATCTTTTAACTCCAAAGCCATAGGCTGTCCGTTATCCACATGGACAGGTTCTGTTTCAGCAAATACCCGGTCAACCACTTTCAGATCTTTCAAATGATCAGAGGTCATTTTCATAACCTCTGCTGCCTCATTGGCTCTTTTGCCGTCCTTCCACAAAATAGCCGCAAAGCCTTCCGGCGAAAGCACCGAATAGACCGAATTTTCCAGACACCAGACTTCATTTCCAACGGCCATGGCAAGGGCACCGCCGCTGCCGCCTTCACCGATAATGATCGACAACACTGGAACGGTAAGACCTGCCATTTCCATAAGGTTTTTGGCAATCGCCTCACCCTGTCCCCGTTCTTCCGCCTCAATGCCGCAGAAAGCACCGGATGTATCAACAAAACAGACAATTGGACGACCGAACTTTTCCGCCTGTTTCATCAGACGGAGAGCTTTTCGATACCCTTCAGGATTTGGCATTCCGAAGTTTCTCGCCACCTGTTCTTTCAAATCCCGCCCCTTTTGCTGACCAATAACCGTCACCGGACGACCGTCCAAAAAGCCGATACCGCCGACAATGGCCGGGTCATCTTTCACATTCCGGTCTCCATGCATTTCCATAAAATCATCAAAAATGTGTTCTATATAATACAGGCTTGTCGGGCGTTCCATTTCCCTGGCAATCCCCACTCTGTCCCAAGCCGTTAAATTCATGTTCATTCCTCCATTTTCATCGGCCGATGGGCACGAATCAACTGAAATAATCGCTCTTTCAGGTTCTTTCGCTCCACAATCTGGTCGATAAATCCATGCTCCAGCATAAATTCTGCCCGCTGAAAGCCTTCCGGCAATTTCTGCCCGATCGTCTGTTCAATGACACGCTGACCAGCAAAACCGATCAGTGTTCCCGGCTCCGCCAAAATCACATCCCCAAGCATGGCAAAGCTGGCTGTCACCCCACCGGTAGTTGGATCGGTAATAACCGTAAAATAAGGCAGTCCTGCCCGTCCATGGGCTTCCACCGCTGCCGATGTTTTTGCCATCTGCATAAGAGATACAATTCCCTCCTGCATTCTGGCCCCGCCGGAGCAGGTCACAATAACGACCGGCAGTTTTTTTGCTGTTGCCGTTTCAATGGCCCGGGTGATTTTTTCACCCACAGTCGTTCCCATACTTCCCATCATAAAACGGGAATCCATAACCGCTAAAATCGCTTTTTCACCATAAATGGTGCATATACCGTAAATGACAGCCTCATTGGTGCCTGTCACCTCCCGCATATTTTCCAGCTTGTTTTCATAATCTGGAAAATTCAGAGGATTCTTATCCGGCATCCGTTTATCCATCTCTTTAAATGTCCCCTCATCCGCAATCTGACGAATCCGCTTTTTAGCTGAAATACGCAAATGCTGACCGCAGGATGGGCATACATAAAGATTTTTTTCCAATTCTTCTTTATACAGAATTTCTCCGCATTTTTTACATTTTTTCCACAATCCATCCGGAATCGCCGGCTGGATCATTTCCTTTTCAGAGATCATAGCATCCTGCTGTGTACTCTGACGGCGATTGGACAGGGTAATAAATGTTGTTTTCTTAAACATACTGTTTAATTTTGCCATTATTCACCCTTCCTTTCTTCCATCTGTTCTATAAAATCTGTACTGAAATCACCACTCTGGAACTTCGGATCGTTCATGATTTCCATCTGGAAATCCACATTCGTCACAACGCCTGTGGCAATAAATTCACTCAATGCACTTTTCATCTTTTTAATCGCTTCGTTTCGGGATTTACCGAGAACGATGACCTTTGCCATCATCGAATCATAATACGGCGGGATCGTATAACCGGCATAAACCGCTGTATCCACACGTATACCTTTGCCGCCCGGAATGTGCAGCAATTTGATCGTTCCCGGTGAAGGACGGAAATTATGTTCCGGATCCTCCGCATTGATCCGGCACTCAATGGCATGTCCTTTAAAAACCACATCCTCCTGACGGATGTTCAATGCCTCACCGGAGGCAATACGAATCTGGCTTTTGATCAGATCCACATTGGTCACAGCCTCTGTTACCGGATGCTCCACCTGAATTCGTGTATTCATTTCCATAAAATAAAAGTTCTGATCTTTATCCAGCAAAAATTCGATAGTCCCCGCACTTTCGTAGGAAACGGCCTTTGCCGCTTTTACGGCAGTTTCCCCCATCTTTCGACGAAGTTCTTCCGACATCGCCGGAGAAGGAGACTCTTCGAGCACTTTCTGATGACGCCGCTGAATGGAACAGTCTCTCTCACCTAAATGGATGACATTTCCATAGGAATCGCCCAAAATCTGGAATTCAATATGGCGGGGTGCCTCGATATATTTTTCAATATACATGGTATTGTCACCAAAACTGCTGACCGATTCCAACTGGGCCATCCGAAAATTCTCTTCAAAATCCTGAGAGTTTCGTGAAATACGCATACCTTTGCCGCCGCCGCCGGAGGATGCCTTGATCATCACCGGATATCCCATGTCATCCGCTATTTTCCGACCGGTTTCTGCCTCATAGACCGGTTCCTTTGTTCCTGGAACGACAGGAACTCCCGCCTCCATCATTGTCTTTCGTGCCTCGGATTTATTGCCCATCCGATGGATCAATTCAGGAGATGGTCCGATAAATGTGATCTGACACTGGCGGCACATTTCAGCAAATTTGGCATTTTCCGATAAAAACCCAAATCCGGGATGAATGGCATCCGCACCGCTGTTGATCGTGGCACTGATGATATTTTCCATATTCAGATAACTGTCTCTGGAGGCTGCCGGTCCAATGCAAATGGCTTCATCCGCCAGTTGGACATGCAGTGCGGACACATCTGCCTCCGAGTAGACTGCCACCGTCTCAATACCCATTTCTCTGCATGCCCGGATAATACGCACAGCAATCTCGCCCCGGTTGGCAATTAATACTTTATTGATCAAATCTGTCACCTCGTTAACCGATCATAAATGTCATTTCGCCCTCAGCCGCCAGACCTTCTTCTGTATAGGCTTTTCCGTAAGAAACGGCCACAGGGCCACGCTGTTTCAAAATTTCCACTTCCATACGGAGCAGGCTGCCCGGAACGACTTTTTTACGAAACCGTACCTTATTCATTGAACCAAAATAACCGACTTTGCCCCGCATTTCCTCTTTATTTAAGAGTAACACAGCCGTTGTCTGAGCCATGGCTTCCATGATCAGGACCCCCGGCATCACCGGCTCCTGAGGAAAATGTCCGGCAAAAAAAGGTTCATTATAAGTGACGCCTTTATAGCCGACAGCTTTTTTATCTTCTTCGATCACTTCCACCCGGTCGACCAAAAGCATTGGCTGTCTGTGGGGAATGATCTCCATGATTTCTTTTATATCAAATGTCATATATGCCTCTATTCCTGTACCCGGATCAGGGACTGTCCGTATTCAACGCCTTCACCGTCTGCCACACAGATTTCTGTGACAACACCGGATACATCACTCTCGATTTCATTCATTAATTTCATTGCTTCCACAATGCCGATGACCTGACCCTTCTGAATCCGGTCACCTACCTTGACAAAAGGTTCTGCCTCCGGACTGGATGCGGCATAGAAAACACCTACGATCGGTGAAACTACAGCCGTTCCCTGAGCTTTCGTCTCAACGGATGAGGGCTCAACCATTTCCGTCAAAACATCCACCTTTTCGACAATATTATTTGAAATACTGCTTTCTGCGACCTTGACCATCTTCGGAGCTTTACGTCCAAGATGGAGTTTCATATCGCCCTCTTCGTAGTCAAATTCATTTAAGCCGGACGCTGCCACTGTTTCCACAAGCTGGATCAACTGATTAAATTCCATCATATCAGCCTCCTAAGCCTCAAATTTTTTCACTGCCAATGTGGCATTATGTCCGCCAAAACCAAGGGAGTTGGATAAAGCGACACGAACTTCGCCATGAATTCCCTCACCCGGAACATAGTTGAGATCCAGTTCTTCATCCGGGATTTTGTAACCAACGGTTGGATGAATATAACCGTCCTCAATGGATTTCACACAGGTAATAAATTCAACAGCACCTGCTGCTCCAAGCAAATGTCCGATCATGGATTTTGTAGAGCTGATCGGCACACGATAAGCCTCATCGCCAAAAGCCAGCTTAATAGCTCTTGTTTCGAACAGGTCATTGTGATGGGTACTTGTTCCATGGGCATTGATATAGCTGACTTCTGCCGGTGTAACACCTGCCTCTGCCATGGCAAGCTCCATGGATTTTGCTGCTCCGCTGCCATCTTCAGCAGGGGAAGTAATATGGAAAGCATCGGATGTGGCACCATAACCAGCCACTTCCGCAAGGATCTTCGCACCGCGTGCCTGGGCATGGGAAAGACTTTCAAGAATAACAACGCCGGCACCTTCACCCATAACAAAACCGCTTCTCTCTTTGTCAAATGGGATGGATGCTCTCTTTGGATCATCCGCAGATGTCAATGCTGTCAGGGATGCAAAACCGGCAATACCGATCGGGCAAATGGCACTTTCTGTACCGCCTGCGATCATCACGTCCACTTCACCTGCCTGGATACTGCGGTACGCCTCACCGATGGAATGGCTGCCTGTGGCACATGCTGTAACGACGTTTAAAGATTTTCCACGACATCCAAAGGCAATGGAAACGTTACCGGAGGCCATGTTGGAAATCATCATTGGCACAAGCATCGGAGCCACACGTCCTGCACCGCTCTCAAGCAGACGTTTTTCTTCCTTTTCCATAATCTGTAAGCTTCCGATACTTGAGCTGACACAAACGCCCACGCGGAAAGGATCTTCTTTTTCCATATCAAGTCCGGCATCTTCAATGGCCTCTTTGGAGGCAGCCACTGCATACTGGCAGAAAAGCTCCATACGTTTTGCTGTTTTACGATCCATGTAATCGGTTGCCTTAAAGCCTTTTACCTGGGCTGCCAGGCTGGCACGATAATCGGTCGCATCAAAATAACTGATTTTATCAAAACCTGTTTTTCCGGCCTTTACACCGGACCAGAATTCTTCCACATTATTTCCAATAGGTGTGATTGCACCCATTCCTGTCACAACGACTCTTTCTTTCATTGCTTTACTCCTTCTCTATCTACATACAAATACCGCCGTCAACGCTGATCACCTGGCCGGTAATATATCCGGCTCGGTCGGATGCCAAAAAGGCAGCGGTATACGCAATATCTTCCACATTTCCAAAAGTGCCGAGGGTAATCGCCCCAAGCATCTGCTGTTTCATTTCTTCACTTAATACGGCGGTCATATCGGTCTGAATAAATCCAGGTGCAATGGCATTGACTGTAATGCCGCGGCTGCCAAGTTCTTTTGCAGCGGATTTTGTTATACCGATAACTCCCGCTTTGGAGGCAGCATAATTGACCTGCCCCGCGTTGCCGTAAAGTCCAACGACAGAAGAAAGATTAATGATTCTTCCGTATCTCTGTTTCATCATCTGGCGGGTCGCATTCTGAATACAATTAAATGTCCCTTTCAGATTGATATTGATCACCTGTTCAAAATCTTCTTCGCCCATACGCATCAGAAGATTGTCTTTTGTAATACCCGCATTGTTCACAAGAATGTCAATGCGCTTAAACTGTTTCACCACATCACCGATCATGGTTTTCACACCGCTATAATCGGAAATGTCGCAGCAATAAAGCTCTGCCCGCCCTCCTGCTGCAAGAATCTCTTCTTTTACCTTTTTTGCCGCCTCTTCCGAACGGCTGTAATTTATGATCACAATGGCTCCCTGGGCTGCCATTTCTCTGGCAATGGCGGCACCGATGCCCTTTCCTGCACCTGTGATCAGTGCAACCTTATCTTTTAACATAACAATGCCTCCAATTTTTCCAGATCATCCACTGTTTCCACACTGATACATTTTATTTTTCGATCAATACGTTTCATAAAGCCTGCCAACGTCTTTCCCGGACCGATTTCGACAAATACTTCAACGCCCATATCCAGCATGACCCGAACATCTTCCTCCCATCGAACACCTTCGGAAACCTGACGGACAAGAAGGGGCTCGATCATCCCTTTATCCTGAATAAGCTCCGCAATGGTGTTGGATACATAAGGTACGTCCGAATCCATCCATGTCACCTTTTCAAGCTCCGGTTTCAAACGCTCACCGGCACCTTTTAACATGGAAGAATGGAAAGGTCCGCTGACCTTCAATGGTGTAACCATACGGGCACCTGCAGCCTTTAATGCCTCACCGGCAGCCGCTACCGCTTCTGCTTCACCAGAAATGACGGTCTGTCCAGGGCAATTATCGTTGGCCACTTCCACAATACCTTCCATATTGTTACAGATTTCCCGGATCGTTTCCACATCGGAACCAATGACAGCCGACATGGCACCGCCCGTTGGAACGGCCTCCTGCATATACTGGCCACGTTTATCAATGACCCTTATCGCGTCTTCCACCGAAATCTTCTCTGCCGCCACTAAAGCAGCATATTCACCAAGACTTAATCCGGCTGTAACCACTGGCTTGATGCCCTTTTCTTCAACTGCCTTTAAAATGGCAATCTCAGTAGTGAGCAGACCCACCTGGGTGTATCTTGTGATATCTAATTTGTCATTTTCTTCAAAACAGAGGGCTTTGACATCCATCCCCAGCCATTCGGAGGCCTTTTCATACACCTCCCGACTGGATTCGAAGGTTTCATAAAAATCTTTTCCCATGCCAAATTTCTGAGCACCCTGTCCAGGAAAAATAAATGCAGCTTTTTTCATATATCTACTCCATTATTTGCTTTGATTTTCAAAGTATCTATTTAAAATATTGAGTGTGCCTCTCTGTTCAAACACACGAAACACACTCCCTGTTATAACGCTTTATTATTGAAATCGCTTTGCAGCCGCTGTCATCACATCGACCGCCTCTGTCATCATTTCCTCAATGATTTCCTTACAGGACTGACGTTTGTCGATCAGGCCTGCAATCTGACCTGCCATAAGGGAACCGCCTTTCACATCACCCTCAACAACAGCCCGTCTTAAAGAACCAAGAGTCATCACTTCCAATTCCTCAAAGGATGCCCCTTCCGCCTCCATTTTCAGATAGGTACGTGTCATTGGGTTGCGCAGTACGCGGATCGGATGACCTGTAGAACGTCCAGTTACCTGACTGTCAATATCCTTTGCCTTGATCACACGTTCCTTATAATTTTCATGAATCTGGGACTCATCTGCCACAAGGAAACGGGTGCCTACCTGAACACCTTCTGCACCAAGCATGAAAGCTGCCGCCACACCATGACCGTCGCCAATGCCGCCTGCAGCGATCACCGGAATATTTACCGCCCGAACCACCTGAGGAACAAGGGTCATCGTCGTCGCCTCGCCAATGTGTCCGCCCGACTCGCAGCCTTCTGCAATGACTGCGTCACAGCCAAACTTTTCCATACGTCTTGCAAGGGCAACAGATGCAACAACCGGAATGATCTTGATACCTGCTTCCTTCCATAAAGGAAAATACTTTTCCGGACTGCCTGCACCAGTAGTCACTACCTGAACGCCTTCCTCAACGAGCATATGGGCAATAGCATCCACTTCCGGATTCATAAGCATCACGTTCACTCCGAAAGGCCTATCCGTCAACGCTTTTGTTTTTCGGATCTCCTCGCGGACATGTTCACAAGGTGCTCCGCCGGATGCAAGAATGCCAAGACCTCCCGCATTGGATACAGCCGCTGCCAGATGATGCTCTGCCACCCATGCCATACCGCCCTGAAAAATGGGATACTCGATATTCAAAAGTTCTGTGATTGCTGTTTTCATTATGCCTCAACACCCTGTGCTTTTAAATAATCAAGAATATCCTGAACTGTAATAATGTTGGCGATTTCACCTTCTTCGATCTTTACGCCAAATTCATCTTCAAGGTTCATCACTAATTCTACAAGATCTAAGGAATCTGCTTCCAAATCTCCTTTTAAAGATGTTTTTGCTTCAATATTTTCCTCATCAACTGCCAATGTGTCTGCAATGATTGTAATTACTTTTTCTAACATAATAATATCTCCTTTGTTATTCGAATATTTTGTGTTTTTAATATTTTGACTTTCAAAGTATATCTCTTTATGGAGCTTTTGTCAATACATAAAATAAAAGAAGTCCCCAACCCAATGGTCAAAGACTTCTCTTTTCAGGCAAATATTCAATTACATACCAATATTCTGCAGTGGAACAAGATACTGTTCTTTACGATTTTCCTGTTCTGCAAGATAAGACTGGTCACCGGAAGTATGGAGTTCTTCCAGATACGTATGATGATTTTTCATGATCTCTGCATTGTTTTTGGAAAGAATCAACATGGCAATGCTGGAGCACTGGTCGGCCACACGCTCGAAATAGGTCAGAATATCCATAAAGATCAAACCGGAGTCAATGGAGCAGCATCCCTTACAAAGACGATCTGTATGACGATCTTTCAGCAAGAGAACCATATCATCAATGACCTCTTCCAATGGCTCGATCCGACGGGCAATATAGTCATCATCACTGCCAAGAGCCTCAATAGTAATACGAAGGATTTCCTGAACAGCACTTTCAAGAATTGAAATTTCTTTTTTCGCATTTTCCGAAAAACGATAGTCAGAATTATGATATTTCATCGCCATCTCATCAAGGTTCGTCGCATAATCACCGATACGCTCAATATCGCGGATGGACTGCATGGACATATTCCGATGGCGGTTGTCGGTCTCATTATCGATATTTGCAGATAACTGGATCAGATAGTTGTCCGCAGCGTCGGTAAATGCATCCAGACGATCTTCATTTTCCATGATCATATCATGTCGTGCTTCATCATAAGTTTCAAACTGGGCAAAGGCACTGGATACGCTCTCTTTCGCCAATGTACACATGGATACGGCACCCTGAGCCACTTCGCCAAGAGCTACTCTTGGAACTGTCATAAGCTTTTTGTCGAGAACTGCAATTTCCGGATAAATTTTCACTTCAACCTCATCATCTTTGACAAGTGTACATGCAATCTTCACAAGCACATTAACGAATGGAAGTAAGACAACTGCCGTCACAAGGTTAAATACGGTCTGGAAGTTGGCAATATCACCACTGTTGACAATACTTCCCCACAAATTCGGAAAACCGCCGGTCTTCTGAATAATCGTCATCCCAATCATAAATAATACGGTACCAATACAGTTGAATACGATATGTACAATACCTGTACGTTTTGCATCCTTGGATGAACCAATGGAACATACCATGGCTGTTGTGATACATGTACCAAGGTTGATACCCATGATAATCGGGTATACCAGATTAAAGGTCATAACACCGGTGGAAGATAAGGCCTGCAAAATACCAACCATAGCCGATGAGCTCTGGACGATAACTGTCAGAACGAGACCGGTCAGAATACCGAGTAAAGGCATGTCACTGAAATACTGCAGTGCATTGACAAAGGCATCCGATTCTGCCAATGGTTCAACCGCAGCTGTCATTGACAGCAAACCTGTAAATAAGACACCAAATCCGAGAGCAATGAGACCCACATTCTTACTGGCCTCTTTCTTGACAAACATGATCAGAATAATACCAATGATCAAGGCAATCGGAGCAAGTGTGTCCGGCTTAAAAAATGTCAAAATAGAACCGCCTGAGGATTCAATATCCATCAAACGGATAATCTGTGCTGTTACAGTTGTACCAATGTTGGCTCCCAATACGATGCTGACTGCCTGATTCAGATTCAAAATACCGGCACCGATCAAACCTACCGTTAATACAATGGTGGCTGTGGAACTTTGAATGACCGCCGTTACAAGAGCACCTGTCAAAATTCCCAATAATGCATTGTGTGTAAGTTTACCAAGAATGTTTTTCAAGGTGTTTCCTGAACCCTGCTTCAGACCATCGCCCATGATCTCCATACCATAAAGGAACATGGCAAGGCCGCCAAGAAGCCGAATTACCATTAAAATAGCTTCCATTTTTAATTTCTCTCCTTATTATTTACGTAAACTTTACTAAAACTTTACCAAGCTTTAACATCATCATATCTCATATCCTAAAATATGACAAGAAAAAACTGTTGTTTTTGTACAAGAAAAGATATACAAAACCAACAGTTTTACATGAAACTTCTATTAATTATTGTTATTTATCCAGCAATCCCTTTTTGATCACGTCATCTAAAAGGGCTGTGCAGCCGGCATAAACATCCCGATATGTTGCATCAAAATCACCGGTGTACCAAGGATCCGCCACATCTCCCGAACTGCCTGTAAAGTCAAGCAGCTTGTAAATCTTCTCGTCCGGATCACCGCCGTAAATCCGCAGCATATTGCGGACATTCCAACTGTCCATGCCGATAATATAATCATAATAAGCATATTCCTTCTTTGTCGTCTGAACCGCACATTTTCCACGACTACTGATGCCAAGAGAATCCAAAATCCTCCTTGTCCCCGGATGCACCGGATTGCCGATTTCCTCACGACTCGTCGCCGCGGAAACAATTTCAAACTGGTCTAAAAGACCAGCTTTGGATACCATGTCCTTAAAAATGAATTCTGCCATTGGGGAGCGGCAAATGTTGCCGTGGCAAACAAAAAGTATCTTAATCATTGTATTTTTCCTCCTGAAATGCCTCATTTTGCCCTGTTTTACGCCATTTCATTTTATTACATCATCATGAGAAAGTGTAAT
>JAXJRF010000109.1:0-4801 GCA_036310765.1 Frisingicoccus sp.
GGATACGTTACAGACAAACAGGAACATACGATATTTATTAAAAATACACGCGGAGGAAAATAAAAATGAAACATGTTGTAGATGCAAGAGGACTGGCTTGTCCGTTGCCAGTTGTAAATACTAAAAATGAAATTGAAAAAATGGAAAAAGGTGGTACAGTAGAGGTTCTTGTCGATAACGAGATTGCGGTACAGAATTTGAAGAAGTTTGCAAAGGTGAGAAATCATGAAGTGCAGGATGAAAAAGTTGCAGAGAATTTTTACAAAGTACAAATCCAGGTAGGATCCGAACCAGATACGTCTGTGCAGGAAGAGGTTACTTGTGACTGTACAGACTTCGATAATAATCTTGTGGTTATTTCTTCAGATAAAATGGGAGAGGGCTCGGATGAACTGGGAGTTTCCCTGATGAAGGCATTTGTTTTTGCATTAACAAAACAGGACCGCTATCCAAAGACTATTCTTTTCTACAACGGGGGTGCCCATCTGACATGTGAAGGGGCAGATACGTTGGAAGATCTGAAGTATCTTGAATCACAGGGCGTGGAAATTTTCACCTGTGGTACTTGTCTGAATTTTTACGGATTGACAGAAAAATTGGCAGTAGGTGAAGTTACTAATATGTATGATATTGTTGAAAAAATGAGCACAGCAGGGAAAATTATCAAACCATGAGAAAGAAAGAAGAAAAATTTGTTGTGACATTTTATACCACAACGGATGCTATGGGTATGGAAAAATACTGTAAACAAGAAAATGTGCCTGGGCGATTGATTCCAGTGCCCAAATCCATTTCGGCGGGATGTGGCTTAGCCTGGTGTGCAGATGTCAATCAGGAATCAGAAATACTGGCAGCACTTGCGAAGGCTGGAATAGAGGCACAGGAGGTTCAGCACTGTCTTGTTTAGGAGGAAAACGGATGATTTATTTTGATAATGCAGCGACCACTCTGCAAAAACCGGAATGTGTCAAAAGGGCAGTTGCAGATGCCATAGGATCTTTTGGCAATGATGGTCGCGGTGTTCATGATGCATCTTTAAATGCTGGAAGAATCATTTATGATACCCGGGATAAACTGTCAAAATTATTTCATGGAGATGGTCCGTCCCGGGTTTCATTTACGGCAAATTCAACGGAAAGTCTTAATATGGCGATTAAGGGAATTTTGTCGCCTGGGGATCATGCGATTACAACAGAGTTGGAGCACAATTCTGTTTTGCGTCCACTGTACGAGATGGAACGGGCTGGTGTGGAACTTTCCATCATACAGAGTAATAAAAAAGGGCAGATTTCCTATCAGGATATTGCGGATGCAGTGAGAGCGAATACAAAAGCAATCATCTGTACCCATGGTTCGAATCTGACTGGAAATTTGCTGGATTTGAAAAAAGTTGGGCAGATCGCTAAGAAAAATGGACTACTTTTTGTTGTAGATGCATCCCAGACGGCAGGTGTATTTGAAATTGATATGAAGGACATGCAGATTGATATTCTCTGCTTTACAGGACACAAGGGACTTTTGGGCCCGCAGGGTACCGGTGGTCTGGTTGTAGCAGAAGGTGTTGATGTTCGTCCATTGTTGTCAGGGGGCAGTGGGATAGATACCTATAATAAAATGCATCCGAATAAAATGCCAACGGCGTTGGAAGCGGGAACCTTGAATGGACATGGGATTGCAGGGCTGCATGCAGCATTGGAATATATAGAAGAGAAGGGAATGAAGTCTATCCGGGAAGTCGAATTGGAATTGATGTGGCATTTTTATGAAGGGGTTCATCAAATAGAAGGGGTTACTGTTTACGGTGATTTTTCTGTCAGAGAACGATGTCCGATTGTCACTTTGAATATCCATGATTTTGATTCTTCGGAAGTCAGTGACTGCCTTTTCATGGACTATGGCATTGCAACACGACCGGGTGCCCATTGTGCACCGCTGATGCATCAGGCACTGGGGACGGTGGAACAGGGTGCTGTCCGTTTCAGCTTTTCCCATTTTAATACGATGCGTGAAGTGGATATTGCCATCGAGGCGATAAAAGAATTAGCTCAAACACAAGATTGAAACGATGTGGACATTTTAAAGCAATCTATGGGGGAGTTTGGTATGAAAAAATGGATAACAATCCTTTTGGCGTTGACATTTGTGGTTGTAATGGTCGGCTGTAATAAGAATAGTATGGATTATATTATTTCAAATAAGCCAAGTGTCACTGGAATTGTAAAAGAAGTACAGGATCAGAGTGTTCTTATGTATGCTGAAACAGCGGAAGGCTATCCGAATGGCAGCTATTGGGAAGTTCCTCTGGATGTGAAAAATCCGGACAGTTATACGGACTTGACTGTTGGTGATGAGATTGTGGTCTATTACGATGGCTCAGTAATGGAGACAGATCCTTTGCAGATTGGAACGGTTTATGCAATTACATTGAAGACACCAGCAAATCGTACAGAAAATATTGAGAGTACGATTCAAAAGGAGAAAGAAAGCTGGTCTGAACAGGATATTATCGATATGTTTTACAATAGCCGGGAAGCCGAGTGGATCTATAAGGCATGTGTCGTTATCCCAGATTTTGCAAGCGATCGTGTTGGTGCTGTGCTGTTTTGGGATAGAGGCCAGGGAACAAGTCAAGTTGCATTTTTTGATAGTGAGGGTTATTTTCAGCAATGTGGTGTTTATGCCGAGATGGTAGCTGAACCGGAATTTACGTATCTTGGAGATGGGACGGTTACTTTTAAGCTAAAAGCGGAAAATGGCAAGACATACAACTATATGCTTACAATTTCTATTGAGGGGAATTGTGTGAATTTTGAAGCTACGGATGATCTTGTTAAGTAGATGGCATAAAGTTGTGATAAACTACAAATATGGTTGAAAAAATAAGAAATAGGTTATACATATATTGAAAAAAATATGGAAAAAAGTTACAATATTAATAAAAGGAGGACGAAAGATGGAAAAGAAGAAAGGTTTTATTGCAGAATTTAAAGAATTTATCTCGCGTGGAAATGTTGTGGATCTTGCAGTTGGTGTGATTATGGGTAGTTCTTTTACTGCGATTGTGACGTCTCTTGTGAACGATATTATTATGCCAATAATCGGTCTTTTCTTAGGTGGATTGAATTTTACTGAATTGAAGTACGTGATCACACCAGCAACTGGGGATATGGCCGAAGCAGCTATTTACTATGGAAATTTCATCCAGTGTGTTGTTAATTTCCTTCTGGTAGCATTTGTAATCTTTATTGTAATCAAAGCAATTAACCGTTTCCACAAAAAAGCGGAAGAACCAAAGGAAGAAGTACCTGCTGCAGAGCCAGAAGATATTGTGTTGTTGAGGGAAATCAGAGACCTTCTGAAACAAGAAAAATAAAAACAGTACATCGTATTTATGAAAAAAATAATGTATATCAGTGAATGAATGCTTTCAGTCTTATAGTAAGATTGAAAGCATTCATTTAAATTTACACAGATTTAAGAGGATTATATGTTAACAAGTATAGCATTAATTTTGTTACTCGGATTATTCATGGGATGGCTCTTTTCAAAATTGAAATTGCCAAGCCTTTTGGGAATGATTATTGTGGGCATTATATTAAGCCCGCATGCATTGAATCTGATTGATGAATCAATTTTGGGTATATCCGCAGATTTACGACAGATTGCACTTGTAATTATTCTGACAAGGGCAGGATTGTCCCTTGATATTACAGATTTAAAGAAGGTCGGCAGACCTGCGGTGCTTATGTGTTTTGTTCCGGCTTGTATAGAGATGCTGGGAACGATCATTTTTGCACCATTATTATTAAATGTGACGGTGTTAGAGGCTGCAATTATGGGCAGTGTCATTGCAGCAGTCTCACCGGCAGTTGTTGTTCCAAGAATGATTAAGTTGATTGAAGAGGGATATGGCGTGAAAAAGAGTATTCCTCAGCTTATTCTGGCGGGAGCTTCGGTGGATGATGTATTTGTAATCGTCATTTTTACCGCGTTGACGACCCTTGCAGAGGCGGGAACGATGTCGATGACGAGTTTTGCGGGAATTCCTGTATCGATTGGACTTGGAATACTGTTAGGGGGAGCTGTAGGTTTTGCCTTAACGCTATTTTTCAAAAGGTTTCATATGAGAGATTCTGTAAAACTGCTTATTATGATCAGTATTTCTTTTCTGTTTCTGGAACTTCAAATACGTCTGGAAGGAATCCTTCCAATATCCGGCCTGCTTGCCATTATGAGTATGGGCATTATCATAAAACAAAAATATGATATTCTTGCCCAGCGGTTATCCGTAAAATATAATAAACTTTGGATAGCTGCGGAGATATTCTTATTTGTTTTGGTCGGTGCAACAGTGGATTTAAAATATGCAGTTTCTGCCGGAATAGGAGCTGTTTGCCTTATCATGATCGCATTGATCTTCCGAATGATGGGAGTGGGCTTATCCCTGATCAAGACGGATTTATCAAGGAAAGAAAGGCTGTTCTGTATGCTGGCCTATACGCCGAAAGCGACTGTTCAGGCAGCGATCGGTGCGATTCCTTTATCTATGGGTTTACCCTGTGGAAATATCGTTTTGACAGTGGCAGTTCTTGCAATATTGATCACTGCTCCCTTTGGGGCTATATGTGTAGATAAGTCATATAAGTGGTTGTTGGTGCGATAAATTTCGATGTAACGATTATACAAAAAATGAAACGAGGAAAACAATGAAACGTATACGAATTATCGAGGATGATGACAGTATCCGTACAGAATTGAAAACATTGCTTTTGGCCAACGGATATTATCCGGTGGAGGATGA
>JAXJRF010000110.1:0-3189 GCA_036310765.1 Frisingicoccus sp.
GAATAAACAAAGCCCTCGGGAGAGCTTTCACTCTTCGAAGGGCTTTCTTTTATCTCCTGCTATCATTCTTCGTCATAACGACTTTCCATATCCTGAAGTCTTTTTTTATAAAGCATTGCCGAAATGGTCAAGGCAATAAATGTCAGGATAAACACGCCGATTGCAACACAGACAAATGTCACCGCTGCAGCTTCCACTTCTGTATAGCTCACAAAATTGATAACCGCCAGAATACCACCGGCTGCAATAGCAGCAATCAGGCTCGCCGACAGATTCGTCTTCAAATCCGGTTTTAATCTTCTGTCCCAAATACCATTTCTCAGGCAGGCTGCCGACAAGTATACGGCAAGAATCATAAATACAATCCATTCCCCTGCAATAGCTTTAAAATTCCCCGGTCCGAATATAAGCATCTGAACAAAAATAGAAATTAACAATGCCCAGAAAGCAAACCAACAGCCATTTCTCTCAATATGAAGCAATCTCTGCTCCTGCATCTCATCCAGTTTATTTTCCGTTTTCTTCATTCTCTTCTTCCTCCCAAAATATGTCATTCAGAGTCTTCCCCAGCTCTCTGCAAATGGCAATGCATAATTTTAATGATGGATTATAATCTCCTGCCTCGATCATCCCAATCGTCTGACGTGTCACTCCTATTCGCTTTGCCAGTTCGATCTGAGACATGTCCTTCTCCATCCTGGCAAACTTCATCTTTAAATTCTTCATTGGACACCTCCTTATGCTCTTAGAATACCCCTTCACATTGCATATGTCAATTATATTTTGCATATTATATTTATTTTTTGCATTTGTAAGATGAAATCAAAGAAAAACCCCGAAATCATACAATTCCGAGGTTTATGGTCACTGTTTATTATCATATTTTTTCAATTCATTTAATCGCAGCTGAAACATTTCAGCTTCCTTTTTCATGTTACCAAACTTGGTCATGTCCATTTCTCTTATTTGACGAAGTCCAATATTTCTTACCGCATCAATCGCCGCTTCCCTTTGCGTCACCCTCGTTCCTCCAGTCACCCAGGGTACCGTCTGGCAATTTGCACCATCTATTGTATCATAGGACAAGAAACACTGATTAAAATCCATCAGCGGATATAAAGAAATGTATTTATTCGTTCGGTTATCAATTAAAAATCCCCAATTTTCCGGATGTCTGTCCGTATTGCCTGTCAAATAGTCCAGAATATTCATTCCATAATATGTGACAGGATCGATCGTTTTACAAACTTCATACGTATCCAGATCATTGTTGCACGCATATATATCAAATGCCATTTTCGAAACGATCGAATACTCCTTGGATGTAATGATATCACTCTCGGTCACTATTTCCCCATCATATACATACGCTTTATATTCAACCTGATTGACATCAAAGCACTGACAGACTGCACTTGCCAACAATTCTCTTTCTACAGACTCTTTGGCACCATCTTTCAACAGCTTAAAACCATCTTTTTCCCGGATCCACGCTTTAGGAAAACAACCTTTGGTAGACAGATCCGGTGCCAGTTCATGATTGGTTACTGTCATCTGCTTTCCTTTAAGAGAAAGCTCCACGATTGCTTCATTTAACGGATTATCATATAAATTTAACTCCGCAAAAGTAATTGTTTCATCCTTTTTTCGCACCCAATATACATCGGTTAGAGAAACACAATGATAGGACTGGGAAATCTTTGCACGCTCCAAATCCGTCGTCGCCTGAACCGCTCCAATGCTGTTCAGTAATTCTTTCGCATATTTTCTGTCCAGAGACAATACACGCGATGCACACCAATGATTAAACACATTAAGATTATTGATTCTCGCATCTATATCATCTATGTCCTCATCATCAAAGTACAAATCATATGGCATAAATTCATACGCATAAATTACAGCTTTTCCACTGGATGATATACTTGCTACAACTTTTTCCATATGCATAATTTCAAAAATAATTTCGCTTCTATGACTTGCCATCCATATCAACTCCTGAATCACTATTATATTTATAGTAACATAGCTGTATTTTTTATTCAATAACTGCCTTTGCCTCCATTTATTTTACTCTGAATTCTGTCTTTACACCGATATCCGTATTTTTCACCTCAAGTTCAACGTCATACATATCGAAAATACGTTTCGCCAGATATAATCCAAGTCCATTATGTTTCTTCTCACTATTTCGGCTCTTGTTCCCTGTAAAGAACATATCATAAATATGTGGAATATCTTCGTCCGGGATTGCATCCGCTGTATTTTCGATTCTGCAAATATTTTTATCTATCCAAAGCGATATTTTTCCATCTTTCCGGTTGTGGGAAACGGCATTTTCCAGAAGATTAAATATAGCCTTTTCCAAATAGGATTTATCTCCATGGATGATAAAATCATTTTCTTTCTCAAATTCTGTCCGAATATTCATTTCTTTCATCTGTGGTTCTAATTTCGACAATTGTTCCTCCACAATTTCTGCCACTGATACAGGCACAAGCACCTTTTTCACTTTATCCGAATCCATCTTGGAAATAAAAATCATCTCCTGGACCAATTCATCCATGATTTCTGTCTGACGGATCGTTTCACTCCGATAATAACTGTTCTTTTCTTCCGATTGTTCTCTCTCCATATTTTCCGCAAGATTGCGTATGATCGAAAGCGGCGTCTTCAATTCATGGGCAATCGCATTGGTAAAATCTCTTCTGGTCTGTTCCAGTTCCTCCTGCTTTTTGTATGCTTTCCGGGTTGTGTGAAGTGTCTTTAACATGCAGGCTGCCATTAATATCAATCCATATAAGTACACATATTTCATATACGCCACTGCGGCATGCCATGGATAAACGACCTGATTTAACTGAATCGCATATTGCCATTTATTA
This sequence comes from Frisingicoccus sp., assembly GCA_036310765.1. GTDB lineage: Bacteria > Bacillota > Clostridia > Lachnospirales > Lachnospiraceae > Frisingicoccus. The sequence goes on from JAXJRF010000110.1 coordinate 2,886, forward strand.
TATTCTTCTGCCTTTTCTGTTGTCTGATGACCAAATACCGGAGAAACTACGGTGCTTACCCCCTGCGTTCCAACATAAGAAGATGGCAGATAATATGTCCCATCGAAACGAGATTTGCTCACATCAAAAGTCTGCAGCTCCGTATTGTTTTTCCATTTCTCATAAACACTTCTTCCTTCTGAAAAATAAGGAAGAGACATCAACCCGGTTAAATTGCCAGTGACACAGTTTACCCGCGAAGAGTCACTTCTCAGTTCAGATGAATTTTCAATATGTGTATTTTCCCATTCCCATAAAAACTCCC
>JAXJRF010000111.1:0-2746 GCA_036310765.1 Frisingicoccus sp.
GTCATGTAGTTGAAGGGAAGTAGATAACATGGGAGACAGTCTGGTTACAGAAGTAAAAAATGCTATGCCGCCGGAAGATGATCTGTTTGAAGTGGCCGAATTATTTAAAGCTTTTGCCGATCTGACCCGGGCAAAGATCATATGTGCGTTGAGTCAGTCTGAATTATGCGTGAGTGATCTGGCCCAGTTGCTTGAGATGAACCAGTCTGCAGTGTCACATCAGCTTCGCCTTTTAAAGCAGGCGAGATTGGTTAAGACCCGGCGAGATGGTAAAGTCAGATACTATTCATTGGCGGATGTACATATTCAGGAGATGTTCAAAGTGGATTTTGAACATATTATGGAAGAATAAAGTTCTATGGAAACGGGCTGTCGTTGATAGTATCAGCGATAGTCTGTTTTTGTATAAATGGAGCTTTTGGAATTGGATCAGAGAAAAGAAGGGATAATAAAGAATAGCTGAAAATTGCTTGTCCAGTCTGTGGCAGAGTGATACAATGATTCATAAGTGAGTGGAAGGAGGTACATTATGAAAGATGTAAAAACCGTAGGTATTTTAACCAGCGGCGGTGACGCTCCGGGAATGAATGCGGCTATCCGTGCGGTTGTACGAACAGCACTGGCCAGCGGCATGAAAGTTAAGGGAATTAAAAGAGGTTATGCCGGATTATTAAATAATGAGATTATAGATATGGATTCAAAAATGGTCCATGAGATTGCTCGTCTGGGTGGTACAATTCTTTTTACAGCAAGATGTAAAGAATTTGAAACAAGAGAAGGTCAGCGTCAGGGGGCTGAAATTTTAAAATCCCATGGCATTGACGGCTTGATCGTCATCGGCGGGGACGGCTCCTTCCGAGGTGCCCAAAAACTCTCTGCATTGGGTATCAATACGATCGGTATTCCGGGAACGATCGATCTGGACATTAATTGTACAGAGTATACGATCGGCTTTGATACGGCGGTCAATACAGCGATGGAAGCTATCGATAAGATTAAGGATACATCAACGTCCCATGAACGCTGCAGTATTATTGAGGTTATGGGAAGAAATGCGGGTTATATTGCTCTCTGGTGTCAGATGGCCAATGGTGCCGACGGCATTCTCATTCCTGAGAAGGATGAATTTGATGAGCAGGACCTGATTGATAATATTTTGCGTAATCGTGCCAAAGGAAAAACCCATCATATTATTATTAATGCAGAAGGCGTTGGACATACCGATCGTCTGGCACATCGAATTGAGGCAGCAACAGGTATTGAAACGAGAGCAACGATTCTTGGACATATCCAGCGCGGCGGTTCACCAACAGCAAGGGATCGTGTGACTGCAGCAACGATGGGTGGTTATGCCATTGACCTGCTTCATCGCGGTGAAACAAACCGGGTCATCTGCTTAAAAGGCGGAAACTACGTGGACTACGATATTGATGATGCACTGGCAATGGAAAAGACGATCGATGAATATCAGTTCCTGATCAGCCGGCTTATGTCCATGTATTAAAAACAAGAGAGAAAAGGAGAATAAGCGTGTTATTATCGGTTGTTATTCCCTGCTACAATGAAGAAGAAAATGTACAATTATTTTACGATACAATTGTACATGTATTTGGGCAGTTGATGGAGAATACGGAATTGATTTTTGTCAACGATGGAAGTGAGGATCGGACCTATACGTATCTGAAACAAATACATGAAGAATCACCATACCAGGTAAAAGTTGTCAGTTTTTCAAGAAATTTTGGGAAGGAAGCTGCACTTTTGGCTGGTCTGGAACATGCGAAGGGGGATTTGACAGCCATCATCGATGCGGATCTTCAGCAGCGTCCGGAATACATTCTGGAGATGATGGATATTTTAAATAAACATCCGGAGTATGATGCGGTTGCTGCCTATCAGGAAGAGCGAAAAGAAGGGAAGGTACTAACCTTTTTCAAAAACTGTTTTTACAAGATTATTAATGGAATAACGAAAATGGAAATGGTGCGTTCGGCCAGTGACTTTCGCCTTCTGAAAAGAAATGTCGTGGATGCGATCTGTGCCTTGCCGGAAAAATGCCGGTTTTCGAAAGGTATATTTTCATGGGTAGGATTTAATACCTATTATATGCCGTATACGGTGGAAGAAAGGGCACATGGAACAACGAAGTGGTCTTTCTGGAAACTTTTTATTTATGCGATTGATGGAATCGTTGCATTTTCGACAACACCTTTGACAGTGTCCTCTTTGCTCGGCATCCTTTTGTGCATATTTTCCGGTATATTAATGATGATCATCATTGTGAAAACACTGATCTGGGGAGATCCGGTGGCAGGTTTCCCGACATTGGCATCCATTATCTTATTTACATCCGGTATACAGCTGTTATGTACGGGGATTATTGGCCAGTATCTGGCGAAAAATTATACAGAGACAAAGAATCGACCGGTCTATATTGTGAAAGATCTTTTGGATTCTGAGAAGAATAAGGAAAAATAAAAAGAAGGCTGTGGCTTACAAAAGATTTAAGTCATAGCCTTCCTTTTTATTCTGTAGAAAATTAACAAGGTTCGCCCGTATAGTAGGAACGGGAGCCAATGATACGGGAAAGATCCTCCCGGTTGCCATGCCATGCCAGATAATTATCCAGAGCCTCCAGCATCTCTGTGCTGAAAACATTGGCATCACTCAATAATTCGTAAAAGGATTCGTTGTGCTCCTTTCGATCTTCTCCACTGTACCAGGTGTGTTTCATCTCATTGAGATA
>JAXJRF010000112.1:0-2773 GCA_036310765.1 Frisingicoccus sp.
CAGATTAAGATCGTAGCCCTGGACCATATTTTCCACCTGATTGGCCAATCCGATCAGATTGATCTGAGTTCTTCCGCAGGTTGGACAGGAGACAACTTCAATGCCGCCTTTGCGAAGTCCCAGCGTTCTTAAAATCAGTTTTGCCGATTTGATCTCCTCCACCGGATCCCCAGTCAGAGACACACGTATCGTATTGCCGATACCTTCATTAAGCATGATACCAAGTCCCACTGCCGACTTAATATTTCCTGAAATCAGGGTGCCGGATTCTGTAATACCGACATGGAGCGGATAATCTGTCTGAGAGGCAATGAGCTCATGGGCTTTGACACACATCATAACATCCGAAGATTTAATACTGATGACCATCTGATCATAGTCCAGTTCTTCGATCATTCGCACTTTATCCAAAGCACTTTCCACAATACCTTCCGCGGTTACATGACCATATTTTTCAATGATCGGTTTCTCAAGAGAGCCGCTGTTTACTCCAACACGTATCGGCACATGGCAGGCCTTTGCCATATCCACAACAGCTTTTACCCGATCACTGCTGCCAATATTGCCTGGATTGATGCGGATCTTATCCACACCATTCTTCATCGCTTCAATTGCCAGTCGGTAATCAAAATGAATGTCGCCAACCAGAGGAATATGGATCTGCTTTTTTATATCCCGAATCGCCTCTGCTGCTTCCATAGTCGGCACAGCCACTCGGATAATATCACAGCCCGCAGCCTCCAGTGCATGGATCTGTGCCACTGTCGCCTTCACATCTTCAGTTTTTGTATTACACATCGACTGGATGGCAATCGGATACTTTCCGCCAATACAACATCCGCCAATCGATATCACTTTTGTATTTTCACGCAGCATACAATTTGCCTCCCTTATAAGAAAATTTTCTGAATGTCATTAAAAAGAATAAAGACCATCAGCACCATCAGCAGTGCAAAGCCTGCTGTATGCACCCAGCCTTCCTTTTCCGGCGGTATCGGCTTGCCTCGAATAGCTTCGATGACTAAAAACACAAGACGGCCGCCATCCAGTGCCGGTATTGGCAGTAAATTCATAACACCAAGGTTGGCACTCAGCATAATACCGATATTCATCATATTCAAAAGAACATCCAGCCATCCATAGGCCGCTGCTTCCTGATAAGTATCGTCGATCATACCCACAATGCCGACCGGACCGGAAATATCATCGGCAGACACACCGCCGGAGAGCATCATGCCAAGACTTTTAACCGTTGTCGTAATCCAGTAGCGGATCTCAAGCACACCATATTTCAGGGTATCCAACAATCCTGTCTTTTCATAAGCACCGCCATAAATCTGGATCTTATAGACACCATCCGAATCAAGCTCCGGTGTAACAACCGTCGTATAAGTTTCTCCATTTCGCTCCAGAACCATCGTTATCGGTTTTCCGGCCTCATTCATCAAAACTTCGGTACGAAACTCTTTATACATAAATACCCGTTTTCCATTGACCTCACGAATAATATCGCCATCCTGGATTCCTGCTTCCCATGCCGGACCATTTTCCTCAACTTTATAGACGCTCGGTGTATCATAACCAACAATGCCAACAAGGATCAGTGAGAAGATAAATGCCAGTATAAAGTTAAAAACAGGGCCGGCGGCTACAACAGATATTCTCTGCCATACCGTCTTTGAATTAAAGGAATTTTCGCCAACCTCATCGGAATCCTCTCCAACCATGGCGCACAGACCGCCGATTGGGAAGAGTTTTAAACAATATTCGGTTTCACCCTTCTTAAAACTGAAGATGTTTGGTCCCATTCCCAGAGCAAACTGGGTCACACCAATACCATTTTTCTTTGCCAGTAAAAAATGTCCAAATTCATGGAATATAATAATGACGCTGAATACGATCAACGCTATGATAATACCCAAATTACCACCTGCTTTCGATAAATTCATAGGTTGCCTGCTCTGTATCAAGAATTTCATTCAGAGACGGAGACGGCACTGCCCTGTGATTTTCCATGGCTGCTCCTATAATTTCCGGTATATCTAAAAAGCCGATTTTTCGGTCTAAAAAGGCTGCAACTGCCATTTCATTGGCCGCATTAAATACGGTTGGCATGGAGCCGCCAATTTCCAATGCTTCATAAGCCAGTTTTAAGCCCCGGAAGACTTCCATATCCGGCTTTTCAAAATGAAGTGTTCCCAGTTTAAAAAGATCCAGCCATTCCCCGTTCATCGGTTTGCGATCCGGGTAAAAAAGTGCATACTGGATCGGAAGACGCATATCCGGTGTTCCCAATTGGGCGATCACCGCCGAATCATCAAACTCTACAGCCGAGTGGATCACGCTTTCCGGATGGACAACAACCTGAATCTGATCCAGACCCACATCAAAAAGCCAACGTGCCTCGATAACTTCCAGACCTTTGTTCACCATAGTTGCAGAATCGATGGTAATCTTTCGTCCCATCACCCAGTTTGGATGCTTGAGCGCATCTTCCACCTGAATATTTTTCAGTTCATCCAGACTTCTTCCCCGGAAAGGACCGCCGGATGCTGTCAGTAATATTTTATGGATCTGGCTGCGTTTTTCTCCCTGTAAAGACTGGAAAATTGCAGAATGTTCACTGTCAACAGGAAGGATCTTTACGCCCTTCGCCTTCGCCAGCGGCATGATGAGATGTCCAGCCGTCACCAGCGTTTCTTTATTCGCCAGTGCAATATCCTTGCCTGCTTCAATGGCAGCGATGGTCGGCCGGATACCGATCATCCCCACA
>JAXJRF010000113.1:0-1179 GCA_036310765.1 Frisingicoccus sp.
AGCAGATGCAGCACTGGCAGCATCTTTATTCCATTATAAAGAATTGGAAATCCGAGATTTGAAACAGTATTTAAGTGACAAGGGCGTGTCAATGCGCCTGTAGTGAGTGAAGGAGAAGATGTGTATGGCAGCGATCAGTAATGACTGGCTTGTGCCTTTATCGCCGGAATTTAAGAAACCCTATTATGCAAAATTATATAAAACAGTGATGTCCGAATATAACAGCCGACAGATTTTTCCGGCGGCAGATGATATTTTCAATGCGTTCAGCTTTACACCTCTGTCTCATGTGAAAGCAGTTATTTTGGGACAGGATCCTTATCACAATGATGGACAGGCCCATGGACTTTGTTTTTCGGTAAAGCCGGATGTGGACATTCCGCCATCACTTGTAAATATCTATAAGGAGCTTCAGGATGATCTGGGATGCTATGTGCCGAATAATGGCTATCTGAAAAAATGGGCAGATCAGGGTGTATTGCTTTTGAATACGGTTTTGACGGTTCGTGCTCATCAAGCGAATTCTCATAGGGGAATCGGTTGGGAAGAGTTTACAGATGCGGCAATTCGTGTGTTGAATGAAGTGGATCGGCCGATCGTGTTTATTCTCTGGGGAAGACCGGCCCAGGCGAAAAAAGCGATGCTGAACAATCCGAAACATTTAATTTTGGAAGCACCCCATCCAAGTCCACTGTCCGCTTACAGAGGTTTCTTTGGAAGCCGTCCTTTCAGCAAAACGAATCAGTTTTTACAGGAACACGGCGTGGAGCCAATTGACTGGCAGATTGAGAATATATAAAAAGAATCCCTTCCTCGATAATATTTCGTGTTTAAATGATATTATCGAGGAAGGGATTTTTGTTGAATTTAAATACCGTCAGCTAAATTTTTGTTTGCTGTTGCAAGCATCAGTTTGATTCGGTTGACCTGGTTGACTTCGCTGGCACCCGGATCATAGTCGATGGCGACAATATTTGAAGCCGGATATTTATGGCGGAGTTCTTTAATAACACCTTTGCCGACGATGTGGTTTGGCAGGCAGCCGAATGGCTGTGTACAAACAATGTTGCCGGCACCCTGATGGATCAGCTCGATCATTTCACCGGTCAGGAACCAGCCTTCGCCGGTCTGGTTACCCAGAGAAACGATTGGATCAGCATATTTTGCCAGATCTTCGAT
>JAXJRF010000114.1:0-8209 GCA_036310765.1 Frisingicoccus sp.
TGCAGGCGGTGTATCGCGTCCATCAAGGAAACAGTGGACATAAACCTTTCCAAGGCCATTTCTTTTCGCCAGTTCTAAAAGTCCGTATAAATGGGTGTTATGACTGTGTACGCCGCCGTCAGAAAGCAAACCGTACAAATGAAGTGCAGAATCATGCTCTTTACAGTTTTTCACAGCAACTAAAAGTGCTTCATTCTCAAAGAAATCACCATCCTGGATTTCTTTCGTAATACGTGTCAGCTCCTGATACACGATACGTCCGGCACCAATATTCAGATGTCCGACCTCGGAATTGCCCATCTGACCTTCCGGAAGTCCTACCGCCATTCCGCTGGCATAACCTTTAACAAAAGGATAGTCTTTTTTTAATCCATCCAAAACAGGGCTGTTTGCTTTAAGAGCTGCATTGCCTGTTTCATTGTCATTTAATCCATAACCATCAAGAATCATTAATACGATTGTTTTTTTGCTCATTCTTTTCACCTTTCTAATATACTGTTCTATTATTATCTAATGTATTTTCTCCCAATACTCTTAATATTAACAAAGACCCTGTAAAAATACAAGGTCATTTTGTTTTTCCTCTAAACCATTTGTGATAATGTCCTAATATACCACAAGGAAAAATGTCCCAAGTATGGTATTCTATTCTCCTATCAACATGACAGGAGGCGATCAGTATTAGAAAGGTAGAATTAACGATGAATGAACATGTAAAATACGAGGTGATCAAAGCACTTGCAGATCACCCTGACGGCAATAAAGACAGGGCTGCACTTAAACTTGGTTGTACCAAACGTCATATCAACCGCATGCTCGCAGGATATCGAAAATCCGGTAAGGCATATTTTATGCATGGCAATCGCGGACGTAAACCTGCAAATACCATCCCTGATGATATGCGTAACACTATTTCAGCTCTATACACAACGAAATACTATGACTCTAACTTCACCCACTTTACAGAACTTTTAGCAGAACACGAGGATATCCACCTCTCTACTTCAGCAGTAACTTCCATTCTGGAAGCTGAGTACATCCTTTCTCCTCGTGTGACAAAAGCAAAAAGGAAACGTATTAAAAAAGCTCTTCTTGAACAGCAAAAACAATCTAAAACACAAAAAGAGAAAGCGGCGATCCAAACCAATCTTGTTGCCGTTGGAGATGCTCACACAAGACGCCCCAGATGTGCTTACTTCGGAGAATTACAGCAGATGGATGCTTCATCTTATGAATGGGTACCTGATCAGATATGGCATCTTCATCTTGCAGTTGATGATGCCACAGGCACTGTCACTGGTGCCTGGTTTGATACTCAGGAAACACTAAATGGCTATTATCATGTGTTTCATCAGATATTAACTACATATGGTATCCCTTATAAGTTCTTTACTGACAGAAGAACTGTGTTTACCTATCAAAAGAAAAAATCCCCATCTATTGATGAGGATACCTATACACAGTTCGCTTATGCATGCCACCAGCTTGGTGTCGAATTAGAGTCCAGTAGTGTTCCTCAGGCTAAAGGGCGTGTAGAACGTCTAAACCAGACCTTACAATCACGCCTGCCAGTCGAACTTCGCCTGGCAGGCATAACCACAATCGAAGAAGCGAATGAATTTCTGAACTCCTACATAAAGAAATTCAACGCTATGTTTGCTCTTCCTCTTAATAGTATCAAATCTGTCTTCGAAGAGCAACCATCGATTGAAAAATTAAATTTAACTCTTGCTGTTTTAACCGAAAGAACTGTAGATGAAGGTCATTGTATCAAGTTCAAAAATAACTTCTATCGTATGTTGGATCAAGATGGCAACCAAACCCATTATCGCAAAGGAACCAAAGTAATGGTCATAAAAGCTTTCGATGAAAAGTTATACTGTTGTGTCAACGATAAGGATGTCCATGCCCTGGATCTCATTCCCGAAAGAGAAGAGAAATCGAAAGACATAGACCTTGACTATCAAAAAGCAAAACAAAAGAAACCTTACATACCTGCCATGAACCATCCATGGCGGAGAATGACTTTTGGGAAATTTGTAAAACAGCAAAAACATCATCTTCTGGATGAAACCGCTTAACAGAAGGTGCTTGTGCACAACCTTATTCATTAGCTGCTTGACGACTTTTAATCATGTGACGGCAATTCCTGTCAAGGACACAGCCACATGTGGTGCGAAGCATCCTTGACAGGAATTACCGCCCATGATGTTTTATAAACAAGCAGCTAATGAATAAAATACGCCCCGAAAAAACGGGGCTAATATTTCATTTATTTTGGGACATTTTCAAAAACGGTTGACAGCATTTTTATGAATTAAAATACATATTTAAATGGGCATTTAATTAGGGCTGCCATTAAGGCAGCCCTTGATGTACATCATATTTTGGGGTTTGACGTGTGATTCAATTGAACCTTTGGTTATCTGACAATTATTTTAAGTTAAATCTACGTTCAACGAATTCTTTGATAAAATCAACAGTTCCGTCAATACCAAGAACACTACTGTTGATGACCAGATCCTTATTCTTTCTTCCGCCCCATTTGTTATCTGTATAGAATTCATAATAGGTACGGCGGTGTTTATCTACTTTGTTTACTTCTTTCTTTGCTTCTTCCGGAATTTCAATCAGATACTTTTCACAAACACGTGCTACACGATCAGCATATGGTGCCTGAATGAAAATCCGAACAACATTATCTTTGTCTCGAAGTACATAATCTGCACAGCGACCAATAATAACGCAGGATTCTTTCTCGGCTATATCACGAATGACATCAGACTGTGCCCAGAAGATGCGGTCATTCAATGTACCATTCTGATATACCGGATTAAAAAACGAATTAATTAATGGATTCGCCGGTGTTTCATCAGCTTTGTGAACAAGATCAATATGGATACCGCTCTTTTCAGAAACTTCGTCGATCAAATTTCTGTCATAAAATCCAATTCCGAGTTTTTCTGCAAGTTTTTTACCGATTTCTAAACCGCCACTGCCGTATTCACGACCAATTGTAATAATATAATTGTTACCCATAAACAAACCCCCTTTGTTTAAATATTTCTCTTATCTTTCTAACTTCATGATATATTAATTTTCAGAAAAAGTCAATAGTTATCATTAAATTTATGAAATTATAAAAATATTTACAGAATATTTATCAACAAAGCAACCAAAAAAGCGATAATTACATCTTTAATGTAGTGATTTCCACACACAACTCGGACAATAGCTACAATAATAGCCATAATCAAAGCAATTGTTCCCGGAAATCTCCAAAGATGGAATATCTCAAGGGCAATGATCGCCGCACTTCCGGTGTGACGACTTGGAAAACTTTTGTTTTTTCCCGGGTGATATCCGCACAAAGGAACAAATTCATAAGTATCATAGGGACGCGGAGCCTTCACAACATTTCGAATGATCGTGATCAAAATAAAACAGGCTGCCGGCCTTATGATCAGACGTATGAAATATACAGGATATACAAAAAAACACATGCAAAGAGATAGGATATACATACTGGCTAAAACAACAGGAAGTACCTTGTTCAGTCCAATGAGTATATTCTTTCGGATTGGTTTTTCTTCAGCCCAATGCAATACATTTAAATAACGTTCCTTATTCATCTTCACTCTCCCTGAACTGCTCATGAAAAGGTTTATATGTTCTTTTTCGGGTCAATTCCACCAGACCTAACGGCGTTATATCAATGACATTTGTCTGGACAGGATCTTCTTTGACCATTTTACGTAATTCTGCCATTAACTGATCCGAATATTCTTTGTTGGATAAATTAATAAAATCAACAATAATAATTCCAGATATGTTGCGTAAACGCAGTTGACGGCACACTTCACGTGCAGCCTCCAAGTTGATCTGAAGGAAGGTTTCTTCATCTTTTTTTCGAGTTTCTGTCTTGCTTGTGTTGACATCAATCGCTGTTAAAGCCTCCGTACATTCAATAACAAGAGATGCACCCGACCGCAGCCAGACATTTTTGGACAATGCCCGGGAAATCTGAGTTTCAAGGCTTTTAAGTTTCATCAGAGGATAGGTTTCATCTGTATAAAGCTCACAATTGCACTCCTGTATGGATTTGTAGACTTCTTCACAATCGGTCACAACACGTAAATCCGGACTGGAAGGTGTGTGAACATAACTCAGCCAGTCTTTTGGCATCGAATAAAGTTTTGAAAAGCATGTCCGCTTCGAATAATTTGCCATAATGTGATTATAATTCGCTTTTAATGCGTTATATTCTTCAATAACAATGGACTCATCCACTTCCGCAGAATTCGTACGCAAAATGATGCCGTTGGATGGATCCGAATCGATCAATTGATGACCGAGATTTTTCATTCGATTCCGTACATTTTCCGAGGTTATTTTTTTTGATAAACCAAAAAAGGCATGATTGCCCAAAAAGACCAGATATTTACCCTGCAGCTGGATTTTACTTGTAAGTACAGGAGCCTTCTGTTTGATGCCTCCGCACTCAATCTGCACTAAAATCTCATCACCGATATGAATCTTTTTCTTATCTTTATTGACAAAAAGGTGATTTTTATTTGATTTTAATGAATAATACCAAATAACACCAGGCGACACTTCAACAAAGGCCGCCTGGATATTTTCAACAATATTTTTTACTTTTCCTACGAATATATCGCCGATCTCAATGCCATCATGGGATTTCAAAAAGAATTCTTTTGCTTTACCATTTTCCAGCAAAGTGATCAAATAATGATTTTTATAATTTGTAATAACAACTTCTTTTGATATATTTACGCTCATAAAATGATATCACCATATTTCTCCAACGGTTTAAAATTCTCACCGTAAGTTTCGCATCGATGAATGAAGATGGAAAATGGATCAAAATCTCTGCCCATAAACTTGTAAAGTGTCGTCATTACCTGTTCCGGCTTCAGATTCTGCGTACTTCCTGTATCAACATTCATGAAACATCCGCCGTCTTCTTCATAAAACGTATGGATCATTGGCTTAATATCCATCGTTTTTTCGCTCTTTTTCGTTTTCTTTGTTACCATGATCGTTTCCTGAGTCATGAAATCCTCAATGGCTTTTTTCAGATCAAAATCCGGCTCCATGCCTTCTCTGAAATTAATCTTATAATCGGCTGTGGTAACAATAGACATGGCATTTTTACTGTTATCCGGCAGTACAACAACACTTAATATACGAACATCATCTACCATCTGTTCATTGAGCAGACGAATCATCTCTTCGGAAGATGGGCAGTTTCCCATAACAATATCCATATATTCTCCAGTACTGGTCAGACCGACACCAAGAGGTGCCGCAAAGGAAATAAGCTGATGCGGACTGAAACCCTGTGAATATTGAATATCAATACCAGAGCGTCGGAACGCTTTCTGAAAATAGCGCATCATATCCAAATGACCGATAAATCGCATAATACCTTCTTTTGCAAATTTAATTCTTACCTTCAAAGCACACACCTCCTTCATATACACGACATCCGCAGCCGGAACACTGCATCCGGCAATTCGGGGTAACAAGTTCCTTCTGTGACTGTTCATATTCACGCCACAGGAATTCCTTGGTGACACCGGCATCAATAAAATCCCATGGTAAAATTTCTTCATAAGAACGCACACGACCAGTGTAGAAGGACGGATCTACGCCTGCTTCTTCCATAGCTTCCAGCCAACGGTCATAATAGAAATATTCAGACCAGGAATCGAACATGCAGCCTTTCTTATAAGCATTGTAAATAACTTCGCCTACTTTTCGATCGCCCCTTGCCAGGAAACCTTCAAGGGCTGTCAGATCAAAATCATGCCAGTTGTAACGCATACTCTTACGGTTTAACTGTTCTTTCATCTTCTGGCTCAGGAAATGCTGTTTTTCTTTAAATTCTTCTGTTGTATCCTGTGCCACCCACTGAAATGGAGTAAATGGTTTCGGAACAAAGAATGAGGTGCTGGATACAACATCCACTCTTGGACCAGGACGTTTATCCTTTGGAATTGTATAATATAATGCCGCAATGTCATTGGATAATTTGGCGATACCTTCGATATCCTCATAGGTTTCCCCCGGCAGACCGAGCATGAAATATAGTTTCACACGATTCCAGCCACCGTTAAAAGCTTCCATGGCACCAGAGAAAATATCCTCCTCTGTCAGACCTTTATTGATCACATCACGCATTCGCTGGGAGCCTGCTTCCGGTGCAAAGGTCAGACTGCTCTTCTTCACATCCTGCACCTGACTCATAACATCAAGAGAAAAAGCATCGATACGGAGAGATGGCAGGGAAATATTGACCCGTTCCTTCACACCAAACTCCTGAATCAGGTAGGTTGTCAGTTCTTCCAGTCTGGAATAATCACTGGAACTTAAGGAACTGAGAGAAATTTCTTCATGGCCTGTTGATTTCAGCATATCGTGGGCATACTTTTTCAAAAATTCCAAATCCCGTTCTCTGTTCGGACGATAAACTGCACCGGCCTGACAGAAACGGCAGCCACGAATACAGCCTCTCTGAATTTCAAGGACAACACGATCCTGTGTGACCTTAATAAAAGGTACGATCGGTTTGGACGGATAATAAGTATCTGCCAAATCGGAAACGACCTGTTTTTTGATTTTTTCAGGAATACCAGCTTCAATCGGTTCAAAGGACTGAATCGTACCATCAGGAAAATAAGATACTTCATAAAGGGAAGGCACATAAAGCCCTGGAATTTTGGCAGCCTCGATTAAAAATTCTCTTCGGCTTCCTCCTTTTTCTTTCCATGCCTTATAGCAGTCCATTAAATCATAATAGACCGTTTCACCCTCACCAATATAGAAAATATCAAAGAAATCTGCCAATGGTTCCGGATTATAGGCACAAGGTCCGCCTCCAATGACAAAAGGATGCTCCAATGTACGTTCGGATGCTTTCAATGGAATCTGGCTCAGATCAAGAATCTGAAGAACATTGGTGTAACACATCTCATACTGTAAAGTAATTCCTAAGAAGTCAAAATTTTTAATCGGATCCTGGGATTCCAGTGCAAAAAGCGGAATATTCCGTTCACGCATGATGGCATCCAGATCCATCCAAGGGGAATACACGCGTTCGCAGTAAACATCATCTCTGCGGTTCAGCATATCGTAAATAATCTGAATCCCCATATAGGACATCCCTATCTCGTAGACATCCGGGAAACACATAGCGAAGCGGATATCCACTGCTGCTGTATCCTTGTAAACAGCATTATATTCGTTGCCAAGATACCTTGCCGGTTTCTCGATTTTTAGTAAAATATCATCAGTCAAAGCTAATTTTCTCATTAAGTTACCTCTTTTTTTATTTATAGTCCAAAATCCAACTTATTAGTTGTATCATAATTTCCATCAGAATACAACTAATCTTAAGTATAAAGCATATTTGATGTAAGAACAATGAGCAAACTTGACGAAATTTTATAATTCCTGTTATAGCCAATGCTGCATCTAACATATCTATTTTTCTCGTTCCCATCAAGTGATCAATTGATTTTAATCTGGCGCCCGCCCATTTCTTGATAGAGCCTGTGAGAAATCGAGAGAACCGTACGGTTTTCTGAAGCTTTCTTTAAAGCTTTCAAAACAGTCTGCTCTGTATCCGCATCTAAATTCGCAGTAATCTCATCCAGAAGCAGTAACTTTGGTTCTGCAGCAATTGCACGTGCAATCGACAGAAGCTGCCACTGTCCCTGGGAAAAGAGACCTGCGGTGCAAGGTGTGTCATATCCCTTTTCCAATTTGCAGATCGTATCATGTAATCCAACAGTAATTGCCGCATTTTCTGCCATCTTGCGGCTGATGGATTTGTCAAATAAAGTAATCTGTTCCAAAACAGTACCGGGAACCATTTTAAAATGCTGTTCTACGTATCCAAAAAATCTTCGTTTTATATGATCCGGAAGCTTTGAAGCATCTTGGCCATATAAAAGAACTTTTCCGGAATCTGCCTTATATTGACCTAAAATTAACTTAAAAATGGTGCTTTTTCCAGCTCCGGTTCTGCCAGACAAAGTAATCTGTTCTCCGGTGCGAATCGTAAAACTCAAATTATTTAGGATTGTGATATCTGGTTCATATCCAAAAGTGACATTTTGCAGTTCCACACAAGGCTTTTCACTCTCCATCAGCATCGCAAGGTCTATCTTTTCATCCGTTTCCA
>JAXJRF010000115.1:0-5487 GCA_036310765.1 Frisingicoccus sp.
TGCAGATCATGGAAACTGTGAACAGCTTATTGATGAACAGACCGGTGAACCATTTACAGCACATACAACCAATCCGGTACCATTTATCCTTGTCAATGCAGACCCTTCCTATAAATTACGTGAAGGCGGCTGTCTTGCCGATATCGTCCCAACGCTGATTGAGCTGATGGGTATGGAACAGCCAAAAGAGATGACCGGAAAATCTTTATTGATGAAGTCATAAAAAATCATTTACTATTTGGAAAAAGCGTGATAAAATATTCTGAGTGATTTAGGAGGTGTATCGAGAATGAAAACATTACTTACGATCGTTTTCATTGCGGTTTGTATTGCATTAATCGCCCTGGTGATGCGTCAGGAAAGTAAATCCGACGGTCTTTCCAGTACTATGAGCGGCATGGGAGAGAGCTATTGGGGCAAGAATAAAGGACGTTCCATCGAAGGAAAGCTTGTAACATGGACAGCAATTTTAGGTGTTGCGTTTCTTGTTTTAACAGTCATTTTGAATATGGCATGGTAGAATAATATGAGCAATTATGGATAACACTCTTTCTAAAAGAGTGTTATTTTACTATATGAATAATTAAAGGAGGGGCGGCAGATGCATAAAGAAATTTATGAGGCAAGAAAAAGTATTATACTGGATTTTATCAGTGATCCACATTATCATCCGATGAAATTAAAGGAAATGTGCAGTATTCTCGGCGTTCCGCGAAATGAACGGGAAGACTTAAAGCTTGTTTTGGATCAGCTGATCTCAGAACATCAAATAGATATTGATACAAAAGGAAGATATAAAAAATCGGATCCGGAACTTCTGAGCGGGACATTTATAGGAAACACCAAAGGATTTGGCTTCGTTCAGGTTGAAGGCATCGATACGGATTTTTATGTATCCGGGGAGAATGCTATGGATGCCCTGCATGGAGATCAGGTTCTGATTAAAAAGATTTCTGAAGCCAAAGGCAATCATCGGAGCGAAGCGGTTGTTGTCAAGGTTGTGGAACGGGCAAATGAATATGTGATCGGCATTTTTGAAAAGAGTAAAAATTATGGCTTTGTCGTTCCAGACAACCAGAAGATCGCAAAAGATATTTTTATTCAAAAAAATCATACGATGGGGGCAGTCAACGGACATAAGGTTGTCGTAAAGGTGACGGATTATGGCAATGCTCGAAGAAACCCGGAAGGAAAAGTGGTGGAGATCCTTGGACATGTGAACGATCCGGGTGTAGACATTTTATCGATCGTGCGTGCATATCATTTACCAGAGCAGTTTCCGGAGGAGGTTATGGAACAGGTAGCCCGTATTCCAGAAGAGGTTCAGCCTGAAGAGTATGCCGGACGTAAAGATATTCGAAGCTGGCAGACCGTAACCATCGATGGTGAGGAGGCAAAGGATCTGGATGATGCCATCACAATTGTAAAGACATCGGAAGATCGATATTTGTTAGGGGTTCATATTGCCGATGTCAGTCATTACGTAACAGAAAATTCACCGTTGGATAAAGAGGCATTAAAGCGGGGGACGAGTGTATACTTGACAGACCGGGTGATTCCTATGCTGCCTCATAAGCTTTCCAACGGCATATGTTCCCTGAACACAGGTGTTGACCGTCTGGCATTAAGCTGCATTATGGAGATGGACGACAAGGGCAATATTTTAAGCCATGAAATTGCGGAAACGGTTATTAACGTGGACCGGAGAATGACCTATACGGCTGTAAAACAGATTTTGGAAGATAAAGATCCGGACGTGATCGAAAGCTACAAAGATTTTGTTCCAATGTTTGAACTTATGGCGGAAGCTGCCAGTAAGCTCCGCGAAAAGCGAAAAAACCGCGGCGGCATTGATTTTGATTTTCCAGAATCCAAAATTATTCTGGACAAGCGGGGACGGGCTGTTGATGTAAAGCCTTATGATCGAAATTCAGCTACAAAGATTATCGAAGATTTTATGTTGGCGGCAAATGAAACCATTGCAGAGGATTTCTTCTGGCAGGAAATTCCATTTTTGTACCGTACCCATGAAACACCGGACGCAGATCGCATCCACAAGCTGACCGTATTTTTAAAGAATTTCGGTTACTATCTGAAATTGAAATCGGGGGAAGTCCATCCAAAGGAATTCCAGAAATTACTAGGAAAGATTGAAGGAACACCGGAGGAGGCCATGATCAGCCGACTTGTTCTGCGTTCAATGATGCGGGCAAAATATACAACCGACAACAGCGGACATTTTGGTCTGGCGGTGAAGTATTATACCCATTTCACATCACCGATCCGCCGTTATCCAGACCTTCAGATCCACCGGATCATTAAAGAAAACTTATCCGGACGATTAAATGAAGGCCGTATGGAGCATTATAAAAAGATTCTTCCGGCTGTGGCTACTGCAACAAGCCAGTGTGAGCGTCGAGCAGATGAAGCGGAAAGAGAAGTAGACAAGCTGAAAAAAGTGGAATATATGTCTCAGCATATCGGTGAAATTCACGAAGGTGTTATTTCTGGTATTACGAACTGGGGAATGTATGTGGAATTGCCGAATACATGTGAGGGGATGATCCGTCTTCAAGATCTGGATGACTTCTATATCTTTGATGAGAACAAGTATGAGCTTGTCGGTGAGATGACAAAACAGATCTTCCGTCTGGGCCAGAAAATCCGGATTTATATTGCAGATGCAGATAAAGTGACCAGAACCGTTGATTTTTTGCTGGCAGATGATGTAGAATAGTAAATGTGTGTACACACAGAAATGAGGAATATTATGGGTAAAGCAAATATCAAATTAATTGCCAATAATAAAAAAGCATATCACGATTATTTTATCGAAGATACCTATGAGGCCGGTATTGCTTTGCATGGAACAGAGGTCAAATCTCTGCGTATGGGCAGATGCAGCATTAAGGAATCCTTTATCCGTCCGGAAAATGAGGAAATGTTTGTATATCAGATGCATATCAGCCCTTATGAAAAAGGCAATATTTTTAATAAAGACCCTCTTCGTACAAGAAAGCTTTTGCTGCATAAGTATGAAATCCGCAAAATTATGGGACAGGTTGCCCAGAAGGGGTATACCCTTGTTCCATTGAAGGTATACTTTAAAGACAGCCTTGTCAAAGTGGAGATTGGTCTGGCAAGAGGTAAAAAACTTTACGATAAACGTGAAAGCATTGCGAAAAAAGATATGAAGAGAGAAGCGGAGCGTGACTTCAAAGTTCGAAATCTGGGTTGACATTCCAACGGATTTTGAGTATGATATAAAGACATCGTTAGTTTAAACCAAAACACCTTTTGGGGTTGTACTGGTTTCGACGGGGGTGTGGAAGTTTGGGAAGCCATCCGCAGACTCCGGGACTGCGTAATAACCTGGAACTTAAATATAAAAGCTAACGAAAATTACGCTTTAGCTGCCTAATTGCAGCTTGTCAGCCTCAGATCACTCACTGTCTGAGAATCTGGCATCGAATTTGTGAGGCCCTCTGGTGGCAAAGCTTTGAACCATCAGAAGATTTATGAAGCTACTGACGTTGGCAGCCTGTCTTTCGGCGGCTGATGGAGGGAATGTTAAAAGATAGACTGTGATGGGAGATGCCTGGGCGGATGTGCCTTCGGACAGGGGTTCGATTCCCCTCAGCTCCACGCTGGGAAAAAGCTCGGAAATGCTATATTTCCGGGCTTTTTTCAATTTTTGAGTTTTCAAAAATAGTCGTTTTGGGGTGTTTTAGACCGTATTGGTGCGTTAAAATTGGCGTCAAAATTGGCGTCAGAAATTGTTTTGAACATCGGTTCATCGATTGGTAGGTCTATACGAAAAAATTATTGTATCAGAATCCATATAGAATATGAAAATTTTGTTTTTAGATTATTTTGACGGGATTAAGTATCTATGGATAAAAATATGGTTTCCAGAATCCATCGAAATAAGAAAGATGGATTCCTATAGGAGAGTTTTTTTCTATGGATACAAATATTGTTTTTTGAAGTGGATTTTTCGAGATGTTAAGAAACTATATGGATTCAAAATTGATAAAAAACATGTATAGACCTAACAAGGATTATTATAAAAATATTCCTGAAAAAAGTAAATAAAAACCAAACATTCGTTCTGAAAAGATATACTGCTTTTAATTGTGTCACAGTTTTTAATATGTTAATATAAATATAAATTATTAAAAAGGTGTGAGACCATGTTCAATAAAAAAGATATTACAAGGAACGAATGTATGTTGGTCAGAGGTCAGGCGAAACGAGGATATGACTGGTGGTGGCATTCTTTTACGGGAAGACATGCCATAACCGGAGAAGAAAAAGCATTTTTTATTGAGTTCTTTCTTTGTAATCCCGCATATGGAACGGACGAGCCAATCTTTGGACAGTTGCCAGAGAATAAGAAAGAGGGAAAGAGGCCGTCATATCTGATGGTAAAAGCTGGTGCTTGGGGAGAAGATGCAGCTCAGCTCCATAGATTTTGGGGATGGAAAGAGATTAAGCTGCATAGGAAAGCGCCATATGGTGTGAAAGCAGATGATTGTTATCTTGATGAGTTAAAAACGCGTGGCAATATTTCAATTTCAAAAGAAGAAGCATCGGCACATCCGGAATATATGTGTCAGTCAGGCAGTATGTCATGGAAACTTAAAATTGATAAGAAAGTCGCATTCAATGTCGGATATGGGGCAGGTAAATTGTTTCGTTCTCTTCAACTTTTTGAAATGTTCTGGCATGCAGAAGGGATGAAAACAATGTATTCCGGGGAAGTTATCTGGAATGGAGAAAAATACATTGTTACCCCGGAAAACTGCTATGGCTATGCAGATAAAAATTGGGGAAAAGATTTCACATCTCCATGGGTATGGATCTCATCAAATAACCTGATCAGTATGAAAACAGGAAAGAAATTAGAAAACAGTGTTTTTGATATCGGTGGAGGATGTCCAAAAGTAGGACCGATTGCATTAAAGAGAAAATTATTATCTGCCTTCTGGTACGAAGGAAAAGCCTATGAATTCAATTTTTCGAAGTTTTGGACTTTCACGAGAACGAAATTTGATTGCAAGGAAACAGACACACAGATTCTTTGGCATGTTGAGCAGAAAACATGGCGAAATCGGATGGTGACAGATCTCAGCTGCGAAAAGAAAGACATGCTTTTGGTGAATTATGAGGCGCCAAATGGGAAGAAGTTACATAATCGTTTGTGGAATGGCGGCAATGGAAAAGGGAAAATCAAACTTTACAGGGATGGCAGACTGTTGGATGAAATCCTTGTAAACAATGCCGGATGCGAATACGGTGAGTATGATCCATGATGGAATAAAGAATAGCAGAGCGGAGGGGTACTAGTGGCTGAAGAAAAATATATTGTTATGTCAGCTTGGCAAAAAGAGACGAAAATATCTTCTTATATCCGTCAAGGCGATCTATAATATTACGAAACAGGTCAATCTGATCAATGGGGAATCTTTAAAATACGTTGTTACA
>JAXJRF010000116.1:0-4467 GCA_036310765.1 Frisingicoccus sp.
GAGTAATAGCTTTTTCCAGCCTTTGTCTTCAGATTCTGTTTATTTTTACATAAATAAATGCCGGAGATATTCTCTCCCTCCCGCAATTCGGTAATATAGCGCATAATATATCCTCACTTCTAATGATAATCTCTTCCAAAGTATATCACACTTCAAAGAGAGCTAACAGGATTTTTGAAAATTTCATTTTCATTTTGACCATAATAAGGTACAATGGAACGTAAGCATATATGAGGTGTTACTATGAATGAAAAAGCTTTAAGAATATTAGAATACAATAAAATTATCGAAAAACTGACAGACTGTGCCACCTCTGTGATGGGTAAGGATATGTGTAAAAAACTCATGCCCTCCACAGATCTGGGTGAAATCTGCCAGGGACAGATGGAAACGACAGATGCCCTTTCAAGGATCTATGCCAAAGGAAGTATTTCCTTTGCAGGTCTTCGGGATATCCGCGGTTCTCTCCTCCGTTTAAAGGTGGGTTCCAGTTTATCTGTCACCGAATTGATGCATATCGCATCCTTACTTGAAACCGCCCTTCGTGCCAAATCCTACGGCCGTCGGGACAATGACGATCTCACTTCTGATTCCCTTGACGGATTTTTTAATGCCATCGAACCTTTATCTCCGGTATGCCGGGAAATTCGCCGATGCATTTTATCCGAAGAAGAGATTGCCGATGATGCCAGCCCAGGATTAAAACACGTTCGCCGTTCTATTAAACTGACCAATGATCGGATTCACAGCCAATTAAGCTCTATGGTCAATTCGTCATCCATTGGATCGATGCTCCAGGATAATCTGATCACCATGAGGGGCGGCCGCTACTGTCTTCCTGTTAAGGCCGAATACCGAAGTCAGATTCAAGGTATGATTCACGATCAGTCCTCCTCCGGTTCCACATTATTTATCGAACCGATGGCGGTTGTCAAACTGAACAATGATCTTCGTGAGCTGGCCGCCAAAGAAAAAGAAGAAATCGAAAAAATCCTCGCAGATTTGAGTAATCAATGTGCGGAATATCTTGAAGAACTGAATACCAACATTACCGTCATGAGCCATCTGGATTTTGTCTTTGCCAAAGCATCCTTTTCCAGAAGCTACAGCGGTTCCGAACCGATATTTAATGAAAATGGCTATATCAACATTAAAAAAGGCCGTCATCCATTGCTGGACAAAAAAAAGGTCGTTCCGATCGATATTTCCATCGGAAAGGATTACAAACTTCTCCTTGTCACCGGTCCAAACACCGGCGGTAAGACCGTTTCCTTAAAAACCGTCGGCCTTTTGACACTGATGGGTCAGGCAGGTCTTCATATTCCGGCCTTTGAACACTCGGAACTGTCCGTATATGAAGACGTTTTTGCAGATATCGGAGATGAGCAGAGCATTGAACAAAGTCTCAGTACCTTCTCTTCCCATATGACCAATATTGTCTCCATCATCGAAAAAGCCAACTATCGCTCCCTCGTTCTTCTTGATGAGCTTTGTGCCGGAACCGATCCGACGGAAGGTGCGGCCCTTGCCATGGCTATTTTAAAGAACTTTTTAAAACGCGAAGTAACCACCATGGCGACAACTCACTACAGTGAACTGAAGGTTTTCGCCCTGTCCACAGACGGCGCATGTAATGCCAGCTGTGAATTTAATGTGGAAACATTAAGCCCAACCTACCGTTTATTGATCGGTATCCCTGGAAAGAGTAACGCATTTGCCATATCCAGCAAGCTGGGCTTACCAAACTTTATGATTGAAGACGCAAAAAAATTCATCGATGTCAACGACCAGAGCTTTGAAGACTTGATCTCGGATCTTGAGACAAGCCGCGTTACTATTGAAAAAGAGCGTCTGGAGATTGAACAGTATAAAGCCGAAGTTGCCCAGTTAAAACAAAAGCTTGAAACCAAACAGGAGAATCTTGCCAAACAGAAAGAAAACATTCTCCGTCAGGCCAACGAAGAAGCCCGCAAAATTCTTCAGGATGCCAAGGATTATGCTGACCAGACCATTCGGGATATGAATAAACTGGCAGCGGGTAAGATGGACAATATGAAGGAGATGGAAAAGAAACGTTCCGCTGTCCGGGATAAACTTTCCAAAACCGATGAAAAACTGGCCGTTAAGAAAGAACAGGCCAAGAAAAACCGTCCGGAAGATTTCCATCCTGGAGACAGTGTCCGCGTTCTCAGTATGAATATCAAAGGTACGATTACCGGAAAACCGGACAGCAAAGGCAAAGTGGCTGTTCAGATGGGCATTTTAAAATCCATGGTCAGCCTGTCTGATCTGGAACTTCTCGATGAGGAAGTGATCAAAGCACCGACATTAAAGAAAACCGGTGCCGGCAAGATTAAAATGTCCAAATCCGCATCCATCAGCACAAGCCTGAATATTATCGGAAAAACTGTGGATGAGGCCATGCCTGAGCTGGATAAATATCTTGACGATGCTTATCTTGCCCATTTGAATCAGGTAACCATCATTCATGGACGCGGTACCGGAAAACTCCGCACAGCCGTCCACAATAAACTGAAAAAATGCCGCTATGTCAAATCTTACCGCCTCGGTACCTTTGGCGAAGGCGAAACCGGCGTCACCGTCGTTGATTTTAAATAAAACAAAAGGTTCTTTTTCAGCTTTGGAGCAACATACACTCCATCGTTTTAAAAGAACCTTTTTCTATTTATTTCTTTTCATATTCTATTTTAAAATTATTCATGATGGCCCATGCCAGCTGTGCCTTGAGAAAATCCTTCATACTCAGATCGATCATAAATCGAATATTTCCATAATAATCCTGATAGGGCCGCGAACATAGTGTATTGATATAATAGTCGTACCTTCTCCAGACCGCCCGGATTGCCTCAGGTTCACCCTGAATCGCCCCTTCGATCACAGAAACCGGCAAATACTTACTGGACTTCTTTTTATCCATCCTCCATCATTTCCTTTCGCATTTGTTTGATTGCCCGGCTTTTCCAGCGGCTGACGGTCGTGATGGTACAATTATATATTTTCGCAATCTCCTTATTTTTCAAATCTAAAAAATAATATAATAGGATCACTTCCCGCCGCGTCGTATCCAAATGACTGATGGCATCTGCCAGAGCTTCATGCCGGACTTCAATGACCGTTCCATAAACAACAAAATAGCCCGGCAATATGCTGTAATCTCTCGGGTCACATAAAAAAATATGCGAATCCTCATGCAGCAAAGAAAGAGAGAGCTCCCGTTTTTCACGACGTCTTACCGTCTCGAACCACTTATATGAGCTTAATTTTAATACTTTTGTGCAGAAGACTGAAAATCTTATCGAAACACCTGTTTCATACTCGTTCATACGCTCTCCCCCTTTCCTGTTTTAATTATAACTTCTGCACCTATCTTTCCTAATTTACAGACATTAGTCGACTTTTTGCGTATAAAAAAATCTCCGATTCCATACCATAAAATATGTGAATCGGAGATTCCAATTTTCAGTTTATTTTGTTCCTGTTGAACCAAAACCGCCTTCACCGCGTTCGGTTTCATCCAGTTCATCCGTCAGCATATATTCTGCTGTTAAAAATGGTGTAATGATCATCTGGGCAATTCTCTCACCATGCTCGATCTCCACCGGAATACGGGAATGATTATGAAGTGGCACCATAATTTCGCCGCGATAATCTGCATCGATGACACCAACCTTATTGGCCGGAGCCAAACCTTTCTTTGTTGCCAGACCGCTTCTCGCATAAACAAGTCCTGCAAATCCTTCCGGGATCGCCATGGCCACACCGGTTTTTACAAGCACTGTCTCACCCGGCTGGATCGTTATCGCCCCATCCATACAGGCATAAAGATCTGCGCCTGCACTGTATTTTGTTCCATAAGTTGGGATAATTGCCTTATCATTTAATTTCTTTATCTTTACTTGCTGTTTCATGTTTTTCTCCAGTAATTTTTATTCATAGCCTTCCACAATAACAACACGATCTTCTTTTAAAGATGCCTGTACATCGATCGTGCGCTGATTGGCTGAGCCCTTGAAACGTTTTGTCAGATCTTTCTGACTTTCAATAAATTCGCCATCCACAAGGACATCGATATAGGATAACAATTCCTTTGTTTCCGGCCACTCTTTCATCATCCGTCCCACAATATCCCTGTCAAAAAGATATCCTGAGAAACACCAGATGGTCTTATTTGGATAACGTTCCTTTACTTTTCGAACCAATGGCAAAAGTCCCTGCTGATTGGACCGTTCCATCGGTTCACCCCCCAGAAGTGTTAATCCCCAGATATAATCCGGTTCCAGATATTCAAGAATCTGCTCAATATTCTCTTCTGTAAAAGGTTTGCCGTAATTAAAATCCCAGGCAACTTCATTAAAACAATTCGGGCACCGATGAGTGCAGCCGCTCACGAAAAGTGAAATCCGCACCCCCGGTCCATTGGCTATATCATATTGTTTTATATCTGCA
>JAXJRF010000117.1:0-5902 GCA_036310765.1 Frisingicoccus sp.
AAGAATAATATCAATAAAAAGAATCTGTTTGCCAAGAGCCAGCATTTCCGGATTCCGGGTAAATATTCCAAGAATCGGCTCACTGAAGATCCATATGACAAACATAAGTCCTACGCACATCAAAGTGGAAATTTTTTGTGTCCACCACACCTTTTTCTCCACCTCATCAATTTTACCCTTTCCAAGGAAATGACCATTGACGATCTGAACGGCATCTGCAATGGCGATGGCATAAAGATAAGCGAAATTGGCCAATATACTGCAATATCCCTTTGTTGCGGTTACGATCGCACCATACGGATTAATGATTCCAAGAATACATATCTGAGAAAGATTGTAGGAAAAATTCTCAAGTCCGGAAGGAACACCGATTTTCAACAGTTTCACGAGCATATCCTTACTTCCGGTTTTCAAATATTTTAACTTCAATTCAATTTCCGTATACTTTCGAAATACCCAATAGATCAGAATGAGCCCGATCGTTTTGCTGATTACGGTTGAAATGGCTGCACCCACGATTCCCAACCGCGGAAACCCAAACAATCCGTTGATCAAAATGGCATTTCCGATAATATTCAGAACATTCATTATGATTGAAACGATCATGACCTGTTTTAAACGGGTATGACTTCGAAGTATGGCGGCAAAATTCAGATAAAGTCCCTGAACGGCAGAAAATCCGCCAACGATCATCAGATATTTGCATGTTTCTTCCAAAATCGACGGGTCGATATTCATCATTTCAAAAATCGGACGATTGAATACAACCGCTATAACCATCGTCACGCAACTGACCGCTCCGATCACCATAGTCGATAATACGCAAATCTGATTACTTTTATATCTGTCACCAGCACCAAGGCACTGGGTCAGTACCACCGTCGTCGCCATGCAGAGCATATTCATGGAAATGATCATAATATTGATAATCTGATTTCCGTTGACAATAGCCGCGACCGATGCCTGCGAATAATGGCCGACCATGATCTGATCGATATTTCCTACCAGAAGCTGTAAAAGCAGTTCTACAAATATGGGTATGGACATTTTAAATAAATAAGAATTTTTTGTCATATGATCCATTGCTGTCTCTCCTTCTTTATTTCATTTTTAATCTTCTTCCAAAAACACCGCGTTCTATTTTACCACACTTTTCGTATTTTTCAATTGACAAAGACCCATAATTATTCTATAATTTTAGTAACAATTCCTATTTTTATTTTTAAGGAGGGAGCTTATGAATATTTACGTATTAATCAAACAGATTCCTGTCATTTCTGACATAAAGATCAATCCACAGACTTTTTCCGTAGACCGGTCGAATACAGCCAACATGATGAATCCTGCAGATTTAAATGCTCTTGAGGCCGCTCTGTCATTGAAAGCTGCTCAGGGCGGAACCGTTACTGTACTTTCTATGGGTAACGAAAGCTGTGAAACTCAGCTGCGTGAAACAGCTGCTATAGGTGCAGATCGATTGATCCGTATCACAGATGAAGCTTTCTGCCAGGCAGATACACTTGTAACAGCCAAAATATTGGCAGCAGCCATTCGTCACCTCGGCGAACCGGATGTGATCTTCTGCGGACAGTCTGCCCTTGACGGTGCTACCGGACAGATTGGCGGCAAGCTTGCAGCAATGCTCGGATTTGGCCTTTTAAGCTCCGCATATCAGATTCAGCCGACAGATGATGGACTGACCATTCATCGCAAAGCTCAGACAGGCTATGAAGTATGGCAGGCCAACTTCCCGGTGGTATGTTCCGTTGTGGAAGGTTCCAACAAACCGCGTTCTGTTACGGTTCGTGGAAAAATGGCGGCTAAGAAAGCAGTCATTGAAGTTCTTACAAATGCGGAACTGAATATTAACGAGGCATTACTTGTCTCCCCTTCCATCGTAGAGGCTATCTTCCCTACAGTTAAACAGTCCGAAGGTATTTCCATTACCGGAACAAATGCGGCTGATTCTGCAAACAAACTTGCAAATGTACTTTTTGAAAAGAACTTGGCATAGGAGGTTGGAATATGAAAAAGTTTAATGATATTTGGGTATTTATAGAAACAACAAATAATCAGACGAAACGTGTCGGCCTTGAATTACTTGCCAAGGCGCATGAACTGGCACAGGAAGCCAATATGAAAGCCATTCCTGTCGTATGTCCGGAAGGCAGCTTTGCCCCCCAATCCATTGTCGCTGCATTAAAATCAGCGATTACCGATGAGCAGCCTTTCGCTGTCCTCTTTGGATCTACACCGCTTGGCAAAGAGATCAGTGCCGGCCTTACAGCCGCTATGGATCTCGGTATTGCTTCCGACTGTTCCAATATTATTTATCGTAAATCCGAAGATGATTTCATGTTTATCCGTCCAACCTATGACGGCAAACTGAATGCAACGATCACTCTGAAAACCTATCCTCAGGTTGGAAGTTTTCATGCCGGTGCATTTCCGCTGAATGACAAAACGCCGGATATGGATCTGAATAAAAAGATTCTCTCCATCGAAGAAGATCCATCTTTGATCAAAAGCCGTTTTATCGAATTTTTGGAAGATTCGGGTCTGGCAGATTCCGATATCGAAAGTGCCTCTGTTCTTGTTGCAGGCGGCCGCGGTGTGGGAAGTGCGGAAGGTTTTGATCTTCTTCGTGAACTGGCCAAATTACTGGGCGGCAATATTGCAGCATCCCGCGCTGCTGTTGACGAAGGCTGGATTTCCAAAGATTACCAAGTTGGTGCAACAGGAAAGACGGTGGCTCCAAAAGTCTATATTGCCTGCGGTATCTCCGGTGCACCGGCTCACGTTGTAGGTATGAAAGATTCAGAAATCATTATCGCCATTAATACCAATGGTGCAGAACCTATTTTCGATATTGCTGATTATCGTATTGTCGGTGATCTCCACAAAGTACTGCCTGAATTAATTTCAATCCTTAAAGAATCCCGTAAATAAATAAAATCCACTGTCATTTTCCAAAAGGATTTTGACAGTGGATTTTTTATGACCTATTATAAATATTTTTTCATGATCGGACTAAAATCAAAGGTCGCAAAATAGTCTGCAGGTGTCTCAGCCCGTCGAATCATCTGGGTACTTCCATCCTCTTTGAGAAGGATTTCAGCGGAACGAAGTTTACCGTTATAATTGTAACCCATCGCATAACCATGGGCACCTGTATCATGGATAATAACAATATCACCGATATCGATCTTCGGTAAAGCCCGGTCAACGGCAAATTTATCATTATTCTCACATAAAGAACCGGTAACATCATAAACATGGTCACATGGTGCATCCTCTTTGCCTGCAATGGTAATATGATGATAGGAACCATACATCGCCGGACGCATCAGATTGCATGCACAGGCATCCAGTCCGATATATTCTTTGTAAATATGCTTTTCATGAACAGCTGTAGCAATGAGATGACCGTATGGTCCTAACATGAAACGTCCCATCTCCGTATAGATAGCCACATCGCCAAGTCCTGCCGGTACAAGGATCTCCTCAAATGCCTGACGAACACCTTCCCCAATCGCTAAAATATCATTGGCCGGTTCATCCGGATGATACGGAATGCCGACACCGCCGGAAAGATTGATAAATTCAATAGACGCTCCCGTCTCTTCCTTTAACTCTACGGCTGTCTTAAAGAGGATCTTTGCCAATGCAGGATAATATTCATTCGTCTTTGTATTACTTGCCAGAAATGCATGAAGTCCAAAATGTTTCACGCCCTTATCCATCATTTTTTTAAAGCCTTCGGTAAGCTGTGCACGTGTAAATCCATATTTGGATTCTCCTGGTGTATCCATAATGCCGTTGCTCAATTCAAAATTTCCGCCTGTATTATAACGGCAGCACATTGTCTCCGGAAGCTTTCCAAGTACTTTTTCCACATAATCGATATGAGTAAAATCATCCAGATTAATAATGGCACCAAGCTTTCCAGCCATAGCAAAATCTTCCGGCGGTGTTGCATTGGATGAGAACATGATCTCTTTTCCACTGAAACCGCAGGCATCGGACATCATCAGTTCTGTCAATGAAGAACAGTCCGTTCCACATCCCTCTTCCTGTAAAATTTTCAAAATGTATGGATTTGGAGTTGCCTTAACTGCAAAATATTCTTTGAATCCCTTGTTCCATGAAAATGCTTTGTATACTTGACGTGCATTCTCACGAATCCCCTTTTCATCATACAAATGAAATGGTGTCGGGTACTTCTCGATCATCTCCTCTAACTGTGCTTTTGTTACAAATGGTGTTTTTTTCATCCTCTATGCATTCCTTCCTGTAAGTTCTATAATCTTTATCTCATTTCCCAATGACTCTTTAAAGAGGGTCACCAGATTCTTCTTGCCCGAATACAGGCATGTCGAGTGGTCGCCATCTCCCACATCGCCTGTTAATACCGTAGACGAATCGACGATCAGACCAATCTGTCCCGGATTACGTTCGGACAGATAAACCTTTGCCAACGGCATCTCAAAGGGCGGGTCTGTAATAATCACAACCTTTAACCCATCTTTCGCCCGCTGCTCCAAAATCTCCCTGTAAGGTTCCAGTAATTTGGATTCCGCCGAAACATAAATGCGATATACCGCACTGTCCAGCATATACCGGATCTTGTCGGAAATATGTTCATCGCCCCGTATCGTAAGATAGCCTTCCATGGCCTCCTTCTGCTTTGGGAGCTCCGTTTTCAGATAGGCTTTCATCCGCTCCAGACGTTTTAACTTATTATCGCAAAATTCTTCCACATCCACAGCAGAATACTTCACCGGTGTTCCTTCAATCAGATGTGCTGCACCTTTATCTACCAGGCAGGCCAAAGCCGTATAAGCATTCGATCGGGATATACCTGTGCGCTTTGCCGCCTCATAGCCTGTCATCGTTCCCTCAGAAAGCATGGTCAGATATATCGTCGATTCCTGCCTTGTCAGACCAAAGCACATCAGTGCATCATTTAAATCCATCCCGCCACTCCTTATAGTATTTCTTTATAGGAACACTATATTATATAGCTATCGTATTGTCAACCCATTTCTTTCATGAAGGTTTTCCCGAAAACCAAAAGAACGTCTGCACCCGGCAAAAGTGCAAACGTTCTATTATCGTTCATTTATTCAATTACATGATCTTATGGATCCATCCTTCAGGAGCTTCGATCGTTCCCATCTGGATACCTGTCAGTGTATCGTATAATTTCTTTGTGATCGGTCCCATCTCATCCATACCGCTTGGGAAACAGATTTCTTCACCATGATCCACGATCTTTCCTACAGGTGAGATAACTGCTGCTGTACCGCAAAGACCACATTCGGCAAAATCTTTAAGCTCGGACAATTTGACCTTTCTCTGTGTAACCTTTAATCCAAGATAATGTTCTGCAACATAAACAAGAGAACGTCTTGTGATTGAAGGCAGGATGGAATCGGATAAAGGTGTAACGATCTCACCATCCTTTGTTACAAAAAGGAAGTTGGCACCGCCTGTCTCCTCAACATATGTACGTGTTGCAGGATCTAAGAAAAGATTTTCATCAAAACCATTCGCATGGGCTGTCACATTTGCATGAAGACTCATCGCATAGTTCAATCCGGCTTTGATATGGCCTGTACCATGAGGTGCGGCACGATCAAAATCGCTGACACATAATGTGATCGGCTTTGCACCTTCTTTAAAATACGGTCCTACAGGTGTACAGAAAAGACGGAACTGATATTCCTCTGCCGGTTTTACACCAATGACCGGACTGGATGCATACATATATGGTCTTAAATATAAAGTTGCACCGCTTCCATATGGAGGTACCCATGCTGCATTGGCTTTTACTACTTTATCTACGGCTTCCATAAATCTTTCCACTGGGAAAGGAGGCATCTCCATACGTTTTGCAGAA
>JAXJRF010000118.1:0-1618 GCA_036310765.1 Frisingicoccus sp.
ACCATACTTGGGACATTTTTCCTTGTGGTATATTAGGACATTATCACAAATGGTTTAGACGTCATACCGATGGTTTATTAAAAGTGCTTGCATTTTGAAATAATTGGTGTTACACTAATATGGATAACAGATAATAATTAACTAGAAGAGTGGACGTGAGTCCACTCTTTGTACGTCTTTAGGATTTTTTTTGAACGGAGTATTCGAGGACGTATAAAACAGACTTTGTTTTCAAGGGGGAAGTTAAACTTGGCAAAAAAAGATTATGAAAGCAAAACAGAAACATTGATTCAGCCGTTGATTGACGCCAATCATTTCGAACTTGTGGATGTGGAATGGGTCAAAGAAGGTGCAAACTGGTATTTACGGGTGTATATCGATAAAGAGGGCGGTATCACTGTGGATGATTGTGAACTTGTGAGCCGGGCCTTCGAAGAAACACTGGATAAAGAGGATTATATTTCCGAAAACTATATTTTTGAAGTCAGCTCTCCTGGGCTTGACCGTCCTTTAAAGAAAGAAAAGGATTTTATAAGAAACATCGGGAAAGATGTGGAAGTTAAATTATACAAGGCAATAAATAAAGAAAAAGAATTTGTCGGTATTTTGACAGCTTATGATGATGAGACAGTCACACTTGAGATGGATGATGAAAGTACGATGACGTTTAATCGTTCAGATATTGCGATTATTCGACAGGCATTCTTTTTTTAGCGTAGGATAGGAGGAATAGATAAAATGAATAATGGACACGAATTAATTGAAGCTTTAAATCAGATTGAAAAAGAAAAAGGCATCAGCAAAGACATTTTGCTGGAGGCTATGGAAAACTCTCTGGTAGCTGCATGTAAAAACGAATATGGCAAAGCAGACAATATCCGCGTGAATATTGATCGTGAAACAGGGGATGTTGTTGTTTATGCAGAAAAAGAAGTCGTTGAAGAAGTTGAAGATGATGTACTTCAGATCAGTCTGGCTAATGCCCGTTTAAAAGATATTAAATGCAATCTTGGAGATATTGTCCATGTGGAAGTGACACCAAGAAACTTCGGACGTATCGCTGCACAGAAGGCAAAACAGGTCGTTGTTCAGAAGATTCGTGAAGAAGAACGCAAATCCTTATATCAGCAGTATTTTGATAAAGAAAGAGATATCGTTACAGGTATCGTACAGCGTTATAACGGACGCAATATCAGCATTAACCTTGGAAAAGTTGATACAGTTCTCACAGAAGCCGAACAGGTAAAAGGTGAATATTTCCAGCCGACAGAACGTATCAAGCTTTACGTTGTGGAAGTTAAGGATACAACAAAAGGACCAAAGATTACTGTTTCCAGAACCCATCCGGAACTGGTGAAACGTTTGTTTGAATATGAAGTTGCTGAAGTGCGTGACGGTACAGTAGAGATCTGCAGCATTTCCAGAGAAGCAGGTTCCAGAACAAAGATCGCTGTTCGTTCCAATCATCCGGATGTTGATCCAGTCGGAGCATGTGTTGGTGTCAATGGTTCCAGAGTTGGAGCTGTTGTGGATGAACTTCGCGGCGAAAAGATTGATATTGTAAACTGGAATGAAGATCCGGCTATTTTCATTGAAAATGCATTAAGCCCTGCAAAGG
>JAXJRF010000119.1:0-8409 GCA_036310765.1 Frisingicoccus sp.
AAGTATAACTTATCGGATGTATCATAGTCTGTTGATACAGTTTCCGGATTACAGTTAACAATGATTGTTTCAAATCCAAGTTTCTTGAGGGCCTTAGCCGCATGAACACAGCAATAGTCAAACTCAATACCCTGACCGATACGGTTTGGACCACCGCCAAGGATCATGATCTTTGGTTTATCTTCATTCACTGGATTCTTGTCTTCAGCATTATATGTGGAGTAGTAGTATGCACTGTCTTCTGTACCACTTACATGAACACCTTCCCAGTTTTCTTCCACGCCAAGTTCGATTCTCTTTTCACGAATCGCATCCTCATTGATTTCGAGAATCTGGCTTAAATATTTATCAGAGAAACCATTCTTCTTTGCAGAAATAAGAGCTTCATCGGATGGAAGCTGACCTTTAAATGCCATCAATGCTTCTTCTTCCTCAACCAGTTCTTTCATCTGTTCAATAAAGTAAGTTTTAACTTTTGTAATGTCATGGATCTCTTCAACTGTTGCACCTTTGCGGAGTGCTTCATACATAACGAAGTAGCGTTCGCTGGATGCTGTGATTAACATCTGAAGGAGCTGTTCTTTTGTCTTTGTATCAAAATCTTTTGCATGACCAAGACCATAACGTCCTGTTTCAAGGCTTCGGATTGCTTTCTGGAAAGCTTCTTTGTAGTTTTTACCAATACTCATAACTTCACCAACGGCACGCATCTGAGTACCAAGCTTATCCTCTACGCCTTTGAATTTTTCAAATGCCCAGCGAGCAAATTTGATAACGACATAATCTCCGTCCGGAACATATTTATCCAATGTGCCGTATTTGCCGCATGGAAGATCTTCCAGTGTTAATCCTGTAGCCAGTTTAGCGGATACAAGGGCAATTGGGAAACCTGTAGCCTTGGAAGCTAAAGCGGAAGAACGGGATGTACGTGGGTTAATCTCGATAATGATATCTCTGTCTGTTACAGGATCATGTGCCCACTGTACGTTTGTACCACCGATAACCTGGATGGCTTCAACAATCTTATAAGATTTTTCCTGAAGACGTTTCTGAACTTCTTCAGAGATTGTAAGCATCGGTGCAGAACAGAAAGAATCACCTGTATGAACACCGATCGGATCAATATTCTCAATAAAACAAACGGTAATCATGTTGTTGTTCGCGTCACGAACAACTTCTAATTCCAATTCTTCCCATCCAAGAACAGATTCTTCAACAAGAACTTCACCTACAAGGCTGGCCTGAAGACCACGTGCACAAACTGTTTTTAACTCTTCTACGTTATAAACAAGTCCGCCGCCGGCACCACCCATTGTGTAAGCTGGACGAAGAACAACCGGATAACCAAGTTCATCTGCAATACGAAGGGCATCTTCTACAGAGTATGCAATCTCGCTGCGTGCCATCTCGATACCGAGACTTTCCATTGTTTTCTTGAATTCCATACGGTCTTCACCACGTTCGATTGCATCAACCTGAACACCGATAACCTGAACATTGTATTTTTCAAGAATGCCGGCTTCGGATAACTCAGTACATAAATTAAGACCTGACTGTCCACCAAGGTTTGGAAGAAGTGCATCTGGTCTTTCTTTTGCAATGATCTGCTCAATTCTTTCGACATTTAATGGTTCGATATAAGTAACATCAGCAATTTCCGGGTCTGTCATAATCGTCGCCGGATTGGAGTTTACCAACACGATTTCATAGCCAAGATTTTTAAGGGCTTTACATGCCTGTGTGCCTGAATAATCAAATTCACATGCCTGTCCGATAATAATTGGACCGGAACCGATAATCAGTACTTTATGGATATCTTTTCTTTGAGACATCGTTTTATTCCTCCCGTTTGTTAATTATCATAATTTTTCAACAATATTATACATGAAAAAAGATGGACTAGCAAGGCTGAATCCATCTTTCTACAAATTTTTTAATTTTTAGGGTTGAGACTAGACTACATCTATGACATTTGTTCAACTGCATATAACATCACCTGGATTCCATAAAAGATATCTATTTATTTACTTTTAAGACAACTTGAGTCATTCATAAACCTGTTAATCTTTTCTTCAACTTCATCTTCAACAAGTAAAAAATCTTTCATCTTCTGACCATACTTATGCCTTTCTAAGCCCAGAATATGTTTTTCAGGATTATTAAATGCATAATTTCTAACAAACAATTGTTCAAATTCAGGGTTGTCAACACTGTTCCCGTATATACCTATCACATATAAACGTTCAATAAAATTATTATATTTTTCCTCATTGTGCTTAAAATACCCCTGACTTCTTTCATTTAATATAAAGTAAAGTGCTGAAGGATTTCCACAATACATCGGAACGATAAAAAAGACCTTATCTGCTTTAAAACACTGATCAAAAAGTGTGTAAATTCCATCGTCTTTATATATACAGTTTCCTTTAAAACATTCATATTCACAATTCGCACAAGGCTGTATGGACAGTTCTCTCATATAAATAATCGTATCATTTTGTTTAGCAATATATTTTGCTATTGTATCACTGTTTCCATTTTTTCTGCCACTAAAACTTACTATTATATTCATATAACTTCCCCAACTTCCAATTTTTCAACTCTGTTGTTTATATTCTACCACAGCCACCTACGTAAGCAAAGAAAATCCATATCTGCCTCTCGGCAAATACGGATTTTCAATTTCATCTGCTTACTTATGGTACAGCTCTCGATTAGCGGTCATTCCACCAAATGACACTTTTATATACCTTGAAACAAGCAGACAAGTGTTATATAATATAAAAAACATTTTCTAATTTTTCCGTTTTTAATTTGACGAGGAGGTGTGCTATGGAATCTGTTGTTGTTCCTATTGTTTTAGGAATTTTTATAGTTGTACTTGGAATCTGTAATTTCAAGGGAAATATCAACTCGATTCATTGGTATCACAGGCAAAGGGTTGCGGAAGAAAATAAGATGGCTTATGCAAAACTTATGGGAGTGGGCACTGTTTTATGTGGTGCTGGCATCATCGTATTTGGCACACTCTCCCTTGTAACCGAACTGACTAAGCTATCCTTCTTTACCATCATAGGTTCTGCGTCTGTAATAATAGGTCTGATTATTGGTCTTGGAATTAGTCTATACGCAATGATTAAATATAATAAAGGTATTTTCTGATTACCAAGTTCCGGTTTGTTGAGCTGAATAGAATATTCCTTTGATATGAGAGCAAGGTTGAAAGATACCTTGCTCCTTTTATTTGCCTATCGACATTCATAAAAATGAATACAAGATTGGTGAAAATGCATGCCTAGGTCTATATACAAAAAACATTTTTCAGAATCCATTTTATTCCACAAACTAGGGCAATACGCAAAAATCCGTATAAAAAAGTTTCTATAGAAAAAAATTCCTGCTTAGGAATCCATGAAACAAAAAAATATGGATTCTATTTTATAAATTATTTTGCATAGATACTTTAACCACATTTAAAATGTAAAAGAAATACATTTTTCCTTCTCCAAATAATTCAAATAGATTCTATTTTCAATAATTTTTTACATAGATACAAAAATACTTTCTTAAATGTTTATTATTTCATCTGCTTACTTATGGTACGGCTCATTCTGTATAATACGGTAACTTCGATAAATCTGCTCCAGCAAAACAACACGCATCAACTGGTGCGGAAAGGTCATTTTTGAAAAACTCAGCCGCATATCCGCTTCCTTTAAAACCCTGTCTGCCAGTCCAAGAGAACCTCCGATGATCAACTGGATATGGCTTGTCCCCTGAATCCCCAGACTTTCAATCTTTGAGGCCAATTCTTCTGATGAGAGCTGCTTTCCGTCAATGGCCAAGGCGATCACAAAGGCATCCCGACTAATATTCTTAAGAAGCCTTTCGCCCTCTTTCTCCTTGATTAACTCCACCTTATGATCACTGGCATTGTCCGGTGTCTTTTCGTCTGCAACTTCAATAATTTCCAGTTTGCAATATCTTCCAAGCCGCTTAGCATACTCATCAATGGCCATACGGAAAAACTTTTCTTTAATTTTCCCAACGCATAAAATACTGATCTTCATTCCGCAAATCTCCTACTGTCCGTTGACTTTTTTGATGATCCACAGAATCACAGCCACCGTCAGGATCATTGGAAGTGCCCAGATGATCAGTTTTGTAACAAGGATAAGCACAGCAAAGACAATAAGAAGTATAACTGCAATCATTCCATAAGTTTTGAGTTTGGATTTCCATTCCGGTTTTTCCTCTGTTGATTCTTCACTATAAACTGTACCAGAGGACTGATATTCATTATCTTCCTCTACTCCATCGATAATATTATGGGCAATACTGCGTGCATCCCCCAATTCAGCCATCACCTCTGCCTCTGTATGCCCCAACGAAATCTGATCATCAATGTATCTTGTGTAATACTGAACCTGCTCTTCCACCTGAGCCGGGTTCAGTTCATTTGCCAGTGTTTCACGCAATGCATTTAAAAATTCCAGTTTTGTCATAATTCCTCCTGATCATAGGTTACATTTCCCACAATGGAAATTCCACAGCGTTCCTTTTGTATATACTTCTTGAAAAATGCCTGCACATCCTCTACAGTAACCTGCTGTATTTTCTTCAGTTCCTCTTCCAACGGAATGACTTCCTCTCTGATGAGAAGAGATTTGCCCAGGCCGCTCATACGATTATAACTGCTTTCATTACCGAGGATCAATTCTGCCTGAATCTGCTGGATAGCAATATCTAATTCTTTCTGAGTCACACCATTTTTAATAATATTATCAATTTCAGAAAAAATAGCGTCCACGACTTCCTTCGTCTGGGATGGCTGCATGGCAGCATAAATCTGGAAAAGACCTGCCTGTTCAAAGGAACTTCCATAAGAATAAATAGCATAGGTCATGCCCATCTCATCTCTGATCTTCATAAAAAGCCTTGAGTTCATATTGCCGCCAAAAATATTATTGGCAACCGTCATCACATAGCGTTCCTCACTTAAGCTTGAACAGCAGTCAAATGCCAAACATATGTGATTCTGTTCAATATCCTTTTCTTTTTTCCATAAAACCGTCGAAAACTCCGGAGCTTTTCCCGGATCCGCAGCATCGCCAGCTGGTATCTCTTCAAAATACTCCCGGATCCATTCCAGCATCTGCTCCTTTTCAAAATGTCCGGCCACAGAGATGACTATATTTTTCCCAACATAATATTTTTCAAAAAATGCCATAAGCTGTTCTCTGTCAAATCCGGAGACTACTTCCTTTTGTCCGGAGATCAAATAACCAAGTGGATGATCCTTCCATACTTCCATCTGAAGATGTTCGTGTACCAGATCCTCTGGTGAATCCTCATACATATCAATTTCTTCGAGAACCACACCCAGTTCTTTTTTTAATTCTTTTTCATCAAAAAGGGAATTACATATCATGTCCCCCAATATATCCAGTGCGTCTTTCGCATAAATGTCCAATGTTTTCGCATAATAACATGTACAGTCTTTGCAGGTGAATGCATCCATATTTCCACCGATCGCTGTCATCTCATTGGCAATATCGGCCGCATTTCTCCGGGCTGTCCCTTTAAAGAGCATATGCTCGATGACATGGGCCATTCCATTATTCGCAGCATTCTCATACATGGAACCGGCACGTACCCAAACGCCAATGGAAACCGAACGATAGGACGGCATCTCTTCCATAATAATACGAATGCCATTTTTTAGTTGATACTGATGTGTCATTAGAACCCCTCTTACCAATTAAATTAAGTAATTACGAGTATACTATATATTTCATTAAAATAACAGCATATTTTTATCAACTCCTAATTGTAAGATTGTCGTAAATTGTGATATACTGTTGTATGATATTTTTAGTTTTAAATTGAAATTACGATTACAGGGGGAACTTGTTATGAAAATCGGATTCGATCCGGACAAATATATTCTGGAACAATCAAAGTACATTCTTGAACGCGTTAACAACTATGACAAACTTTATCTTGAGTTTGGCGGCAAATTAATTTCGGACCTTCATGCCAAACGTGTCCTTCCAGGTTTTGATGAAAATGCTAAAATCAAACTTCTTCAGCAGTTAAAGGACAAATCCGAAATTATCATCTGTGTATACGCCGGTGATATCGAAAGAAATAAGATCCGCGGTGACTTTGGCATCACTTATGACATGGACGTTCTTCGTCTCATTGATGATCTCCGCGAATATGGTCTTGAAGTAAACAGCGTTGTTATCACCCGTTACAGCGGTCAGCCGGCAACAACTGTCTTTATCAACAAACTGGAACGCCGCAATATTAAAGTATACACTCACGAGGCAATCCTCGGTTATCCAACAGATGTGGAAACAATCGTAAGCAGCGAAGGTTATGGCCGTAATCCATACATAACAACAACAAAACCAATCGTTGTTGTTACTGCTCCGGGCCCTGGCAGCGGCAAGCTGGCTACATGCTTAAATCAGCTTTACCACGAACACCGCCTTGGCAAATCCGCTGGCTATTCCAAGTTTGAAACCTTCCCTGTTTGGAATGTTCCATTAAAACACCCATTAAATATGGCTTATGAAGCAGCGACCGTTGACCTGAAGGATGTGAATATGATCGACTCCTTCCATTTTGATGCCTACGGTGAAGTTGCAACAAACTACAATCGAGATTTGGAAATGTTCCCGGTTGTTCGCCGCATTATCGAACGCATTACCAACGAACCTTCCGTCTATAAATCCCCTACCGATATGGGTGTCAACCGTATTGCTTACGGTATTATTGATGACGAGGTTGTTCAGGAGGCTTCCCGTCAGGAAATCATCCGCCGTTATTTTAAAACAGCCTGTGATTACAAGAAGGGTATGATCGACGAAGATGCTATGCAGCGTATGCATTTGATTATGGAACAGATGGCTTTGAAACAGGAAGACCGCAGTGTTGTTTTACCTGCTCGTGAATTGGCTGAAAAATACAAAGGCATTTTGATCAACAACGATATTTGTTCCGTTACAGCTATCCAGTTGGAAGACGGACAGATCATTACCGGAAGAAAATCTGAACTTATGAGTGCCTGCAGTGCCATGATCCTGAATGCGATCAAATATCTCGCTGGTATTTCCGATGAAATCCCGTTGATCTCTCACAACATCCTCGAGCCAATGGTTAATCTGAAGGGTACACACCTGCACAATAAATATACCGCATTGAACAGTGAAGAAATCCTCATTGCTTTAAGCATCAGTGCCGTAACCAATCCGGTTGCTCAGGTTGCCATGGACAATTTAAGCAAGCTTCGCGGTATGCAGGCACACTCAACCATTATGCTGACTCGAAACGATGAACAGACATTAAGAAAACTTGGAATCGATGTTACATGCGATCCATTCTATCCATCAGACAGCTTATCTTACGTTTAATTTTCAAAAAAATTGGCACCATTTCACAGGAAACTGTGGATGGTGCCTTTCTTCTTCAATTCAAAATCGGATCCAATGCATATTTTCAATATAAAAGTTCATACTACTACTATCTTTTAATTCAGGAGGTAGTTACAATGAAAGTTCACCGGACATACGGCTCACACATGAAACATTTTTTTCTTAGCCTGGCAATCGTTTCTTCACTTTTCCTCACTGCCTGCGGAAGTGCCGACACAGCAGGCACTCAGGCCCGAACAGATTTAACAGCAGACCATGTTCGCGGATTGTATTCTGGTATGGTTCGCAGTGATGTGGAAGATTTACTCGGCACAGGTGATAAAAGCCTTGCCGATCATGAAAGTATTGAAGTTTACAGTTTGTCTGATGGAACAACCGCTCTACTCCGTTATCGTGATGATACCCTTATGGATGCCTATTTAAGAGATAAGGATAATATTGAAACATCTATCTTTGGTCAAAATGCTTCGAATATGTCCGGTGTCAATGGTGTAAACGATACGAACAATTCTTATACAGAAACAAACATGGGATATGAAGAATCCGGAGAGTCCAGAGAACGGCGATGACCATTTCTACACAACAAAAGGCGCCGCCTGGTAAAACCAGACGACGCCCACTTATTTTTTATTCAGTTTATGCAATCAATTGATTAGTCAGCCATTTTGATGTAGCCAGCAAGTCTTTCTTTTGCATCTGCTTCTGTCTTAACGAACATGTCTTCAGCAATTTCTGGGAAGCCTTTCTTAAGGGAAGCATAACGTGTTTCATTCATCATGAATGCTCTGAAATCTTCATACTTAGGTTCTTTTGTAGAATCAAGGATGAATGGATTCTTACCTTCAGCTTTAAGAGCTGGGTTGTATCTCCACATATTCCAGTAACCGCATGCAACAGCTTCTTTAATTCTTGTCTGAGCACCTGCCATACCGCCTTTGATACCATGGTTGATACATGGAGCGTAAGC
>JAXJRF010000120.1:0-2473 GCA_036310765.1 Frisingicoccus sp.
AATATCCATAAACTGTTTCGGATAATTTTCTCTGGATAAAGGCCACAAACTGTTGCCTTTGCCGCCAGCTAAAACAATACACTTCATCACTGACTCCTTTTCATAGTGTAAATGATATAGAAATATTATAAGCAATTTTACACGAAAGTACAACAATAAAACCAAAGGCTACTGCCTGATCCTATGCAGTAGCCTTATAATATATTATTACATTAATGACATCCGTGCTGTGTACATAAGTACTTCGCTGTCGGATCAGTTGGATCCCATGTATGCCATGTAGGTATTGGTTCAAATGCCGGTTTATCAAAAGGTCCTTGGTTAACATTTGGATCAATATTTACATGTGTTCCAAGTTCACAATTATCATAAATCCATTTTGCATCTCCTGCCTGAAGGCGAATACATCCCAGCGACTGAGTCGTTCCAAGAAGATTATACATAATGTCTGTATACAAAGTCGAATTATCTGCAATTCTATATGGAACAGAATGGAAAAGATAATCACCGCTAATCTGAGTACACCACTGAGCTTTGGACCCACCGACCATTGTTAACCATCGAAATTTGTTTGGTGTATAATAATTTCCAGTAGGTGTATTATTACCACAAGAAGTAATCATAGCCTTTACAGGAATTGTATAACCATTATCACCATCTTTAGCATATACAATTAAATAGTTTGCCCATTTATATACTTTAATAAAATAAGAATCTTGCGGACCAATCAAATACTCTACATCCTGAACAAGCTGTCCCTCACTATTAAAGTATAATTTATAACCATCTACATATTCCCAACCTATTTCTTTTTCGCCGCCTTTACTAGGATTGAGATAATAACGTTGACCATTTAATGTAAGCCATCCTGTTTTTCTTTTAGAATTTTCAATATAATATACTTTGCCGTTAGATTCAACCCATCCTGTCGAAATAACAGCAACCCCCGCCTCAAGACACTTGTCATGCCCCTCTTTACTCGTCACAAGTTCCTTAAGAACATCCTCTCTAGAAGATTTACGTAGTTTATTCATCCATTCATCAATCTCAGAATTTCCCGGTCTACGATTCAGAAGTGCCTCGTACATATCTATCACATAAGTTCTGTCATCTGTTTTCTTCTGTGTATATTCAGAAGATGTGAAAAATGCCGATGCAAGTTCTGTAGATAAAATACCCTTGTTAAGCACCCTATCCGTCCAATGATTTAATTCAGTTGCTGTCGCCTTTCTATCAAAGCAAACCGAATATAATCTAGAGATATAGGCCGTAAGATTCGCATTCTCATCTCTTGTTTCCTGCGAAACTTCCATGTCACCTCGGTTAATGCCATAGGTTTGACATAATTTTGTAAACTCTGAAGAATAAACAAAACCACATATTACATGCTGTTTCGATACGCCACTATTCAAACGTCCTACCCAGTCTGACTTGCCCG
Organism: Frisingicoccus sp.; assembly: GCA_036310765.1. Taxonomy (GTDB): domain Bacteria; phylum Bacillota; class Clostridia; order Lachnospirales; family Lachnospiraceae; genus Frisingicoccus. The sequence continues at coordinate 1,439 of JAXJRF010000120.1, forward strand.
CTACATCTGACTTGCGGCTCAAAAGCGTTTGGTATAAAATATCTACAAATTCTTCATTGCTCAGTTTCTTATTCTGCATCTCATCACTAAAGAAAAATCCTTTAACAATATCAACACCTTTGGCTCTTCCCGAAATAAGGTCACCTGTCCAGTTATTTAAACCATTCACATCTCCCTGTCGTCCAAGACAATATTTATAAAAATGACTCACAAAGCTAGTTATATTTTTATTTTTATCACGATTTTCATTTGTACTCATGGTTCCTGGTACAATCCCATAAGAGCGACATAATTCATCATACTCAACGGATCCAACGAATCCTGCACATACATAACGACGACTCATACCATTATTCAGAGCATCCATCCATGTTTTAAAGCCTTCTGAATCCGCTTCTCGATTAAAAAGGGCTCGATATAATTTATATATGTATTCTTCATCACTATGTCCAGCATTTTGAAATTCTTCACTAAAGAAAAATCCATTTATTATTTCTGCACCTTCATTTGTTCCTAAAGTCAAAGAATCATACCAATATTTAAGGCCATCTTCTTCTGGTGAACGGCCAAGCACAATTTCATACATCCGTTTCACAAAAGCATATACATTTTTATTTTCATATGCAGTATCCAAAACAGGTGTCTCTACTGCCAACATAACGCTTTCATCACTTGTCTGTTTCGTTTCTGATTCCAACGATTCATGCCGACTTTCCTCAGACTCAATTGCATTTGATTCTTCAGCATAAACAGCCGATACCGGAGTCAGGATTAACGTAGCAGACAATACAAACAATAAAAATCTTGCTTTTTTCATTTTAAATCCCCCCGCCAATAATCAAGTGTTTCTAAAAGTGTTTGATTTAACTCTATTTCAGGACGCCATTCTATCGTCTTCTGAAGTTTTTGGATATCTGCCTCAATGACCGGAATATCGGATGGACGCAGTCTTTCAGGATCCTTTTCAACTGCTATCTCTACCGTTGACAAAGACAATATCCTGTCCAGCAATTCCTGTATAGAAATGGCATGACC
>JAXJRF010000121.1:0-7455 GCA_036310765.1 Frisingicoccus sp.
CAGAACATGGCAAACTGGTGCATCCGTCTTTGTGAGGAATATCTTTCTGTTTTATATGATCATCTGCATAAGGAGATCTATTCCTATCATGTGATCCAGGCCGATGAGACACCGGTGCTCGTGAACCATGACGGAAGGAAAGCCGGATCAAAGAGCTATATGTGGGTATACCGTTCCGGACACATGTATAAGGACAGGCAGATCGTCCTGTATGAATACCAGATGACCCGGAACGCCTCACATCCAAGAGAGTTCCTTAAGGGGTATGATGGTATCTGTGTCACTGACGGTTATCAGGTGTACCATACCTTGGAAAAAGAGATGGAAGACCTGACAATAGCAGGATGTTGGGTACACTGCAGACGCAGGTTCCATGATGCACTGAATGTGATCCCGGAACCATTACGGAAGAAATCCGAAGCATTCCTTCTCATGAAACAGATCCAGGCGATCTACCGGGAAGAAAACAAACTGAAAGATCTTTCTTCCGAAGAACGATTGGAGCAGCGACAGGCGGTAGTCAGACCACTTGTTGATGCCTTCTTTGTGTACCTGAAAAGATTGAACGTATCGTCAAAAGATAAATTTGGCGAAGCCGTTGGTTATGCACTGAATCAGGAACCCTATCTCCGAGTTTTTCTTACCGACGGAGATGTCCCGATAGACAACAACGCATCGGAACGGGCGATCCGTGGATTCTGTATCGGGAAAAAGAACTGGCAGATGATCGATACAATCAACGGAGCCAAAACTTCCGCTATGATCTACAGCATCGTTGAGACCGCAAAAGCAAACAACCTGAAACCGTTTGATTATGTTCAGTATCTTTTGGAAGAGATACCAAAACATATGGATGACCATGATCATTCCTTCATACAGGAGCTGCTTCCATGGTCTGAAAAACTTCCGGCAGGAATACGAAAATCTTAAAAACTGGTGGCTGCAATATAGCCGCCATTAAATATGAAGGGTACTCACTATTTTGCGTTTACGTTATTTTTTGCTATTTTATCTAAAACAATATATAATAAAACCAGTATTTTCCAAAGAAATTTATCGGGCAGTGTAAATAAATGGGGTGAAATAGAATGAAAGCGTTTGAGATTCTAAAAATAATGAATAATCCAGCAATGGATTCGATTCGGCAGTTGCAGGATAATAGTGCAGCAGAGACTATGGTGTCAGGCACCCATAAAAATCCATAAACATTATAAAATAAATTTAACAATTTATGAGAATTTGACACATTTCTAAAAGGATCAGGCATTTGATGAATTGTAGTCTATATTTACGAAAGGAAGAAACCGTATGACATTATTTACGTTTATCTGCAATATCGTTGGACTCGTATCGAATATATGTATACTTTTTTTAACTGTGTATACGCTGTATCTGACTGCGTTTTCTAAGAAGATGGATTTTGTTTCTATGGGGCATTCATTGTCTGCTTTTTTTGGAGATACGATTCATTTTCATATCAGGAATTGTTCGCTGCACAGCATTCCGGTTACAAAGGTGTTTCTTTTAAAGCGAATCGGCGGTATGTTCCATATGATCACAATTGCAAAATATGAAGAACCTCTGATTATTGATGCTTGGCATATTGCAAAGATAGAAACAGAGCCATTTACACGTATTGTGGGAATTGATGAGCCGGATGATGGGACAGAACAGGATTCCGAAGATGATAACTGTGGGGAGGATGAATGTGATAAGCCAAGCCTCAGTACGATTCATATGGATGCTGTAATTGGTGTAGAAACGGGAAAAAAAGTTATTTGGATTAAGCCGTATAAGAAAGCACCGCTTCGAGCAGCAAAACGTGCTTATAATAAGTATGATTTTGATATACTGAGTGTTTCGAGTACGTATTATAACGATAAGGTACTTTCTAAATGTGTGGATTTTGCAATCAACCTTTTGGAAACGGATCTGAATGGACAAAAAGTTATTAAAACCGTTTTTGCCATGGTCGGAGATGATCATGTTCTTTTGAGTGATACTATCTGCGGCCATAACGGACTTGATGGAGAGTGTGGATCTTCTGCAGAAGAATTGGAGACATGCCTTTGCGAGCAGTTTGGAATTGCCAGGGAAAACATGCGTGTTGACCAGATTGACCATATTTTTTGAGTTATGGGTGATACTTATGGGTGCCTACTTATGGGTGCCAGGCACCATTAAATATTTCTAAAGAAAGAATTCGATCAAGCAATGAAGAAAACAGTGATATATAAATATAATAAGAAGACTATATTTTTGTTTCTGACATTATGTTGGACGTTACTTATTTTTTCCTTTTCCCTTCAACCGGGGAATGTTTCAAGTGATTTGAGTCACGGCTTCGGAAGATGGCTAATGAAAACATTTTTGCCTGGGTTTATTGATTATATGGAACATTGTTCTGTCGAAAAGATCGAACAGCTGCATTTTTTGCTCCGGAAGTGTGCTCATTTTATCGAGTATTTGATTCTTGGGGTCTTGGCGTGGATGAGTGTGCGACAGACAAAGTATCGGAATATTTTGTGGATTCCGGTTATGTTTTGTATTTTGGTAGCTTCAGTGGACGAGACCATCCAGCTTTTCGTCGACGGACGGTCAGGGCGAACTGCAGATGTGATCCTTGATAGTGCAGGGGCATGCACGGGAATCTTTATGATGTTTTTATGGTGCCAGGTACTATTAAAAAATTATAAAAAACATAAAAAAGAGGACAGGTTATGAGAAGATTAAATATACTAAAGGGAATATTGAAAAGCACTCAGACGGATAAGATTTTAATTTCCTTTGTGGGATTTGTTTTTACAGCAGCTTTTCTTATTCAGATATTTGATCCGAATATAGATACATATGGGAATGCGCTGTGGTTCTGCTATGCGGCAATTACCACCATTGGATTTGGTGATGTGACGGTCGTTTCTCCAATTGCCAAAATCATATCAGTTTTGCTCTCGATATATGCAATTTTGGTTGTTGCTATTGTAACTGGTGTTGTTGTGAATTACTATAACCAGATTATTGAAATTCGCCAGAAAGATACGATGGCTGCCTTTATAGACACGATTCAGAGACTTCCGGAACTTTCTAATGAAGAACTGGAAGAGATGTCAAAAAAAGCAAGGAAAATGGTTAATGGTGTCAGGCACCATTAAATAAATATAAACGAATAAATACGCATTGACGAAATAATGTTTATCTGTTAAGCTAAAAGAAAATTATCAGCAGTGAGGAATGATCAGAAATGACGATATCCGATAGAATATTTGAACTGCTCAGAGAAAGAGGAATGTCTCAGAAAGAATTTTCTGAAGCTACAGGAATCTCACAGAGTAGCATCAGTGATTGGAAGAGAAAAAAGACAAACCCGGTTTCAGAAAAAATCCTTATTATATGTGAAGTGTTAGGTGTTAGTCCTTATGAATTATTATCAGGAACGGAAGGAGAAGGGGCGAGAAGTGCTGTTTCTAGAGTGTTGTTAATTGATAAAGAGACGGAGTTGGGACAGTTTGTGGCGGAATTTCAGCAACTGGATGCAAAGAAACGAGATAGATTATTGGGATATTTTAATGCTCTCAAGGAAATGGAATAAACTTGAGAGCATATTTTAAAATGGAAAATACGTAAAAACGAATAAATTTCGAAAAAAGATTGGAGGGTAATTTGAGGAAAAGAAGAGAATGGTATGAAGGGTGCAGTATGCATGTTATGGGGAGAGGCGTACGAAGAGAGTCGATATATAATGATGGTGAAGACTATGAAATATTTCTGAAAATTGTGGAGAGTACACAGGAGATAATGTCATTTCAACTACACAGCTTTTGTATGATGACGAATCATTTTCATATGCTGATAACAACTCAGGAAAAGGAAATATGGCACATTATGAGAAGAATAATGGGAAATTATGCAAAATATTTTAATCATAAATATGGATTCAAAGGTCATCTATTTGATTCTCGGTACCTATCCAGTATTACGAAGAATCCTATGTATTTCCTTGAAGTTAGTAAATATATTCATCTGAATCCTGTAAAAGCAGGCATAGTGAATGAACCAATTGCATATCCATACAGTAGTTATGCGGCACTTGTTTCAGGAAAAGAATTGAAGTGCTTGGAGAGGGAAAAAGTATTGGGATTTTTTGATGGTAATCGGGAAGAACAATACAGATTGTTTGTGGAAGGTGAATAATGGTGCCAATAATGGTGACAGGCACTATAAAAAAATCATAAAAAAACTATTAAATTAACTTTAATGGTGCCTGGCACCATTAAATCCACCATTAAACACCGCAAGGTAAAGCAAAACCGCATCTTTAAAGACCCGTGGGTTAAAACCGCATTTCTGATGGATGCGGTTTAATTTATATTGCAGCGTGTTTTTGTGTATAAAGAGCTGTTCGCATGTTTTGGAAAGGGACATGTCATTTTCAAAGTAGGTTTTGAGTACAGCAGTTTCATCGTCGGAGAGTTTTCCGATGGTCTTTTGCTGAAATGCCTCTTTTGATTCTTCGTCTACTGCGGACAGTATGATTTCCAGGGTCAGATCATCAAAGAGGGCAAAGTTTTTTATTTCGGAGGCGATGCTTTTCCAGGCTGTCAATGCGGATTGGTAGGAACTGCGAAGATCGTATACGGATGTGGCCTTTCCAACCGTAATTTTAAGGATGTCCGGATAATTGGAGCAGAATTTTTGGAAGATGGACTGGTTCTGTTCAAAAGCATCAGCGTCGATTATCGCCAGATATTCGTTGGGATAATCAAATGTATATAACCGGATGCCGGCCATTTCAAACATTTGGCCGATCTGGATCTCGATCATTGAAGCATTACCCGGATGAAAGCGATGATCCAGTCGGACTAAGATCAAGCGTTTTTCCTTTTCCAGATCTATTCCGAAATCTTCCAGAGATTCATTTAAATAATGTTTATTGACATTTTGCTTTCCAATCAAGGAATGGATCATAAAGTGTTTTTTATCCGCCTGATTTCGGCTGAGGGCATTGATCTCCTGTTCGCGGATGAGAAGAAGGGTGATGCGTTCCGCCAGATGGGCATATTTATTTACACTTTGGGGCTCTCCAGTAATTCCAATAACTGCCAGTACGGACTGATTATGATAGACAGGCAGATTAATTCCTCTGTGGGTACCGGTAAAAGTGTTATCATTATCCACTTCAATGGCTGTGCCTGTATGAAAGGCTTTATATCCAATCTCATGGAAGGTGCCGATACGTTTGGCATCCGTACTTGCAAATATGATTCCATACTGATCGATAAAGTTGACATCCTGACCGCACACGTCCTTTACCGTCTGGACAATCTGCTGAGCCAGTGATTGATTGACATTTAAAAACATAGAAGAGCCTCCATTCGACACCGATTTTTTACATATTATAACATCTATTGTTATATCGGACAATTATATTTGAAAAATAGACATTATTTATGTTATATATACTATTTTTTCGTTGCCAATATTTTGTTACAATAATTTCATTAGATGATTCGTGGATAAAAATGGGAGGTACAAGATGAAAGCAGTTATAGCAATTGATTCTTTAAAAGGAAGTCTGACTTCTGTGGAGGCAGGATATGCCATATCTGAAGGGATCCGCCGAGCGGAAAGTGATGCCGAGGTGGTTGTGCGTCCTCTGGCAGATGGCGGAGAGGGAACAGTGGAAGCCCTTGTTTACGGCATGAATGGCATGATGCAGAATGTTGTGGTTACTGGGCCTTTGGGAAAGCCTGTGAACTGTCCATATGGCATCATTGAGCAGTCGAAAACTGCGGTCATTGAAATGTCCGGTGCGGCTGGAATTACCCTCATCTCGGAGGCAGAGAGAAATCCTCTTTATACAACGACCTATGGAGTGGGCGAAGTGATCCAGGATGCCATTTCCAAAGGCTGCCGCCGTTTTATCATCGGTATCGGAGGCAGTGCGACCAATGACGGCGGCATCGGCATGCTTCAGGCCTTAGGTTATGGCTTTCTTGATAAAGATGGAAAACAGGTGCCTTTTGGGGCACAGGGGTTGGAGATTTTGGACTCTATTAATGCAGAGTATGTGATTCCTGAACTTGCGGAATGTGAATTTCGGATTGCCTGCGATGTAACCAATGTTTTATGCGGTGAACAGGGCTGCAGTGCTGTTTATGGCCCGCAGAAGGGTGCGGATCCGTCCATGATCATGCAGATGGACAAATGGCTTGGTTATTATGCACATTTGGCGAGACAGACATTTCCAAAGGCCAATCCCCGTCAGGCAGGAACCGGTGCTGCTGGAGGCCTTGGATTTGCATTTCTCACCTTTACCAACGCGGTACTTGAGTCGGGCATTAAAATTGTTCTGGAGGAAACAAAACTGGAGCAGTATATCATGGATGCGGACATCGTGATTACCGGTGAGGGTCGTCTGGATGGACAGACAGCTATGGGAAAAGCACCTGTGGGCGTGGCAAAGCTGGCAAAAAAATACAATAAGCCGGTGATCGCCTTTGCAGGCAGTGTGACCAAAGAAGCTGTTGCGTGCCATGAAAGCGGCATTGACGCTTTCTTTCCGATTTTACGAAACATTGTCACACTGGAAGAGGCCATGAAACCGGAAATCGCAAAGGTGAATATGGCGAATACGGCAGAACAGGTATTTCGTCTGTGGGCATTAAAATAGGAACTTACAGGGTCAAACAAAAAAGGTTTGGCTCTTTTTCTTTTTAAATGAGCATGTTATAATGAACACTATATGTTAAAAATGCAGAAGTGCATGGGTGATTGGATGGAGGATGTGAAGATGCAGTATCGCAGCGATAAATATGGCAATCAAATCTCTGTACTTGGCTATGGCTGTATGCGTTTTACGCAAAAAGGCGGCAAGTTTGATCTGGATAAAGCTGGCCGGGAAGTGATGGCAGCCTATGAGGCGGGGGTCAATTATTTTGACACAGCTTATGTCTATTCGGGCAATGAAGCTGCATTGGGAGAAATCCTTGAAAAGTATGGAATCCGAGATAAAATTTATATTGCAACAAAACTGCCCCACTATCTGATCCGGTCAGATAAGGCGGCCGAAAGAATGTTTCAGGAAGAACTGAAACGTCTTCGGACAGATTATATCGATTATTACCTGATGCACATGCTGACGGATGTGAAGACGTGGGAACGGTTAAAAAGTCTTGGGATTGAGGAATGGATCCAGGAGAAAAAAGCCAGTGGAGCTATGAGGCAGATTGGATTTTCCTATCATGGCAATTCGGAAATGTTCTGCAAACTGATCGATGCCTATGACTGGGATTTTTGTATGATTCAGTATAATTATCTGGATGAAAATTCTCAAGCGGGACGTACCGGGCTGCAGTACGCAGCTTCGAAGGGGATTCCGGTAATGATCATGGAGCCTCTACGGGGCGGTCGGCTTGTCAATAACCTTCCGGAAAAGGCGAAAAAGTTATTTGCGGA
>JAXJRF010000122.1:0-5265 GCA_036310765.1 Frisingicoccus sp.
CTGGGCATCCTGATCCAGCTGTGGGATCGCCGAAAGAAGTGCTTCCGTATATGGGTGATAACGTTTCTCATAAAGCTGATCGTAATCGGCAATCTCGACCATTCTTCCAAGATACATAACGCCAACCCGGTCACTGACCTGATAGACAACATTCAGGTTATGGGAAATAAAGAAATAAGTAAGTCCCAGTTTTTCCTTCAATTCCTGCAAAAGATTCAATACCTGAGCCTGTACGGAAACATCCAGAGCTGAAACGGCTTCATCACAAATGATGATCTTCGGCTCCAGTGCCAATGCTCTGGCAATACCGATACGCTGTTTCTGACCGCCGGATAACTCATGGGGATAACGGCTGAGATGATATGTATCGAGACCAACTAAGGACATCAATTCCTGAATACGGGCCTCCACATCTACCTGACCTTTCAGGTTGTGGATCTCAAAGGGTTCCATAAGGATCTGACGCACTGTGCGACGTGGATTCAGGCAGGCTGACGGATCCTGGAAAATGATCTGAGCCTCTTTTCGCATCTGCTTAAGCTCAGCACCCTTCATATCCGAAATATTCTTGCCATCCAGATAAATATTCCCCTCTGTCGGTTTCTGCAGTCGGACAAGTGTACGTCCCAATGTACTCTTACCGCAGCCACTCTCGCCAACAACACCGAAGGTCTCGCCCTTCATAATATCAAAGCTGACATCATCCACAGCCTTTACGGTTCCTGATTTTCTTGTTTTACCTTTAAAATAAACTTTAACATGTTCGGCCTTCACTAATACTTCTTTTTCCGGCATAAGCTAGACCTCCTTACTTTCATCCGAATCCACATAAAGCCAGCATCTGACCTGACGCTCTTCGGAAATATTGATGATCGGTGGTTTCTCCTGCTTACACCGCTCTGTCGCATGCGGGCATCTCGGCCAAAAACTGCAGCCGTAAATCCGTTCTGTCGGATTCGGTACCATACCCTCAATTGTTTCCAGCGGCGGACGATCCTTCGTAATCTTCGGTATCGCATTCATCAAACCGATCGTATATGGATGCTTAGGATCTTTAAACAGCTCACGAACCGGAGCTTTTTCCACAATATGTCCGGTATACATAACAATGACAGTATCACATAATTCACTGACAACACCCAAATCATGGGTGATAAATAAAACAGATGTATGCATGGATTCATTGAGATCCCGGATCAGATCAAGAATCTGTGCCTGAATCGTCACATCCAAAGCCGTCGTCGGTCCATCTGCGATCAAAATCTGAGGCTGACATGCGAGAGCCATGGCGATCATCACTCTCTGTCTCATACCGCCAGACATCTGATGAGGATATTCATGAGCCCGCACTTCCGGATTGGCAATGCCAACGGCTTTCATCATGGCAATGGCCTCCTGCATGGCCTCCTTCTTCTTCATTCCCCGATGCAGCATCAACGACTCTGCAATCTGCTTACCGCACTTAATGATCGGATTCAGCGATGTCATCGGTTCCTGAAAGATCATCGAGATCTCATTGCCGCGGATATGCTGCATCTTCTTCTCAGAGGTATGGACAAGATCCTCCCCTTTATAGATGATCGCTCCTCGTGTGATCTCCCCCGGCGGATTCGGGATCAGCTGCATAATGCCCAGAGAAGAAACACTCTTTCCGCTGCCGCTCTCGCCGACGATACCAAGCTTTTCACCTTTATGTAATGTATAACTCAGATGATTGACCGCACGAACGGTACCCTCAACGGTTTTAAAATCTACACATAAATCTTTAATTTCTAATACCTTTTCTGACTGAGCCATATTTTCACAAACTTTCTAATTCATAGTAAAATTACAAATTGTCGCTTTCATAGTAAAATTACAAATTGTCGCTATTGCGTCAGACACTTTATTGCTTTTCAACACTAAAGCGATATTTGTATGAATTATAATATACCACCATTATTATAAAAATTCAATAAATTTTTTATATTATGCACGAATTGCCCATCGCATTTTTGTGGATTTGGCACGACTGTTTCTTGCACATTCCTCTGCGGACGGCCGAATTACATCTTTGGAAATTTCGCTGTAAATCCCCGCTTTGTAAAATTCTTTAAAAGAACGTTTCACAAGACGGTCTTCACCGGAATGGAATGTTAAGATTGCAACGCGTCCATTGGGAGCCAGAACTTCCGGAAGTTTTTCCAGAAAAGCATATAATACTTCAAATTCACTGTTGACATCGATACGCAATGCCTGGAAGGTTCGCTGGCAGGATTTCTTTACCGCCTCTTTTCTCTCCTTCTCCGGAATAAAACGAAGTGCATCTTCAATTGCTTCCTTTAACTGGGTGGTCGTCTCGATTTTCCGTCCCTGTTTCAGCCACCGGCAAACCGTACCGGCAATCTCATGTGCATACGGCTCATCCGCATTTTCAATAAGCATGCCAACCAGTTCTTCCTGTGTCACTTCTTTTAAACGTTCTGCTGCACTCGTCCCTTTCTCCGGATTCATTCGAAGATCCAGGGGACCTTCCACCTTATAGGAAAATCCCCTGTCCGGATTGTCTATCTGCATGGAAGATACACCCAGATCCGCCAGAATGAAATCGAATTTCTTTCCGATGTCTTTGGAAACGCAATCGATATCTGCAAAATTTTGAAGACGCACTGTAAGGATATCCTCACCAAATCCCTGATCTGCTAGACGTTTCTTTGTTTTGGCTGATTCGATTGGATCTACGTCCAATCCATAAATATGCCCCTTATTTTCCAGACATTTTAACATTTCCTTAGTATGTCCGCCATAACCCAGCGTCGCATCAAGACCTGTCATTCCCGGCTGGATCTGAAGAAAATCCAGAATTTCATTGACCATGATGGAAATATGCATCCCCGCAGGTGTACTTCCCTTGCGGATGACCTTTTCTATCGTATCGGCATATTTTTCCGGATTATGTTCTTTATATTTTTCTTTATAATTTCTTGGATGTGTGCCTGCATAACGCACACGCCGTTTATGCGGCTTTTCCTGATTTTCCATAAAATCCCCCATTCCCTATTTCATCCATAATTCTTCTCCCGACTGCAATGATTTTGTCTGTCCGTCGATCTCAAACCACAGCTCCCGGTCACTGGTATTATGTATATATTTATCTGTAACAACTGCTTTGCCCATGGCTTTTAAGTACCGAACCAATTCGATATGAGTTGCAAACCACACCGATTCATCGGCAGCAACCTTTGCAAACAACGTTTCAATCCGCTCCCATATGCGTTCCGCATCCAGATCATAGGAATGACCTGCAATCTGACAGAGGGCAAGCTCCTCATCCGTATCCAGAAAACCGTCCACAAAAGATCCCAGTTCCGCAGATAGGTGAAAAATACCCGCCTGCCAGTTGTAAACATCTTTCGGCGGCGTATAGGAACCACTCAGTTTCGATGTACGGACATATTCAAAGCCGGCAATTTTCGCACATTCTCTAATAAGATCACTGTAATAATCAAAAGGAACAGCAAAACCTGAAATTTCCGTTCCGGACAACGCCTGCAGATTATCCCTGTCGGCCGCCATCTCATGCAGGATTTCTTCCGCTGATAAGTGATCCATATACGGATGATTCAATGTGTGGCTCGCGATTTCATGTCCCTTATAGACGTCCCGGATCAACCGGTCCGAAAGCCGCTTGACGACCATGCCGCATTCATGAAACCATGCGAATTCCTGTTTCATCAGAGCTGAATTCAGATTAAATGTTCCTTTAATCCCATATTTGTTAAGAATATCAATCAATTCTTTATCCTGAAGTACACCGTCATCATAGGATACATTAAAAGCCTTTGATTTTCCCTGCGGATAGAATTTTTTAATCATAATCTCCCACTCCTTCTGAAATTTTTTATTAATTTCAGTTTAACATTTTCAAAGGCTTTCCGCAACGACAGGATAGATGTATACGGCCTGTGAACCCAATTTCCGGAACCTGTCTTCCATAATTTCCTTTTCAAAACAAACGGTGCTTCCGGACATGGGATCATTGACAAAATAATAATCCTGGCCATATCCAACAAGCACCATACAATGTTCGCCTGAAATCCATGTATAAATCGAATCATCTGATAAAATCCAGCTTTTTCCCTGTTCTGCCGGTTTCATCCCCATTGTCGTCCAGATCAGCAAAGGTTTACCCGCGTCAATATAATGACTGCACAGATATTCCAATCCCCGATTCCTGATCACCTTTGCCCTGCAAAGCGAACTGTTTGCGTTCACCGCATTTTCGATCACCGGGGCAAAACAGCCATAGCTGTTTCTTGAAAAAGGATCACCGACAAACACTCTATCCGGATCCGGCCCGTAAAGCCTATCGTTTTTCCAATCAAACTTACTGTCACATTCAAGCCACTCTCCGGCAAATTTCTCCGGTAGAATATCCTCACCGTAAAACTGCAGTACCATCGCTGCTGCCACCGACTCACATCCGGTAGGAAGGGACGGGTATTGACAAATCCTTGGAACTTCAATAAATCTGATACAAGCCATTATTCGATTCATCCTGGTTCATAGATATTTAAATTAAATATATTTTCTTTTATCGGAAAAATGCCTTTTCCAATATTATTTCTGAAGATATTTTTCTTTCAGTTCATTCAGCTTTGTCATATAAGCTTCGTTCTGTTTCTGGGAAACGAGCATATTGTAAATCTGAGCTGCAACTTCCTCAAATGGAGCAACACCAGCTTCTTTCTTTCCTTCAACTTTGATCAAATGATAACCAAACTGAGTCTGAACCGGTCCGACAATCTTGCCGATTTCTGCATCGAAGGCTGCATCTTCAAATTCTTTCACCATCTGGCCTCTGCCAAATTCACCGAGGTCACCGCCCTGAGCCTTGGATGGGCATGTGGAAGAAGCCATAGCTGCATCTTCAAATGTCTTCTCACCGTTATTGATGGATTCAAGAATGCCCTGACATTCCGCTTCATCCGCTACAAGGATATGCTTTGCATGAACCGTTGCTCCCTTCTCAAAGCGATTCTGATTAGCTTCATAATATTCTCTTGCTTCATCTTCCTTCACTTCAGCTTCATGTACAGTTGCATTGATCGCAAACTGGGCAAGCACTTCTTTTCTCATGTTTTCCATGATTTTTTTGAATTCATCGGTTTCTTCAAATCCCATATCTTCGCCGTATTTGGCATAAGCACGAAATGCGATCATCTGTTCAAGATACTGATCACGAAACTGAGGATCTGCTGCATACATCTGCTGTTCCTTTGGAAC
>JAXJRF010000123.1:0-8112 GCA_036310765.1 Frisingicoccus sp.
GATGAGTTGATTATTGTAGCTGGAAGAAATACGTATTTAAGTGGTTACCGAAAACTGATGCTTCGTCAGGAATTGTTTAATTCTGTGCGGCGTCTGGATTTATTGCAGGAACTTGTAGACGATAAGGAAATTACCGAGATTATGGTAAATGGTGCGGGTGATATTTTTTATGAAAAATATGGACATATTTACCGATGGGAAAAATCTTTTGAATCAAATGAAAAATTGGAGGATGTGATTCAGCAGATTGTAGCTGGAGCCAACAGGCAGGTAAATGAAGCCTCGCCGATTGTTGATGCGAGGCTGGCGGATGGTTCTCGAGTAAATGTGGTATTAAAACCGGTTGCATTAAACGGACCGATTCTAACGATCCGAAAGTTTCCGGAAAAGCCGATGGATATGAAAGATCTGATGCGTCTGGGAGCTTTATCGGAAGAGGCAGCCGTATTTTTAGAAAAACTCGTACGGGCCCGTTATAATATTTTTATTTCGGGCGGTACGGGAACAGGGAAAACAACGATGCTCAATGCATTGATGAATTATGTTCCAAAGGAGGAACGGGTCATTACGATTGAAGATTCGGCTGAGCTTCAGATACATAATATACGAAATTTAGTGAAATTGGAGGCGAGGAATGCCACAGCCGATGGAGAACATCAGGTGTCCATCAGGGAACTGATAAAGAGTGCCATGAGGATGAGGCCGGACAGGATAATCATAGGTGAAGTGCGCGGTGCGGAAAGTGTGGATATGATTCAGGCCATGTCCAGCGGACACGATGGTTCCATATCCACAGGACATTCAGGTTCTCCGGAGGAGATGCTTTCCCGACTGGAGACGATGGTACTTATGGGGACGGATATTCCGTTGGTAGCCATACGCAAACAGATTGCCTCTGCCATTGACATTATTATCCAATTGGAACGATTGAGAGATAAGAGCAGGAGGGTGACGGAAATAACGGAGATTGTTGGATATGAGAACGGAGAAATCCGCTTAAACCCATTATTTGTATTTAAAGAAATGGAAGAGAATAATATGATCCGGGAAGAGTGTGCCTATGGGTCGGAGGCGGAGAAGGTATCAGGAAAACTTTTGCCCGCGGGCAACCGACTGGTTCACAGAAAAAAACTGGAAACCGCGGCGATCCGGTTGGAGGATGGGCTGTGAAACTGACTCCGTCAGGTGTGTATCAGATGACATTGTCCGAACGCATCCGGTGTATCGTGCTTTGCGGATGTCTGTGTTTCTGTGCAGGATGGCTGTTTTACGATCAGACGGCATTTGCCATTGCCGGGTTGCCCCTGTATGGTTTGCTTTATCGAAAAATTTATCAGTTCAAAAAAAGGCGGTGTGATAAACAGCTGAGACTGGATTTTAAAGATACGATGCTGTCTGTTTATAGTTCATTGTCCGCAGGTGCTACATTGGAAGAAAGTTTGAAAAGGGCAGCAGAGGATATGAAACGCAGTCTGAAAGCAGATTCCCGTATGGTTTTGGAGCTGGAAATGGTATGTCAGAAAATGGAAAGGAATGTTCCGGTTGCCAGATGTATGGAGGATATGTCGGTACGATGTGCCGATAAGGATATTGAAAACTTTACGAAAATATTGATTCTAGCAAAAAAACAGGGTGGAAACATGGCGGCACTTGTCCGGGAAAGTGTGGAAAAGATACAGCACAGGATCGAAATGACATATGAGATTGAAGGAATTTTGGGGGCAAAACGTAACGAATTCTTTTTCATGTGCATGATTCCGGCAGGCGTAATCTTTTATATGCGAGTTTTTTCTTCGGATTTTATGGATGTGCTTTATGGAAATGTTGTTGGTATATGTATGATGACGCTGTGTCTGGGTGTTTACGTGGGGGCATTTCTTTTGGGGATGAAGATCCTGAAATTGGATGATGAATAGGGGGAGGTCAATGAATCGGCAGAAAAAATGGCTTACCGCAGGTCTCGCCGTTGTCGGTGTTCTTACGCTTGTTTTTTGGGCGAAAGAACGGTTGGACACGCGGGAGCCGGTACGGGCTGTGGAGAGAAATCCGCCCGGAATGGGAGAAACAAAGGTAAATTTTGAAGTGCGGACATCCGACGGGAGTTTTCCGATAAATTTCACATTGGAGGAACGCACGTATACAGACGACGAGCTTGAAGACGTATTCCAGCAAGGAAAAGAATGGCTGGATCAGGTATGGCTCGGAGAAAATGAATCCTCAGATTTTGTATCAAAAAAATTGTATTTTCCGACCCGCATTGACAGTCTGGGCCTTGCCGTTCGATGGGAAACAGAAAATTATCGCTGGATACAGACGGATGGCAAGGTGACGGATGCGGCTCTGGACCTTTCACCTCTGACAATGAAAATTACTGCCATATTAAGTTATGGTGCGGAGGAAAGGTATTATGACTATACACTGACTGTAAAACAGGATCCACTGGATGAGGATGAAGCCTTCCGGCAAAAAGTTTTGGATGCTGTACAGGCCTTGGACTATGATGAAAATACTTCCGGGGAGATTGTCCTTCCCGAAAATATTGACGGAAGGGACATCCAATGGTATGAACCGGAAACCTCTGTGTGGCCAAAATTCTTTGTTTTGGGCAATTTAATTGTTCTGCTGTTTTATTTCAGCAGGCTGGAAAAAGGAAAGCAGCAGCTTAAAGATCGGGAAATCGGTTTGAAAGCGGATTATCCGGAGATAGTCTATCGTTTGGTACTCCTTGTGGGCGCTGGAATGACTGTCAGGGGTGCCTGGGAAAAAATAACGGAAGATTATCAGAGAGAAAAACAGGTTGGCGGCAAACTTCGATGGGGATATGAGGAAATGGAAACAGCTCTTCGTGAAATGAATTATGGTATTGCCGAACTGAAGGCCTATGAAAATTTTGGAAGGCGGTGCGGAAGTCAGAACTATATGCGACTTGCCTCATTGATGACCCAGCAAGTGAAACGGGGAGCCAGAGGAATGAATCATTTGTTGATGCAGGAAGTTGAGGAGGCAGAGATACTGCGAAGAGAGAATGCCAGAAAAAATGCGGAGGAGGCGGGAACAAAGCTGATCTTTCCAATGGTTTTAATGATGGCGGTTGTCTTTGCTGTTCTCATGATTCCGGCATTTTTATCCATGAGTATATAAGGAGGAGGCTTATGAGTATGTTAAAAAAATTTTTTAGAGATGATGACGGTGTAGGTGTGGTTGAAGTTATTTTGATCCTGGTGGTACTGATCGGTCTTGTTTTGATTTTTAAAACCCAGCTGACGGCACTGGTCAATGATATTTTCAGCCGGATTACCAGCCAGAGTTCGGCAATTTAAAGTGATTTCTTTAAACATTCAAAAGAAGGCAGATGTGTGGGTAAAACCGGGTCAGGTGACCATATTTATGATGCTTATTTTTATGGTTATCTTAAGCCTTTTGGCTGCCCAGTACCATTCGAGTATATTTTATGCATGCAGGGCCGATGCAGAGAGAGCTGCAAGATTAAGTGCAGAAAGTTTCCTGGCGGCCTATCAAAGACCTCTACGTGACCGTTATCAGATACTGGCGGTTGATGGGGGATTTGGGGGAGACACATTTCAGCAGGAGAGGCTAGAAGAATATTTGCTGCAGGTATATGAGAAGAACATGGAGAGTGGGCTGACAAAGAAAAATGTGGAAGCCATTGCGATGGAGGAGCCGATCTTCACCATGCTGATCGACGGTGACTGGGATTTTTTTGTACGGGAAATTACGTTGAATCGAAAGGCGGCACTGGTGTCGGACGGACTGGAATTACTTCTGGGACAATGGAAAAAGAATAATGACAGAGCATCCGAGGATTTGCAGCAAAAGCGGATGACAGCAGAAAATTCGGCAACAGAAGAGAATATGGGAGAAGAAGAGATAGGAAGAGAGCAGCAACAGGTCCGGGATCCCAGAGATACTTTGATGGCAATATGGAATCAGGGAATATTGGCGGCGGCCTGCCCGGAAAATTTTCATGTTTCAGAAAAAGAATGTGTGATGACCGATGTCTCTTATCCTGAGGCCGGAAAACGTATACAGGCAGCTATTGATTTTAAGGATGGTGCCAGTATTCAAAATTTATTTGGAAAATGGGACGAGATTCTGGATATGGAAAACAGTATACGGAGTGTGGCCGAGGAGGCTGCGGTACATATGTATATTGGAGAGGTGTT
This sequence comes from Frisingicoccus sp., assembly GCA_036310765.1. Classification (GTDB taxonomy): domain Bacteria; phylum Bacillota; class Clostridia; order Lachnospirales; family Lachnospiraceae; genus Frisingicoccus. Next base: position 4,185 of record JAXJRF010000123.1, read on the forward strand.
TAAAAATGCCGTAACAGACGGAGATAATGGTGCACAGCAAGAAAGTGTTTTGAAATACGAAATGGAATACATTATCGGTGGAAATGAAACGGATATGGAGAATATGAAAAATGTTTTATGGAAGATTCTGGCTATACGATGTGTTATGAATCTGTCTTATATTCTTATGTCGCCGGAGATGAATATGCAGGTCATGGAAACGGCAGGACTTTTATCAACGGCACTTCTTCTTCCGCAATTTACGGAAGTCATTGGATTTCTCCTGAAAAGTGCATGGGCTTTTACGGAGGCTCTTGCGGACTGCAGAACACTTTTAAAGGGTGGTAAGATACCTGTGATCAAAACAAAGGACACCTGGTATCTGTCATGGGATCAGATGTTTCGGTTAAATGCATCTGTACTGGACGGCAATAGGGGTGAGCAGGGGCTTGATTACAGCGGTTATTTACATATTTTGCTGGCAACAACAAAACCGGAGACAAAATATCGGCGTATGACACATCTGATGGAGAAGAATATCCGGCTCATTGACGGATATGAAGATTTTCGGATGAAATATTGTATTTATGGTATACAGGCAAGATTTAACTATGATAGCCATGGATTTGGCAGTCATGATGTACAGACAGCATTGTCCTATTGAGAAGGGGGTGATGGCGGAGTGCTCTTTTGGAAAAATTTAAAAATAAAAAACGCAAAGGCGATACCTAATTTACAATTTCAAACACGTGTCAACAAAAACTATATGATAAAAAGAAAAACACTCCAATCTGAAAGAGCATTCTGCCATCACTCTCTTAACGGCAGTATGACTGTAGAGGCGGCGATTGTTGTGCCGATGGTGTTTTTTGTATGGATTGCCTGTATCGCATTGACATCCGTTGTGAAGGTTGGAGAAACTGTTCAAAATGAACTGACGAATACGGTTTTACAATTGGGGATAGCTGCAGGAACTTATGGGGACATTGTGGAAAAGGGCGGTACACTGGGAGCCTGGGCCAGTATAGGGCGTTTAGAAGGATTGGAAACTGGCGGGGTGGAGAAAGTCTACGGTTTTGACTTTTCTGAATCAGAGATCATGACCGATGATGATTGGATTTTACTAAAAGTGAGATACCGGATTCGGTTACTGGAAGGCCTGATTCCAATTCCAGAAATAAGAATGGTCAATCAGGTGTACGTCAGAGCTTGGACAGGATGTTCCCCGGAAGAAAATGCAGCGGCGGCATCCGAGAGTCTGGATCAGGTGTTTGTAGCAGAACATGGGCAGGTATACCATAAAGACCGGATGTGTTCCCATATTCGTTTGAAAATTTATATGGCTGATGCGGGTGACACAAAAGGCTATATGCCCTGTGAAAAATGTATTGGCGGCAGTACAAATGCGGGTGACACCTATTATGTGACTGAATCCGGAGATTGTTATCACAGCCGTCTGGGGTGCAGCGGTCTGAAACGTACGGTGGAACAAGTTGAATTAGAGTCGGCATTGGCTAAGGGGTGTGTGCCATGCAGCCGATGCGGAGGGGAGTGAACGGAAATGGAAATTGGGCATATGTGCAGTTTACTTATGGTCATTTATCCACTCTACAGTGATATCCGGGAACAGAGAATCAATATATTACCGGCAATGATATTGACGGTTGGCGGAATATTTTTGGAAGTCTTTGGAGGTCGATTTGATATGAAAGTATGCCTGATGGGGATGCTGCCAGGAATGTGCATGTATTTTATGGGAAAATTGTTTGGAAATTGTATTGGAGCCGGAGATGGTGTCCTGATTACAGGCATTGGAGCACTGGAAGGAATCTCCTTTTGTATCCGATTATTGGCTTTTGCAGGTATATGCATCCTTGCTTTTTCCGTTGGGATGCTTGCCTTTGGTAAACTGCATTTAAAATCAAAGGTTGCATGTGTGCCGTTTCTGGCCATGGGCTATCTGGGAGCGTGGCTTGTATGAATTGGATGAAACGGGGCAGTTATACGGTAGAGGGAACTGTGATCATCAGTATGATCTGTTTTATAGTTGGTCTGGTGGTACTTCTTGGATTTTATTGCCACGATCGCATGATCATGCAGAGTACAGCGGATGAGCTGGCAATGTATGGCAGTCTTTGGAGCGGGCGTTATCTTCAGCCTGGTATCCGGGAAGTGGATTATGAAGCCATGAAACAGGGGGATTCTCCGGATCTGCAATCGATTGAAGACATGGGATACCGTATGCTGCAGGGGAAATTTTTGAGCGGTCAGGTCGATCAGATCCAGGTGTCAAAAAATTTTATGGGGAGGGAGATAACGGTGGATATCCGGTCGGATTTTAAAATATTCAAATGGACAGTTCAATGTGAGGTGACGGGCCGATCCGCTGCCTTTCCAAGTGAAGATTTACCGCGGCACAAAGAAATGGAACAGGGAGAGGAAATGAATGAACAGAGAGAATCATAGGGACAAGGATTTGAAAAATACCTATTTGTGGATTGACCGGGAAGGGCATTATGGGGAGAAATACGAAGAAATCCTGCTGTATAAACAGACGATACCCGAACTACTCACCTTTTATGAGACAGAGGAGAATGGGCAGAAAGGCCTTGTGTATGTGCTTGATTTTCGTGTGTCGTTTTTGGAAAGCCTGGAAGGGGAAAGGATGGAATGTGAACATATCGAAAGCTTTCTCCAATCTCTTGTGCGTTTGATGCATGTCATCGATGAATATTTGTTGGATCCATCCAATCTGGTTCTGGAAATGGATTATGTATATGGCAGGGATGGAAAATGGTCATATGTCTATATACCGGGATATGGCGAAGACTTTTGGAAACAGATGGAAAAACTGTCCGAGGATTGGCTGAATTGTGTGGACTACGAAAATGAAAAAGCTGTGCTGTGGGCATATACATTTTATCAGAAGGTGCATAGCGGCGAGTGTTCTATGGAAGAATTCATGCAAATATTGAAACTGGAAAAAACGGTGCCTGAAACTGGAAGAGTTGAAATTTCTCTGGATAAGGCAGAAGAATGGAAGGAAGAAACGGAAAAGTCCATCCCCAAAAGAGGCTTGAGAGACTGGATAAAAATGAAACGGCCAGGATTTTTGAAAAGAAAAAGAAAGGAAAAAAGTGATCTTGATTTTTATGAGGGCAGGAGTAAACTGGCGGATACATGCCCGAACCTGGAACTTCCGGAAATACATGAAAGAAACGAAAGAGATCTGCTTGTATTGATACCCTTTGGAGATAATGAATTGTCTGTGATCTGTATTGAAAAATTTCCTGTATTGATCGGGCGGGAGGAGACGGAGGCTGATATATGTCTGAAACATGGAACGGTCAGCCGGATACATGCACGAATTGAAGGTAAGGGACGTGATATTAAAATTGTCGATATGAGCTCATTGAATGGGACATACCGAAATGGAGAACGTTTGAAACCGGGAAATGAATATGTACTCCATGCCGGTGATATTATAAAACTGGCAGACGTGGAATTCATCTGCCAGTGGTGTTAAAGGTTTATTTATTTAATGCATCTGCAATCTGTTTTGCGATGGCATCTCTTTCTTCAGCCTCAGAAGTTCCCGGAGTCCAGCCAATCGTCTGACCATCGTTGGTATAGCGTGGAATGATATGCATGTGGAAGTGGAATACTGTCTGACCGGCAATTTCACCGTTATTCTGAACGATGTTAAGTCCGTCACATTTTAAGGTTTCTTTCATGGCCTTCGCAATGCGGGAAGCAAGTACAAAAACTTTTTCTGCTGTTTCATTATCCATTTCGAAGATGTTGGCCATATGTTTTTTTGGCAGGATCAAAGCGTGTCCTTTTGTTGCCGGAGATAAGTCTAAAATTACCCGGAACAGATCATCTTCCCAGATGGTTGAGGAAGGAATTTCGCCTTTGGCTATTTTACAAAAAATACAATTATCCATAA
>JAXJRF010000124.1:0-7146 GCA_036310765.1 Frisingicoccus sp.
AAAACGCCAAGACCAAGGCCAAGAAAGGCTTCAGACAATGTGATCACCGAATGTTCCATCAGAGAGGGAAACTCACTCACAAAAGCCCGTACAACCTGAATGGGTGACGGCAGCATAAAGCTGTCCACGATCCCCAGTGAGCTGATCAACTGCCATAAAATCAGAATCCCCACAATAGCCGCTGCAGACCACAGTTTATTTGTGGTGTTTTGTAACTTTCTTTTCAATCGTTAACACTTCTCCTTCTGGGCGATAATTGATCTTCACATAGGCAGACACAGATTCTGCCCCAGCTCTTACTGCCACCTTCTGACATTCTTTAATGATATCCATCAATTCATCGTAATCGCCCTCGATGGATGTTTCACATGGACCGACATAATAATTTAAACCTGTTGATTGAATATAAGCAATAACCTCATCCACAATACGAATGGTTTCTTCATCACTGTTTACCTTTGGCAATACCTGAATAGCTACACTTGCGTTCATTCTCCTTCTCCTTTCAAATATAAAAACACCTGAATATCTGAAATATCCAGGTGTTGAAATGTACTGTATCAAACATAGTATATGCTTCCTACGCTGGCATTATCCAGATCAGGTTTATGGGTTCAAGATGACATCATCCCGTCTCAGCCGGCTGAATTACCAGCTCCCCTTTTTCTGCTACAAGTATAGTACTACGTGTTTTTTTTATTGTCAATTGCAAATACGCTTACACGATCATCTCTGTTAAAACCCATGCACCATTTTCCAAAATAGCCTTGCCTGTTACTTCATAATCCTCTTTGACAGGTTCTTCCGCCGGCCATTCCACAGAAGCTTTGACGATAAATTCGCATTCCGTCTCTGTAGCACTGACAATTTCTATTGTATAGTCGGACCAATCTACATAGTAACCTTTGCCGCCTTCATACTGAAGATCCACACAAAGCTTGCCGTCCTGGTTTACATACTTTTGTGCCCCCTCCACTGGGTAATTGTACAAATACATGTCGGCTGTTTCTTCACAATAGATGGAACGGATATAATTTTCAAAGCTGGCATAATCCGGGAATACATCCTGCTTTACCTGATAAATGGTTGTCTCATCATTCACTTCTTCCTCTTCAAATGGAAGACTTCTCACACCAAATATGTTCAGGTTGACATTAATATTTTCATCCATCAAAGCTCTCAGTTTTTCTTCGGATATCGATGTGGATGTCGAAGAAGTCTGACTGTCCACCACCGTTTCGGCTGTCTGACTTTCCGCTGCAGTTTCCGATTCTTTAGACTCTTTACTCTCCTCCGAAACCGTAACTTTGGTACTGTTGCCTCCATCTCCCTTGTCACAGGCTGTAAATGCACAGACATACATAGCAGCAACCATAATAAACACGAAACACTTTTTCATCTTGTAAACCTCCCTTTTGATTATAACGTTTCAAATATTTTTGTACCTTTTATTTTAATCCATCGGATCATCAAGGTTGAAACACCTGCCAGCAGCACTGCTGTACACGCGAGATAAACCGCCGGTTTCACCCATTGGATCACGAGAAGATACAAACCACCCAAGGCCAGTACGATCGCCCATCCACCAAAAAGCACAAGCATAACGCCCATACTCTGTTTAATCGGTACGACCTCTGACGTCCAGTTTAAATTCGGCATTTTCAGATTCACACATAAGCCCAGCAGTGCCATGAATAAAATAAACAACAGCACCACTGCCGGAATCAGCAGGATATAAATTCCAGATGCCTTAATGACAAACTCTGCACATACCGTTAAAATCATGGCTGGTATGATGGTCAATATGAGCTGGAGATGTAATTTCGCCATAAGAATCTGCCATGCAGATACCGGAAGTGACTGTATGATACCAATACTTTTGCCCTCAAGAGAAATAGAAGGTGCCGTCATATCATTCATGGTGATCATCATGCAGATGGCAGCTGCTGCCATCATTGGGATCAATCCATCCATTGCACCAAACATCAGTTGGAACACTTCCATAACAACATCCCGCTGGATGACAAGGGCCGCAGCAGCAACAATCATAATGACGATGCCCAGACCACAGTTCAGCATATAACTGGCACTGCCTGTAAAACGTTTAAATTCTTTATACAGCAGGGCACCGCTCACCGAACGCATTTTCACAGTTTTGGCACGATATTTGACTTTGGCTGTTCCCCGATTGACCGTTACGATCCGAATCAAGCTTTTGGAAAGAACCGTATAAATAACTGCAAAAAACACGCCGACGATTGCCGTAAAAATGATCATCGAGAGAATCTCTCCCTCCGCCGCCAGTCCCATGTGGTAAAGGGGATAGAGAAACATTTTTACCGAGCCGCTGACCTTATCCAGATTTACGAGGATGCTTTGCAGCATCGTATAGGCTCTGGCGTATATATAATAATATCCGGCAATAAAAATTAAGGATAAGATCACAGTGATCACATTTTTATTCTTTACCCGACTGCTGATGAGAGCTACCACCCATCCAAGAATACAGGAGAGCGTCAGTATCAATACCGATAATACCAGTGGGATCAGTAAGCTGAAAACGATTCCAAGAGCACTGTATCTGCCAAATAGAAACCAAGCGATCAGTGTCGGTATCATCACGATAAACTCATACATAACACCCATGGTATACACGCCCATCAACCGAATGGCCAGTATCTTTGATGCAGGAATCGGCAGTGAGAGGAGCAGATCATTGTCCTTTGCCTGATAAAGGGAGGAGAAGGTGTTAAATACACTTCCAAATACACCCAGGGCAATGGCAATAAGACTCATAATGGCAAAGTAGAGCCAGCCAAGATCCGCAGATACAAGCGGTTCACAGAGCATATCCGCCATATAATAAAAGAAAATGCCCAGCATGGCAAAGATAGCCAGATAAAACAGGCCAAATACAAGAATGCCTTTCTTCGTCCGGTTCTTACCTGTCTTCTGATTTTTATACAGCCAGGAAAAAACCTCCATCATCTGTTTTTTAAATAATGCTTTCGTCATGATCATTCTCCAGTTCCAGGAAAACTTCCTCTAAAGAATCGTCACCCTTTACTTCCTCCATCGTACCGGATTTGATCAGCCTTCCGCCCTTAATGATCGCCACCTTATCACAGAGTTTCTCTGCCACCTCCAGAACATGGGTCGAGAAAAAGATAGCCCCGCCGTCATTACAAATATCACGCATCAGCTCCTTCAGCATATGGCTTGCTTTCGGATCCAGCCCAACAAAAGGCTCATCCATAATGATCAGTTTCGGATGATGGATCAGTGCGGAAATGATCGACAGTTTCTGTTTCATACCATGCGAATAGGAAGAGATTGGCTGGGCGAGATCTTCCGTCAGCCCAAAAGCATCTGCATACTTCTTTATATCTTTCTGCCGTTCATCGGCAGGCACCTGAAAAATATCGCCAATAAAATTCAAAAACTGAATGCCTGTCATAAACTCATATAAATCCGGATTATCCGGTATATAGGCAATCTTTTCTTTACAGGTGATCGGATCATCCTTTATAGATATACCGTCAATATAGATTTCACCTTCATCAAACTGCAAAATCCCACACACCGATTTGATCGTTGTCGTCTTCCCTGCCCCATTGTGGCCGATAAAACCATAGATTTCTCCCGGCTGAATATGGAGTGTCAAATGATCAACCGCCCTTTTCTCACCATAAATTTTTGTTAAATTATGAATCTTCAGCATTCGAATCCCCCTCCATTATTCCTTTATAAAAGGAAAATCATCCAGGGCTCTGCCCTGAATCGTACCGGAATGTCCTTTCTCCGGCTGACCAATATAATTATTTGTCTCACCATGCTTGATCATCATCACGATGGCTGCAAATACCTGACCCAGATATTTAGCAACCTCATCCTCCGAAAAATCACAGACCTTCGTTGCACAAAGGGAACCAATCCCGGAAGAATATACCCACATGTGATTGAATAAGAGACTTGCCTCTTCCTGAGTCATATGATAATCCTTCATGATCATATCGACACAGGTCTCTTTCATACCGCCCAACTCCTGAACCATCTCTTCAAAGGTCTGCCCTTTTTTATACTCCTGCATATGAATGAGCTTATACAACTCCGGTTCGTGTATCGCGTAAGAAATCATCATCATACCAACACGCTTAAATGCCGGCGTATATTCCTTAAAATCACTGATATATTCCTTAAATTCGTTCAAGGCCAACTCTCTTGCAGCCCATTTCACCTCATCCATATTTTTGAATACGGTAAAAATCGGACTTGAGGATGTCCCCAATCGCTTTCCCAGTTCGCGGGCGGTCAAAGCCTCGACGCCCTTCTCCTTCACGATTTCCAGAGCAGCCTGGGCAATGTCTTCTCTTGTAAACTTTCGTTTTGGAGGCATAAAAACCATCCTTTCTATTTCAAATCATTGTTTTATAACAACGTTCTATAACTATGTTATAATACAATCCCAAGGGAATGTCAATAGTGAAAAATACAAAAAAAGAGCCGCTTATTTCCAAAATAACTTGAAAATAAACAGCTCAATGATCATTCAATTAAAATTCGACTTTTTTGCCTTCTTTCATCCACTCTCTGTACTCTGCAGTTGCTGCAAAAATAACATCGCCCGAGGAATTGATCGCTGTTTCCAGAGAATCCTGTACAACACCGATAATAAAGCCAACACCTACCATCTGCATGGCGATATCCTGAGGAACACCAAGAAGGGAACATGCCATTGGAATCAAAAGGAGGGAACCACCGGCAACACCAGAAGCACCACAGGCACCTAATGTCGCTACAAAGCTTAAAATGATCGCAAGGAAGACATTAACATGAATTCCCTGTGAAAATGCAGCCGCCAATGACATAACCGTAATCGTTATTGCCGCACCGTCCATATTGATGGTTGCTCCCAATGGGATGGCTACGGAATAATATTCTTTATCCAGTCCTAATTTTTCACATAATTTCATATTTACCGGAATATTCGCAGCAGAACTTCTTGTAAAGAATGCCGTAAGTCCGGATTCCTTGAAACATTTAAAAACAAGAGGATATGGATTTCTCTTTAAAGAAATCGCTACGATAAGTGGATCCACAACCAATGCGACCATAAGCATACATCCGATCAGTACCATTAAAAGTTTTCCGTATGTGGTAAAAATTTCCACACCGTATTCATTTACGGAACCAAATACAAGACCCATAATACCGAATGGTGCCAACTGGATGATCCAGCCTACGGCTGTAGAAACCGCGTTGGATATATCTGTCAGAACAGTCTTTGTTCCTTCAGAAGCATAGCTTCGGATCGCCATACCAAAGATGATCGCCCATGTCAAAATACCGACATAGTTTGCATTCACCAAAGATGTGACCGGGTTCGTTACCATATTGTTTAAGAGAGTTCTAAACACCTCGCCCAAACCTGTCGGTGCTGTATTTTCAACAGCCGCTGCCAACGGAATGGTTACCGGGAACAAATAGCTGGCAAAAACAGCACATACTGCTGCCAAAAATGTACTGAGTATATAGAAAATAATAACTGTTCGAAACCGCTTGCCAATACCTTTTCCTGCACTTGCCAGCGAACTGATAACAAGAACAAATACAAGAATCGGTGCGATTGCCTTTAATGCTCCTACAAAAATTTCTCCGAATACTGCGACAAAGCCTGCCTGTGGCAGCCAAAGTCCAAGTACGACACCAATAATGAGTCCCACCAGGATTCTGAGAATCAATGGTGTGTTTGTGTAATTTTTTACGATGTTTTTCATAACTTCTAGCCTCTTTCCTAAAAAAATCCTATACAATTATAGACGAAAGCCATAAATATCTCAATACTTTTTTTACTCATCCCATCATTTTAATAGTTTAATTCAGTTCATCCGCCTGTATATATCCATGGGGACTTGTGGCATATCCATCCTGATACTTCACAGTAATATACTGGGTCTGACCATCTGCCTCCAGTTTCACATAGCAAATCTCATCCTCAAATTTATCCGTAATTTCCATTTTCTGATCCATGTAATACACCCATACCGTTCCATCTTCTTTATACTCGACTTCCGGCATCATCATTTGTTCCAACAATTCGTCAGCAGTCAGCGGTCTTTCCTCGCCATTCTCATAGGCGATACCTCCGCCGCCCCGCTGAACGTCATTTCCGTCTTCATCTTTGTAATTCAGCGTATAACTTCCATTTTCTACAATAAATTCTGCATCCGTCTGATCTCCATGAATCCATACCTGAACCATTCTCTGGATACCTCCAATATCCATGGCATAGGCCACACTGCCGGAACCGATCACAAGTATCAGAACAGCAATCACAGCCGCTGCTCTTGTTGCCAAACGCCTCTTTTTCATTGGAATAACTTTCTCGTTTGCTGCCATATCCAACACCTCCTGCAATACATCCGGAGAAGCATGCAGTTTATCAAATGTCCTCTTGAAAATATCCTGTTCTTTCATATCCTTACTCCTCCTTCAGATAATCTTTTAACTTTGCCTTTGCTCGAAACAATCTGGTACTCACCGTTTTTTCCGGTATATTTAATACCGATGCAATCTCCGCTGTAGAATATCCTTCATAATAAAACAGCAGGATAGGTACTCTGTATTTTTTATCCAGATTCATTACCGCCTGGAACAGATCCAGATGACTTTCATCTTCGAATCCAAGACTGTCCGCATATTTTCCGATATCCTCTACTTTATGCCATGGAGATCGGAAGATCATTTTGCATTGATTGACGGTGACTCGGATCAGCCAATTCTTTAAATGGGCATCGGATTCAAATTCCTTTGTCGTTTTGTATAACTGTATCAAAACATCCTGCGTCACATCATTGGCATAATCGGAATTCTTCGTCCAGCTGTATGCCACACGATAAATGGTGTCCATGTACTTTTCGGCAAATCGTGTAAATTCTTCTTTTGGCATATATGTTCTCACTCCTTAAGGGCTTACATTAATAATATGCATGAAGTGGGCGATTTCTTTCAACATATAATCATAATAATTCATATAAAACATATAATGATACTATCACTTTTGAAAAACCATTTGACAACAATAATTGTCATGAGGTATATTATCATTAGTGGTTGCGCTGCGGAAACTTGCGATGCCCGCAGCCG
>JAXJRF010000125.1:0-2223 GCA_036310765.1 Frisingicoccus sp.
ACTTTGATCAATCGCATGGCCTTCATACAGCAGGCTTCATCTTTACCCGCAATGATTGCGACCGGATCCCCCACAAAACGCACATATTCATCAAGGATCAATCGGTCATAAGGACTTGGTTCCGGAAATGTCTGACCCGCCAGTGTGAAACGATTTTGAGGCACATCTTTATATGTAATGATAATTTCGATACCAGGCACAAGCATTGCCTTTGACGTATCAATATTTTTAATTCTTGCAAAAGCATGGGGACTCCGCTTAAGCTTCACCTTCAATGCGTTGTCCGGTGCAATATCGTCTGTATAGACTGGCTGACCAGAAAGAAGAGAACGGGCATCTTTTTTCACGATCGGCTGTCCAACATATTTTCGTTTCATATTTTCCATCTTATGCGTTCTCCTCCAATCCAAAATATTTTTCCAAGGCCCTATACTGGGACTGGTATCCGGTACAACGGCAAAGATTGCCCGCCAGATATTCTTTGATCTCATCCATCGTAGGGTTCGGAATCTCCCTCTTTAATGCCAACACTGCCATGATAAATCCCGGGCTGCAGAAACCGCACTGATCTGCCCCTTCCATGGCCAGATATCTTGAAAACTGCTCAGCTTCTTCCTGAACCCCCTCCAACGTGGTAACCTTTCTGCCATTGGCCCTTGCTGCCAGCGTTGAACAGGAAAGAACCGGTTTCTCATCGATCCATACGGTACATAAACCGCAGTTACCTGTATCACATCCCCGCTTTACACTCTTCATTCCCTGTTGGCGCACAAAATCCAAAAGCATCATATTCGGATCAATATCTGCTTCAATTTTCTTTCCATTTAATGTTAATTGTATCTTCATCAATTTCTCCTTCTATGCGTTTATCTCATTGATCGCCCGTCGGATCAGTACTTTTGCAAGAGCCTGTCTGTATTCGGCACTGCCTCTCATATTGGATCCAAAGGTCACCTGTTCAACAACCTGATCGATAAAAAGATCCACTTCACCTTCATCCTTCGGATTTAAAAGCTGTACATTGTCAATCACCACTGCTTTATGCGGTCTTGCACCGAGAACAACCGTATAATGACCCTCTTTGCAAGCCACCGCACAGGTAAGCACACCAAAATCCGTCTCCGTCATACGATGGGTCTGATAGGAAACCTTCCTTCCATCCTTCTTTATGATCACACGAACAAGAATATCATTATCCGGATTCGCAGCAGCAAAATCTTTGATCGGTATGATACCTCCGTTATAAAGCTCCACGTAGGCATCCAGTGCAGCCAGAATCGTCAATACGTCTGAAAATCCAAAACGCGGAAAAACACTGCCCCCTACCGTCGCTGTATTTCTGAACTGTACACCGACAATATGACGCAACGCTTCTTTAAAACTTCCATCAAACTCTTTATTTAAAGATTCATTCACTTCCAGATCACGAAGTGAACACATACATCCGATGCGGTATTCCTCATCGTTCTCCTCCAGTTTGTCCAGGGAAAGACGACACAGATCGATACCTGTCGTAATATCTCGTTTACTCATTTTCAACCAGAGATTTCCGCCCAGCACCGCACTCTTTTTACTTTTTTTACGCAGCTCATAAGCCTCCTCAAGACTTGATGCCTGCACATAGTTTTTCATTGTAAACACAATAATTTTCTCCTTTATTATTCCGTATAAGCATAACTATCCAAGTTTATTATACTCAAAAATGTTCCAATTAGCAATATTTTCGAGTAATCCAATAATAATCTTCCTGTGTATCGATATCAAACAATTCCTCCCAGGCCTTCGCTGATACAAGGGCAGCACTTTCCGGATACCTGCGAATAAGATAAGAACCACCGCATTTTTCCGGAAGGCTGGACAGTTCTCCAAAATACATTTTTCCAAACAAGATCGGTGTTCCCTGCTTTTCCCCATAAGACAGACGATATATTTTTTTATCATCTTTTAAAAAGGCATCCATAAGCCTTTTCAAACTTTCAGCTTTTAAAAGAGGCTGATCGCAGGGGCAAAACATACAACCATCCATATCGTACATAAAGTCAATACCGAGACGCACCGTATCGTTCCGGTTCGGATAGTCATGAAAGATTACATCCACCTTTTGCTCTCTGCAAATTTCCCGTACAGCTTCATTTCGTGTGACCACCACACGTTTTGCAAAACCTGCCGATGCTGTCAGATCCAGCACCCTTTGAATAAACGTCTTTCCCTGAAATTCTGCCA
>JAXJRF010000126.1:0-3722 GCA_036310765.1 Frisingicoccus sp.
ACATCATTACATTTGAATTTTGTACCGATGGGCAATGTCCGAAAATCAATGCCTTCGACTACAAGATTTTCTCCAAAAGCACCGTCATCGATTTCTGCACCTTTCCTGCGAAATTCTTCAATTTTATCCCAAGACAATAAACTAACCTGACGGTGCCATTTTCCGGCGTGGGCATCACCCTCGATACCATAATCTTCGATCAGATGAATTTTATGTACATTTCTTTTCTGAACGCCTTTTATCTCACTGATACATGTTGCTAATACTTTTCCCATATCTCTACCCTTTCTCAGCCGCCGATCTGCGACATTCCTCTTAATTCATCATCAACCCGCCGATTCATTTCTTCAAAATGATGGGCTTTTGGTTTCTGCCGGATGGCTTCTGACATCACTTCCCATAATTCTGCCTCCGAAACATCGCCTCTGAGCAGCGGTTTTAAATCCACACCGGTTTCGTACTGAAGACAGGTTTTTAAATAACCGTCAGATGTCATCCGAACCCGGTTACAGGTACTGCAAAATTTATGACTGACCGCACTGATAAAGCCAATTTTGCCTTTAAAGCCCGGAATCTGATAATAGGTTGCCGGTCCATTACCCCTTTTTTCATGGCAGACCGTCATCTCGCCATATTGTTCCTCAATCTTTTTTCGGATCTCGCTTTCCGGCACAGAGGAAAAGTCTTTACCAAATCCCATCGGCATCATCTCGATAAAACGCACATCCACATCGTTCTCCCGGGCATATTCGAGCAGGGATAAAATTTCCTGTCTCTCAATGCCAAGAAATGGCACACAATTCAGCTTGAACCGGACTTTATTTTCTTTGATCGCCTTTTGAATACCGGCAAGTACCCGGTCAAGCTCATCCCTTCGGGTGATTTCCCGAAACACATCCGGTTTCATCGTATCCAGACTGACTGTGATCGCGTCCACACCGGCCTCAGCCAGAGCATCGTAATAATCTTCCAGTAACACACCATTTGTCGTGATGGTCACCGTATCAATTCCCGGTATTTTTTTCAGATCAGCAATAAGATCTGTGACGCCTTTTCGCACAAGGGGTTCACCGCCGGTTATTTTTATATGTTTCAGCCCATGCTTTGCAAAGGCTTTGCATACCCGGACGATTTCTTCGTAGGTCAGGATTGAGGGATGACCGATGTGTTTAACACCACTCTCCGGCATACAGTAAACACATCGGAGATTGCACCGGTCTGTCACCGATATTCTCAAATATTCAATTTCTCTTCCCTCATTATCTTTCATCGTACAAACACTCCGCTTTTTCCGCCTTCTTTGCGTTCCAGATGAATATCTGAAATTTCCATACGCTTGTCAATGGCCTTGCACATATCATAGATCGTTAAAAGGGCAACGCTGACCCCCGTCAAAGCCTCCATTTCAACACCGGTTTTTCCTTCAACCTTTGCCGTACAGATAGCTTTGATCTCAAGCTTTTCCTGATCCAGTTCAAAATCCACACTGCATTTTGTGATCAGCAGCGTATGGCACATCGGTATGAGATTGGCTGTCTGTTTGACCGCCATAATCCCTGCCACACGTGCTACGCCGAGGACATCACCCTTTTTCACCGATTGATGTACAACGGCGTCCATCACTTCCGGACTGACACGAATCACTCCCGATGCCGTCGCAATCCGACTGCTGTCCTGTTTCTCCGATACGTCCACCATAATTGCATTTCCCTTATCATCAAAATGAGTAAATTCGTGTTCCATAGTTTTTCCTTTCTGTGTGTATCTTTCTTCTATTCTTCATATGGATAAAGCAGGTGCAGATTGGCCGGTGCAACCCCCAGCTTTTCAGGAAATTGCTGAGGTTTCTTATCCTTTGCCATCCGCCACCAGACAGACGGTGTGCCTTCTTTTTGATTTTTATATCGGAACTTAATCGTCCATTCAAAAGGCGATTCCACTTCCTCATCCAGCCGGGTCTCAAATCGATTCGTCTGTGCCTTTGGATTAAAATAATGGGCACGTATGCCGATCGCACAAAGATTATCACCGACCGGTTTTCCTGCTTCCATAATAACACCAAGCTCTGGTATTTCAACGGTCGTCTCCCCTGCTTTTTTTGCCGGATAGATATTTTTACATCCGGTCAAAATGGCTGCAGGCCGATTGCCCGGATCTGCAAAAACAGCCTTCATCGGCCCCTGACGGCATAACTTGCCATGGTCCATGATCATCAATCTGGAACACATGGCATAAGCCTCATCCCGGTTATGGGTCACCATAAGTACATCCTGATGAAAATTCTCAAGCAGGCGTTTAACTTCTGTCAGCAGCTGATCCCGCAGAAAGCTGTCCAGTGCACTGAAGGGCTCATCCAGCAGCAGGATTTCCGGTTGTCCAACGAGTATTCGTGCCAATGCAACACGCTGCTGCTGACCGCCGGAAAGCTGCCCCGGTTTACGCTTTTCAAAACCGGTGAGCTGCATTTTTTTAATCATATGGGTAATCTTTTCTCTTTTGACCCCTCGATTTTTTTCACCGGCAAGTCCGCAGCCAATGTTTTGTTCCACTGTCATATTCTGAAAAAGGGCATAATTCTGAAAAAGATACCCCACTTTTCGCTTTTGCGGAGGAATATCGATCTTTTGCTCACTGTCAAATAAAACCCGACCATTTAAAACAATGCGGCCTTTATCTGGACGAACAATACCGGCAATACATCGAAGTGTCAGACTTTTTCCGCAGCCGGAAGGCCCAAGCAGAGCCGTCGGCTCGCCAAGGCATTCAAATTCTGTTTTTAAGAAGAAATCACCCAGCCGTTTTTCTATTCGTACCTCAAGACTCATGCTCTGTGACCTCCCTGTTTATTTTTTTGTTCCATGAGATTGACACAAAGCAACACTACCATACTGATTGCCAGGTTCACAAGTACCCAGCGAAATGCCCCCGCCTCATCATTTGTACGCCACAGCTGATAAACAGTGGTTGAGATGGTGGCAGTTCTTCCCGGTGTATAACCGATCAGCATACTGGTGGCTCCGTATTCACCCAGTGCTCTGGCAAAGGCCAGCACTGTTCCGGCAATAATCCCCTGTTTGCAGGCCGGCATACGAATGTGCCAGAATATGTACGTATTTGAAAGTCCCAATGTTTTGCCGCTCCAGGCCAAGGTTTCGTCAAAGCTTTCAAAAGCTCCCCGGGCGGTACGGTACATGAGCGGAAAGGCCACCACCATGGCCGCCAAAATACCGCCATACCATGTCATGGCAAACCGGATCCCATACTGGGCCAAAAACTGTCCCAACGGACGCTTCGATCCAAAAATGAGCAGCAGAAAATAGCCGCATACCGTCGGCGGAAGGACCATCGGCAGCGTCAATATAACATCCAAAATACCTTTGATCCCTCTCGGCAGTTTTGCAATATAGTAGGCAAAAAACAGGCCTAGAAAAAACACAAGGACGCAGGCAATGGCCGCAATCCGCAGGCTGTTTAACAACGGAAACCAATCCATATTCTTCCTCCCAATTAACCATTTACGATTCTGCCGGTACAAAACCTACAGATTCAAATATCGCCATAGCCTCATCTGTTGTCAGATACTCAAGAAAGGCCAAAGCTTCTGCTTTATGTTCACTTGTGTTCAAAACAGCCGCCGGATAGATCACCTGTCCGCACATTTCAGCCGTTGCATCATCCACAATATTTAATTCGGCACTGTAAGCATCTGTACAGTAAATAAT
>JAXJRF010000127.1:0-23710 GCA_036310765.1 Frisingicoccus sp.
AACTCGATCCGGACTGCTTCCCCCTCTGCTGCCGCTGGATAAACCTCCAGCACATCACCATGGACGCGGAAAGTACCACGCTTAAAATCCATATCATTACGATCATACTGGATATCGATCAGCTTTCGAACAACCTCATCTCGGTCTTTGATCATGCCCGGCCTGAGAGAAACAACCATCTCCTTATAGTCAATCGGGCTTCCCAAGCCATAAATACAAGAAACCGAGGAAATAATAATAACATCCTTTCGTTCCGTCAAGGCTGCCGTCGCCGAATGTCGCAGCTTGTCAATTTCATCGTTGATGGATGAATCTTTGGCGATATAGGTATCTGTCTGAGGTACATAAGCTTCCGGCTGGTAATAATCATAATAGGATACAAAATACTCCACCGCATTCTCCGGGAAAAACTCCTTGAATTCTCCGTAGAGCTGTGCTGCCAGGGTTTTGTTGTGAGCCAATACAAGCGTTGGTTTGTTCAACGCCTGAATAACGTTAGCCATTGTAAAGGTCTTTCCTGAGCCGGTGACACCAAGTAAAGTCTGGAACTGGTTACCTTCCTTAAAGCCATTGACCAATTGCTCTATGGCCTGGGGCTGATCGCCGGTTGGCTGATATTCCGAGTGTAATATGAATTTATCCATGATTTTCCCTCCTTAAAGCCAGGCACATCTGCACCCACCTTATCGCGAACATAAGTTCTGTTATTATACTATCATATTATCTTTAAATTTTCCACATAAATAATCAAGGAGTTTATCCACCCATCCTGTCTGTGAATAAACTCCCTGTACCACTCTATATAATCCTAACTTCTATTCAAAAAAATCCATTGCTGCCTGAAGCTGATTATCCTCTTCTGCCTCAGCATCATATTCCACTGTCAGATCTGGCTCAATGCCTTTTCCATGAATACAGATTCCTGCAGGTGTATAGTATTCGGATGTTGTCAATTTCAGTGCAGAACCATCATTCAACGGAATGATCGTTTGAACAATTCCCTTACCAAAGGTTGTGGTTCCGATAATCTCCGCCTTATCATAATCCTTTAATGTACCGGCAAAAATTTCAGAGGCACTGGCTGTATTTCCATTAACCAAAACAACCATCGGCAGATCGATCTGATCTGGATTTTGGGCCCATTCTTCTTCTCTGTTGCCATCCTTATCAATGGTATACACAAGTAACTCTTCCGGCAAAATCCGATCCAGCATCGAACATACGCTGGTCAGAAGGCCGCCGCCATTGTCACGCAAGTCAAAGATGACCTTTTCCATGCCCTGAGATTCCAAATCATCAATAGCCGCACTAAACTGTTCAACCGTAACCTCATCAAACTCGGTCACCTGAATATAACCAATATTATTTTCCAGCATCTTGTAGGTGACTGTTGGCACATTTACCACTGCACGCTCTACTGTAAAATCAATATAGGTATCTTCCGACGGACGGTACATCGTCACATTGACCGTTGTGCCTTCCTCGCCTTTCAGCTTTGCAACAACCATATTTAAATCCTGACCGGTAACTTCCTCGCCCTCAACTTTAAACAGGATGTCATCCTTTTTGATACCTGCATTGGCTGCTGGAGCCCCTTCAAACGGATTCACAATGGTAATAATGCCCGTATTTACATTCTGGGAAACATAGGCACCAATGCCCGAATAAATTCCCGACGAGGATTCCATCACCTGTGTAAATTGTTCTGCTGTATAATAGGTGCTGTAAGCCTCCTCCAGGCCAGAAACATACCCGAGGTAAATCATCTCCTCCAGTTTTTCCTCATCAATTTCATCTTCGTTCAAATAATAATCACTGATCGTCCGATCGATCACATCCAATTTTGCCTCAATATAATCATAGCGATCGCTGAGTCTTCCGGTATTTCCATTCATATTCTGAATCCCCGTCATAACAATCCCCATCACTGCCATGCCAGCGAAAAATGCTGCAAAATACTTTTTCTTCATAATCTATGCCTCACATCTATTTTCTTCTTACCTATTCTACACTAAACCATCCGATATGCAAAGTAATTCACAAAAACATCACATATAAAAACAAGGACAGGAAAAATCCTGTCCTCGTATATTCCATACATCTTATCATGGGCTGACATATCCCAATGGATCTACCCAATATCCATCGTATCCGCCAGAGGATCCGACCATGATACCGAAATGAAGATGTGCACCAAAGGAATAACCTGTGTTACCTGTTGCTGCAATAGACTGTCCGGCACTTACATACTGTCCGGCACTTACATATAATGCAGATGCGTGCATATAAACACTTAAAACGCCGCCGCCATGATCAATAACAACCCAGTTTCCTGCACTGTTGCTCCAACCGGCAATCCAGACGGTA
Source organism: Frisingicoccus sp. (assembly GCA_036310765.1). GTDB lineage: Bacteria > Bacillota > Clostridia > Lachnospirales > Lachnospiraceae > Frisingicoccus. The sequence continues at coordinate 2,368 of JAXJRF010000127.1, forward strand.
CCGCTTGCCGCTGCATAAATCGGATCCCCATAGGAAGCTCCGATATCAATACCATTATGAAGACCGCCACGCCATGCCTGATATCCGAAGGTATCTGTCAGATAAGTTGCATCACTTGGCCATACCCATGAACCATAAGCCGGTTTCGACGCTCCAGAAACATCCGGAACATAGCTGCTGGAACCGCCTGAACTGCTTCCGCCAGAAGATGCCTGCTGCTGTGCCTGTTTCTGAGCCTCAATAGCCGCCTGCTGGATCGCATACTGAATTTCTGCCAATGCCTCTTCTTCTCTGGCTATACTATCTTCAAGCTCTGCTATATACTCCTCAGTATAAGCAATCGACTGATTTAAAGACATGATATATGAAGCTTTCTCATCCAAAAGCACCTGCAGTTCTGCCTGCTGGCTTTCCAGCTCTGCCTTCAATGACTCAAGCTCTGCCTGCTGTTCTTCAAGCTGTTTCTCAAGCTCTTCAATCTGCATACGTGTCTCCTGAAGATTCTGCAGGAGATTATTATCATAGTCCGAAATCTTTGAAATATATTCTGTACTATTTAAAAGAGAAGCGATATCCTTTGACGCAAAGAGAATTTCCAAATAGCCTGTATCACCTTTTTCGTACATAACTTTAATACGTACTTTTAAAGTTTCATACTGCTGTTTTTCTTTCTCTCTGGCTGCTTCCAGATCCTTTTTTGTCTGTTCCAGATTTGCCTGAACTTCTGCCAGTTTGGCATTTGTATCATCGATTTTAACCTGAAGTGCATTCAGTTCCACATCCAATGCTTCGATTTCAGCCTCTGTATTGGCTTTATCGATCTGCATGCCCTCCAACGCAGCATTCTGTTCTTCTTTTTCCTGTTCTAATGCATCGATTTCCTGTTCCTTTGCCTGTTTGTCATTCTCATCTACAGCGAATGCATTCATACTAAAAGAAAATCCCATAACAAAGACCATCAGCAAACTGATCAGTCTTTTATGTAAATGTTTCATGTTTTTGCTCCCTTCTTATACTCGAACATGTTTTCTCAAAGTCAAATGACTTCCGATAAAACCAATTCCCAATCCAATTCCAAGTGAAACCGGAATTAAGACACTGAACACTGTGTTCACATCTAAGAATGTAAGTAAATTTTTTAATATTGAGAATTGCTCTACAATAAAAGTAATCACTCTCGGATAGAGGAAATATAAAAGGCCAACTGGAATGGCCGATCCAATCAATCCAACAGTCATACCTTCAATAAGGAACGGTGCGCGAACAAATAAATCCGTTGCACCTATGTATTTCATAATTGCAATTTCGTCCTTACGAACAGTGATACCAAGTCTGACAGTATTACTGATCAGGAATATCGCAACGAATACCAAAATCAAAATAATGCCAATCGATACGTAACCGATTAATCTGCTGGCATTTGTAAAGCTGTCAGCGACAATCTCCGAGGCATTTACCTCGCGGACACCCTCCAGCGACTGAATATAGCTTACCAGCTCATTCTGACGGGATGTATCGGACAGATATACATGAATGCTGGCTGAATCCGCCAACGGATTATCCTGATCAAGTCCCGACAGGATACCCTCATCGCCATCTGGGAAATACTGTTCTTTCATAATCTCCCATGCCTTTTCCGGAGAAATATATTCCGTATAGCTGACTTCCTCCCGAACATCAATATTCTTCTGCATTTCAAGTATCTGTTCTTCTGTGACACCTTCATTAAAAAATACGGTCACACCGACATTGCTTTCCGCCTCATGCAGCATATACTGAAAATTGGCTACAATACAGTAAAAAACACCAAACATAAACAGACATGCTGTAATTGTTCCGATAGATGCCAGCGAAAACAGGCCATTTCGGATAATATTCTTAAATCCCTGCTGGATCGTATAAACCATTTTACCAATCATTTGTTACTCCACCCTTTTCATCACTGACGATCACACCTTTGTCGATGGTGATCACCCTTTTCTGCATACGGTCCACAATTTCCTTGTTATGAGTAACGACAACTACTGTGGTTCCACGTTTATTAATGTCATCCAAAAGTGTCATAATCTCCCACGCATTCGTTGGGTCTAAATTACCTGTCGGTTCATCTGCCAGAAGGATCGGCGGATTATTCACCAATGCTCTGGCAAGAGCCACTCTCTGTTGCTCGCCGCCGGATAACTCATTCGGAAAGGCTTCTGCCTTATCAGATAAGCCAACTAAGGCCAACATCTGAGGCACTGTCTCTCGAATCGTCTTGGCCGATTTCCCAACAACACGCTGTGCGAGAGCAATATTGGCAAACACATTCCTGTCCTTTAAAAGACGGAAATCCTGAAATACAACGCCAATGCCTCGACGCATCTTCGGCACCTTTCTCCGACGTAACCGGCTGATATTCTTACTGTTTATAAAAATCTTTCCTGAAGTTGGTTCCAGCTCTTTTAATAACAATTTAAACAGTGTTGTTTTGCCTGAACCGCTGCTTCCTACGATAAAGACGAATTCACCTTTACGAATTCTAAGGTTCACACCATTTAAAGCTGATACACCTGTACTGTAAGTTTTGCAAACGTTATCTAAAACAATCACGTTGTTAACCTCCTTTTATCACCAGTACTTCGCTTTAAATTAATACTCAAATGTCTCCATGTATCTCATATACTTAACAACCATCAGTGCAATCTTAAATGTAATGGCATCTTCAAAAACTCGCAGATCCAGACCTGTACTCTTCTGAAGCTTGTCCAGACGATACACCAGTGTATTGCGGTGAATATACAGCTGTCTGGATGTTTCTGACACATTCAGGCTGTTCTCGAAAAACTTGTTGATCGTTGTCAATGTTTCTTCATCCAGATCATCTGGAGATTTGCCGTCAAAAATTTCTTTAATAAACATCTTACATAACGGCACTGGCAGCTGATAGATCAGTCGACCGATTCCCAGATTGCTGTAAGCAACGATCGAACGCTCACTGTAGAAAATCTTACCTACATCAAGAGCCATCTTCGCTTCCTTATAGGAACGGGAAACATCTTTGATCTCATTAACGATCGTACCAAGTGCAATGCGGCACTTAACCAGACCTTCTGCGTGCAGCATATCCAAAAGTCCCTTGCATGATTTCGTAAGAGCTTCATAATTCTCGTTTTCCTTCACTTCCCGAACAACAATAACGCTCTTCTCATCAACAGCGGTGATAAAGTCCTTGGTCTTTGCTGTATAAATTCCACGCACAATCTCAAGACCGTTCAATTCTTTATCGCTGTTCAACTCGATGATGATCGCAATACGGCGTACATCGGTATCGATCCGCAATTTTTTGGAACGGTTATAAATATCAACAAGGAGCAGATTGTCCAGCAGCAGATTCTTGATAAAGTTATCTTTATCAAAGCGTTCTTTATACGCAACCAAAAGATTCTGCGTCTGGAAAGATGCAATCTTACCTACCATATATACGTCGTCACTGTCACCTTTCGCTAAAATGACAAATTCAAGCTGGTGTTCATCAAAAACTTTAAAAAACTGAAACCCATTCAGCACCTGACTGTCTGCAGGAGAATTCACAAAATCCAAAACTGCCTGCTCATAGTCCTCTGCGTTATCCATCGTCGATGCCAGAACCTTCCCCTCGGTATCCATAACGCACAGATCCACTCTGGTAATGCCCTTCAGGCCTTCCATCGTTGTCTGTAAAATCTGATTTGAAATCATTTTTACCACCCTTACTTTACATCATATAATCCAATACATACGAACTCTTTTATATATGATAGTGCAAATATGCCAAAAAGTAAAGATTTTTTTTAGTTTTTTTTATAAAACAGCCCCATCACTTTTACATTTCTGTTACAAAATCGTTTCGTTTATGAATTTCGATAATTTTTGACATTTAATTATGCCCAATTTTTTTCGATGGTTTTTATTAAAAATGTATATGGCTCAAAATTATCTTACTCTGATCCCCCCATCAATGTAAACCGGTAGTTTATGGAAATTTTAGGATGTATTTATGGTATGTTTAGGGTGCCTGACACCCTTAAATAATCCTATCGATTCTTTATCTCTTTCAATTTTCGCAGATGTTCCAGAAGTTCCATGGAACAGTTCACCTTAACGATCATGATCGTTCCATTGTTTCCAGTGAGCAGATAGTAATTTGTTTTTGTTTCCAGTACGTTCTGTATCTGGTAGTGATATATGGTGACAGTTCCGAGTCGGCTTTCCTGATCAATATGATCTTCATAAAACCGCTGGGTCATAACCATGTTGTGGAGCTGAGGATTTTTTCTGTAAGCATTTTTCTCCTGCAAATAAAAGATCAGCTTAAAAATCAGGGGCACAAGCAGTGCCCCTAAAACATAAGTCAGATCCTTTGTAACAAATGCAAAAACTAACAAAATAACTTCCAATATAAGAATTGTCTTGTTGACGTTTTTGACTTTATAAAGAATTTCCCGGTTATATTTCTTATACTCATCAAATGTATATTCCGTTTGCGATTCAAACAAAGGTTCCATATGTTATTCCGCCTTTCTGCGTTTTGTTTAGGCTGTTTCTTCAAACTGTGAGTTGTACAGTTCGGCATAAAAACCACCCTGTCTCAGCAATTCTTCATGATTGCCCTGCTCGATGATATCGCCGTCCCGCATAACAAGTATCACATCCGCATCCCGGATGGTTGAGAGACGATGTGCAATAACAAAGCTGGTACGTCCCTTCATCAGGTTGTTCATAGCCATCTGGATACGTTCTTCTGTTCGTGTATCAACCGAGCTTGTCGCCTCATCCAGGATTAACACCCGGTTATCTGCCAGAATGGCACGAGCAATCGTCAATAACTGTTTCTGTCCCTGGGATACATTGCTTGCATCCTCATTTAATTCCATCTGATAGCCGCCCGGAAGGGTCTGGATAAAGTGGTGGGCATGGGCTGCCTTCGCTGCCTCAATTACCTCTTCATCTGTCGCATCCAGTCGTCCATAGCGGATATTTTCCATGATCGTTCCTTTAAACAGCCATGTATCCTGAAGTACCATACCGAACATTTCTCTCAATTCACTTCGGTTAAAGTCTTTGATATTGTGACCGTCCACAAGAATACGTCCTTCATTAACATCGTAAAAACGCATCAAAAGTTTCACGATGGTTGTCTTTCCGGCACCTGTCGGTCCAACAATGGCCACCATCTGTCCCGGATTGACCTGACAGTTAAAATCATGGATAACCGTCTTATCCGGCTTATATCCAAAACGAACTTGCTGGAAGTCCACACGTCCTTCCGGATTCTCAAGATGCACCGGATTCTCCACAGTAACATCTTCCTCTTTTTCTGCAAGGAATTCAAATACACGTTCCGATGCTGCAGCCATCGACTGGAGCATATTGGAAACCTGTGCGATCTGAGTGATCGGCTGGGTAAACTGTTTTACATACTGAATAAACGCCTGGATATCACCAATCTGGATCGTTCCAAGAATTGTCAGATAACCACCAACAACTGCGACGGCCACATAACCCAGATTGCCGACAAATCCCATGACCGGCTGCATCATACCAGAAAAGAACTGAGATTTCCACGCAGATTCATAAAGCGTATCATTTGTCTCTGAAAATTCTTTAAGTACCGCTTCTTCTCTGTCGAAAGCTTTAACGATATTCTGGCCGCTGTAAACTTCTTCCACCTGACCATTGATCTTTCCAAGATATTCCTGCTGTGTGCGGAAATATTTCTGAGAGGATTTCACCACAATACCTACCAGAATTGCAGATACCGGCAAAACAACCACTGCGATCAATGTCATCAGAGGACTGATACTCAGCATCATGATCAGTACACCGATCAGTGTTGTGATGGATGTGATCAGCTGGGTAATACTCTGGTTTAAACTCTGTCCCAAAGTATCCACATCATTGGTGATTCGGGACAAAACTTCACCGACCGTTCTGGATTCGAAATAATCCATCGGCATACGGTTGATCTTTTCCGAAATCTCTTTACGCATTCGAAAACACATTTTCTGTGAAATACCGGACATAAGCCAGCCCTGTACAAAGGAAAATAACGAGCTGATCACATAAAGTGCAAGCAGCATCAATAAGATCTCACCGATTTTTCCAAAATCAATACCGGCACCACCGGACAGTTTCGACATAAGACCATTGAAAAGTTCTGTTGTTGCCTTACTTAAAATCTTTGGCCCGATAATATTAAATGCCGTACCACAAATAGCAAAAATAATGACAAACACAAAGGGAATTTTATATTTACCCATATAATTCAGGAGTTTTCTGACACTGCCTTTGAAATCCTTTGCCTTTTCTCCAGGTGCCATGGGACCGCCACCCATTGGTCCACGTCCCCTCATCGGCCGTTTTTGCATTTCACTCATGATACATGGCCTCCTTTCAATTCAGACTCAGATAACTGGGATTTTGCAATTTCCTGATATGCCTCACAGCTTTCCAGAAGTTCTTCATGACGTCCGATACCAGCCACATGACCGTCTTCCAATACGATGATCTGGTCTGCATGAAGGATTGTACTGATTCGCTGAGCGACGATAATAACAGTTGCATCGCCCACCTTCTCGTTTAATGCCCGTCGTAAAACCACATCCGTCTTATAGTCCAGGGCAGAAAAACTATCATCAAACAAAAATACTTTCGGATTTTTTGCAATGGCTCTGGCAATGGAAAGACGCTGTTTCTGACCACCAGATACATTGGTTCCGCCCTGGGCGATCGGACTCTGATAACGATCTTTCTTAGTTTCGATAAATTCTGTTGCCTGGGCAACTTCAGCTGCCGTTTCCATAGCCTCGTCTGTAATCCACTCACCGCCGAATTTCAGGTTGGATTCAATGGTTCCAGAGAAGAGCACGCCCTTCTGAGGCACCAATCCCAAAATGCTGCGTACTTTATTCATCGAAAGTTCTCGGATATCAATGCCATCAATCGTAATGGCACCTCCGGTAACATCGAAAAATCTTGGTACTAACTTCACCAATGTGGATTTACCACTGCCGGTACTTCCGATGATTGCCGTTGTCTCACCCGGTTTTGCCACAAAACTGATATGTTCCAGAGTTTCTTCATCTGCTCCCGGATAACGGAAAGAAACATCTTTAAATTCCACATAACCTTTCACATCATCCAGTTCTGCATCGCGAACATTTTCTGCATCTTTAACAGAAACTTCCATCTGAAGAACCTCTTCGATACGGTCTGCTGCCACACCTGCTCTCGGGAGCATAATGGAAATCATCGTCAGCATAAGGAAGGACATAACGATCTGCATTGTGTATGTGATAAATGCCATCATATCACCGACCTGAAGATTACCCTGGTCGATACCATGGGCACCGGACCACACGATCAGTACCGTAATACCATTCATGATCAGCATCATAGCCGGCATCATGATCGTCATTACCCGGTTTGTAAAAAGCTGAGTCTTCATTAAGTTTGTATTTGCCACGTCAAAACGTTTTTCTTCAAATTTTTCACGACTGAATGCCCGAATAACCGGAATACCTGTCAGAATTTCTCTGGATACAAGGTTTAAGCGGTCAACAAGGGTCTGCATCTGCTTGAATTTTGGCATTGCCACTGTCATAAGAAGGAGCACCAGTACCATGATCGCCGCAACCGCAACGACTATGATCCAGCTCATGCCAGTCTTTGTATTGATAACTTTGAAAATACCACCAAGACCAATAATCGGTGCATAGCATACCATTCGAAGTAACATAACTTCCACCATCTGGATCTGCTGAATATCATTGGTACTTCTTGTAATTAATGAAGCGGTAGAAAAATGTTCCATTTCTGCATTTGAGAAAGATACCACTTTCTGAAATACCTTGCGTCGCAGATCCCGGCCAACACCTGCAGCAACCTTAGCTGCCAGCAGAGCAACCAAAACGGATGCAACCATCATCATCACAGCCATACCGATCATCTGAACACCTTTATCTTTAAGATAATCCATCTGAAGCTGATCCAGGTCCAGTCCAACAGCTTCATATTCCTCCTGCACAAGAAGAATAGCCTTCTGCTGAATAATGGATTCGCTCATATCTCCCAATGCAGCTTCCACTTCATTTCGCTGTTCAAGCATCTGTTCTCCCGTCACCATGCCTGCTTCAAAGGCCTGACGGATCTGATTGATGTCTACCTCAGCGTTTTCCTCCAAAGAAGCTAAGATCAGCATCGGCATGCCAAGTGCCTGATCCATCTCCTCCAGCACGTCTTCATCTTCCGTATTTAATACATAATTGCCTTCTTCATTTTCCGAATAATAAGGTTCAACTTTTTGGATTTCCTCTTCTGTCATAAATAACGTCAGATTCTGATACGTTTCTTTTCGCATCACCTCAGGTGTCACCCGTTCAATTCCGCCCTGCTGAATCCCAATGTCAACAATATCTGACGTATACTGGGGCAGGGAAAGTTCACATCCTGCCTGAATCACCAAAAGCAAAATAATGGTCAGAACCATGGCTTTTGAATCCTTCAGGTATTTGAATATTTTAGTCATATGATGTCTCCTTTCGCTGTAATTTTTCAATAGAACTATTTTACCCTCTTTCAAATGAATGTCAACCCCGGATTTCTATGTAACCTTCCCTCTAAGACAGGTTTTTCTTGTCCAAAATTTCATCTTCCTGTATACTGAAATTACGAGAAATTTTAAAGGGGGTTTTTACTATGAATGCAAAAACTGTCGTATTGAATGGCGAACGTATGAACTATGATCATCGTCTGGACTACTCCATTTTATCCGATGAAGTGAAGGTATATGAACAGACGGAACCGTCCCAGATTCTTGAAAGAATTCAGGGCTTTGACATCGCTGTTACAAAGGAAATGCCGGTATCCGGCGACATTATCCGACAGTTTCCGGATTCTGTCAAACTGATCGTGGAGGCAGGTACAGGATATAATAATATCGACCTTGATGCTGCAAGAGAAAAAGGAATTACCGTATGCAATGTTCCTTCTTACAGTACAGAGCGTGTTGCCCATACTGCCATCATGATGATCATGAATCTCAGCTCTTCCATGAGAAAACAGATCTCCATGCTGGCTGAAAAAGATCACACAAATTTCACAAAATGTATGCAGGTTGACCACGTGGAAATCAATGGAAAAACACTTGGTATCGTTGGTGCAGGACATATTGGTCGTGAAGTCATTAAAGTTGCTCAGGCACTCGGCATGAATATACTTGCCTACAATGTTCCGGCAGCGGAAGATGAACCAGGAATCCACTTCGCCACATTGGAAGAAGTCCTCTCACAGAGTGATTATGTATCTCTCCACTGCCCATTGATGCCGGCCACTCATCATCTTATTAATAAAGAAAGATTGGCTTTAATGAAACCGACAGCTTTCATTATTAATACCGCCCGCGGTGCCCTGATTGATGAAGCTGCCCTGATCGAAGCTCTGCAGGAAGGCCGTATCGCCGGTGCTGGTCTTGACGTTCAGGAAGTGGAACCACCATCCGAAGACAACCCGCTTTACTATATGGATAATGTCATCCTCACACCACATATGGGTTGGAGAGGTCTTGAAACCCGCCAGCGTCTTGTATCCATCGCCGCAGATGATATTAAAAATTTCCTGGCAGGTACACCGATCAATGTGGTAAGTTAAACATTTTCCCAAAACATCCAAAAAGGATGTGCAAAAACTGCACATCCTCTTTTTTATAACATTCTTTTATAACATTTTCTTACGACGCAAAATCCAAAGCACCAGTACGCAAACCAGCAATGTAAATAAGCAGATAATTGCGAATCCCAGCACCGAGTTTGCAAAAGGCATACCTTTCACATCCACATTCATCCCATATAAACCGGAAATGATCGTCGGAATCGCCATAACAATGGTGATGGATGTCAAATACTTCATAACATTGTTCAATCGCCGGTCAATCATCGTTGACATCAACTCACGTGTACTGTTGATAATATCCCGGAAAATAGAGGTCATCTCAATGGCCTGCTTATTCTCGACAATGACATCATCCAATAATTCCTGATCTTCCGGATACTGTTCCAAACGTTTGTACCTTGTCAAGCGATCGAGAACAACCCCGTTTGCTCGAAGAGATGTGGCAAAGTAAACCAGTGTCGATTCCAGTTCATGGAGATCGATCAGATCCACATTCTCCGTATCTCCCTCAATACGTTCTTCAATCGCCGTCCGTTTCTTATCCAATACACGAAGATCTGCCTGATACAAAGACGTCACATAGAACATGATCTGGTAGACAAATCGCATCTTTTTCTTTGTACTGAATTCCTTTACCCTGTTCTTGACAAATCGATGCAAAATCGGTGTATCCTCCGTACATACAGTGACGATTAAATTTTGAAGTAAAATGATACCCAGAGGGATAGTCGTATAAACCCGTTTCTCGTGACGCATCTCCACCGTCGGAATATCGACGAGGATCAATGTGTAGCCCTGCTCCAGCTCAACACGAGAGCTTTCTTCCTCATCCAATGCAGCCATAATATCATCTACATCGATATTCAGCTCATTGGCAATGCGGGTTCCTTCTGCGCGGGTCGGATGGATCATCTGCACCCATGCACCATCCTCAATGGAATCCAATTCATGTATGGATCTGTCATCTGTTTTGTATATTTTTATCATCCCGAAGTTCTCCCTTCTGTCGAATGCTTTTTGTTCCGAAATCGAACAGTCTGCTTTTTTTCAGACTCACTCTACTTTATTATATACGCATCTTCAAAAAAAGAAAAGAAAACTTTTTGTAAGATTTTACTTTAATGATGTTTCGTGATAAAATAAGTTCTATTGCATTATCTGAAAAAGGAAGGATTAATATGAACCACAAACAGGCATTTAAGCAGGGCATTACCGATGGTATTCCCATTGCCCTTGGCTATATGGCCGTCTCATTTACATTTGGAATTATGGCAAAGGAGGCCGGACTGAGTATCTTTCAGGCGGTTCTGCTTTCTCTGACCAACCTGACCTCCGCCGGACAGTTCGCCGGTCTGGGAATCATCGCCTCATCTGCTTCCTATATTGAAATGGCATTTACCCAGTTGGTCATTAACCTGAGATATTGTCTCATGTCCTGTGCCCTGTCTCAAAAACTGGACCAGCGTGCACCATTTTTTCACCGATTTTTCATAGCCTATGGCAATACCGATGAGATTTTCGGCATCTGCAGTACGAAGGAAGGTAAACTGGATCCCTTCTATACTTATGGGGCTGTCTGTGTCGCCTCACCTGGATGGGCTTTCGGCACTTTTCTTGGTGCTCTCTCCGGAAGTATCCTGCCCGCCCGCGCTTTAAGTGCCCTCGGTGTGGCATTGTACGGAATGTTTATTGCCGTCATTGTACCACCTGCCAAAAACAGCCGGATCATCGCAGGTATTGTATTGATATCCATGGGTGCCAGTTTAATCTTTACACTGATTCCATTGCTGAATCAGATTTCTTCCGGTTTCCGTATCATTATTCTTACCATACTGATTGCCGGTGCAGCCGCAGCTCTTTTCCCGATCAAGGTCGAGGAAGAGTCTGAAAATGTTTAGGGAGGTTTCATTATGTCCAATAATATTTATATTTACATATTCGTCATGGCCGGTGTGACCTATCTGATCCGTCTCCTGCCTTTGACAATCATCCGAAAAGAAATAAAAAATACCTTTGTACGGTCATTTTTATATTATGTACCTTATGTCACACTGTCTGTGATGACCTTTCCTGCCATCCTGAGTGCTACCGAAAGCACCTGGTCTGCCCTTGCAGGATTTATCATTGCCATTATTGCCGCATGGAAAGGCTGCAGCCTTGTTAAAGTATCAGCAGCCGCCTGCATTGCCGTATTTCTTGTTGAACTTCTCTAAAAAAGATATTCTCTCAGATGAGTCCCAGATATTTGAATCCATTCCACAGACCGTCCTCATTGACGTCTGTGGTAATGTAATCTGCGATCGCTTTGGTTTCCGGTTTGGCATTGCCCATAGCCACCGTAAAAGCGGTCTGAGAGAACATATCCACATCATTCAATCCATCACCAATACCAATAGTCTGTTCCATACGTGCTCCAATGTGGCGCATATATCTTTGAATCCCCGTCGCTTTCGTCTCATTCGCACAGGTTATTTCCCCATTGCTTACCGTATTTTTCCCATAGCTTGCACCTTCAACTTTGAAATACGCACCTAAAACCTGCTGAATTTCTTCAATCGTAAAAGGGGCTCCATAATAAGCCACTTTTTCGACATTTTTCCGCATTCTCGAATCTTCTTCCTCAATCACAGAGGCCACCAGAATCCTCCATATATCTTCTTCTTTAATCCCGGCCTTCAGAAAATGATCCCGAAATCCAATCCGATTTTTACCTGTCATCACAACACCCTCGCCCGTCTGAAGACAATAGGTAATCCCCTTTTTCCCAAAAAAGTCAAGAACGGATGCCAGATGCTCTTCATCGATCACATGGCGATAGATCACTTCACCGCCACACTCCACATAAGCTCCGGCAGAACCAATAATCCCGTCAAAATTCATCTTTAAAAGCTCCGGATAAATTTCACTCCTTGTTCTTCCGGTGCAAAGCACCAGATGGTGTCCTGCTGCCTTTGCAAGCTCCAGAGCCCTTTTCGCCGACTCCGGCAATCTCCCGTAAAAATCAATGAGCGTACCGTCAATATCCAAAAATATAATTTTCTTTTGCATTTTCAATTTCCTTCAAATCTGTTATGATATTCCATAGAATTTTAATTTAGAAAGGCGTAACCTATGACAATTGAGAATCTTATCCTAATCTATCTGTTAGCCATCAATGTGGTCACATTTATCGTTTTCGGAATCGATAAATCTCGTGCCCGAAATCATCGCTGGCGTATATCCGAGGCCACCCTGTTTATTCTTGCCATCCTGGGCGGAAGTGTTGGAGCTGAATTGGGGATCCATATTTTTCACCATAAAACACGACATCTTCGGTTTGTCATCGGCATTCCATTGATCCTGATCCTTCAGCTCCTGATTATCCTTCTCGCCCTTCGTTTTCTGGAGGCATTTATTTAAATACTTTTTTACCAAGGCGGACATCCTCAACCATGTCCGTCATTTCTTTTGACAGTCCACTCAGCAGATAGTTCCGGTTCGTCTCCCGGCGTTCATCCAGAATCTGACGGATCTCTCTGCAGGCCTGTTCCACTTCATCCTTTAATCCTCTCGCCGACATTCTGTTCGCTCCCTGACCAAGAATAATAACCTGCTCCAGAGCATCCGAGGTTGCCACCGTAACATTATATTTCCGATTCATACGATGAACCGTTTTTTCGATGTACTGGTCTGCCGTCTCCGCTTCCTTTGTATATACCACGTGAATGTTATGATATTTAAAAACCTGTCCCGGATTGCCCTGAACCTTATAGGCATCAAAAACAAGAATAAGTGTATCCTTCCGAAATCCCTGATAATTGGATAAAATGTCCATCAGGGCATTTCTTGTACTGGTAATATTGACATCTGCCAGTTCGTGCAGTTCATCCCACGAAAAAATAATATTATAGCCATCCACCAGAAGGTAACTTTCTTCCGGCTTTTTTTCTCTGTTTTTCTGGACTGTTTCCGGAACTTCAGCCCGACGCCACTCTTTACGTTTCACCGGACCATAAGTACGCTCAAAAATCTGCTGTAATTCCGCATCTTCAGAAAATCCGACCGATGGTACGGATTTTAGACCAGATACTTCCAGTTCTGCTGTTTCTTCGACCGTTTCCGTCTTTAAATAACTGTCCAGATGCATGTATTCATGAACCTGATCCCATGGCACATTAAAACCGGCACCATGGGTACAGAATACGGACCCTGTCGGATTGTCCAGATCCGCCTCCGGATCATAACCAATAGCCTCAATAACTGCCTCTGCATTATGACATGGGGCATAGCCTTTCAATGTACAGGTCAGACTTCCCATTCCCTTCGTATAGGCAAGCACCTCAGAGGCATACTCCCGCATATTAATAACCGGGGCAGAGCCGGTAATGATTGCCCGATCCTCTTCCATCAAAGGCGGCTCAAAGGTTCCTTTCATCGTCTGGATATCCGTCATCGCCCGTCCGACTTTATCCGACGGAATCTCTAAACAAAAATCATAAATTGGCTCCAGCAGTACAGATTTTGCCTGACGAAGACCCTGTCGGACGGCACGATAGGTCGCCTGCCGGAAATCTCCGCCCTCTGTATGTTTCGTATGGGCACGACCGCTCACCAGAGAAATCTTCATATCTGTAATTTCCGAACCGGTCAAAACACCCCTGTGTTTCTTCTCCATCAGATGAGTCAAAATCAGCCGCTGCCAGTTCCGGTCCAGCAGATCCTCACTGCATAAAGTTTCAAAAACAAGTCCGCTGCCCGGTTCTCCCGGCTCCAGAAGCAAATGGGTTTCCGCATAATGGCGAAGAGGCTCGTAATGTCCTACCCCTTCCACTGTATTTTCGATCGTCTCTTTATAAACAATACTGCCTGTACCAAAGCCCACCTCCACGTGGAAACGGTCCCCAATCAGACTTTTTAAAATTTCAATCTGAATCTCTCCCATGACCTTCGCATGGATTTCACCGGAGTGATCATCCCACACAATCTGGAGCTGGGGTTCCTCTTCCTCAAGCTGTTTCAATTTCAAAAACATATCATGGACATTGGTTCCCTCCGGGAGCTGGATCTGATAGGTCAAAACCGGCTCCAAAATAGGCTCTGTTCCCTGGCCTTCCGCACCGATGCCTTCACCCGATCTTGTTTTGACAAGCCCGGTCACTGCACAAATGCCGCCAGCCTTGACTTCCTGCACCGTCTGAAATCCTGCACCAGAATAAATACGAATCTGATCCACCTTTTCCCCCGTTTCCAGAGGCATTTTAACTTTCAGCACACCACCCGTAACCTTCATATGGGTCAGACGGTTCCCCTGATCATCCCGGGAAATTTTGTACACCCGGGCTCCAAAATCCTCACCGTAGTCCGGCACTCTGGCATATCTTTCGATGCCATCAAGCAATTCATCAATACCTTCCATCTTTAAGGCTGAACCAAAGAAACAAGGAAATACTTTCCGTTCGCAAATCGCCGTCTTAATAGCTTCATCATCGATCTCGCCCTCTTCAAGATAGGTTTCCATCAGGTGTTCATCACACATGGCAAGGGCATCATACAACATCTCCAAATCCGAGCCAAAATCGACACACCGCTCCTCCAATTTCTGATTCAGCTCGGCCAGAAGTTTTTCCCGATCCGTTCCTTCCTGATCCATCTTATTGATAAACATAAAAACCGGAATATTATACTGTTTTAACAGACGCCACAACGTCTGCACATGCCCCTGAACACCATCAGCACCGCTGATGACAAGAATCGCATAGTCCAGTACCTGCAGTGTCCGTTCCATTTCCGCTGAAAAATCCACATGTCCCGGCGTATCCAGAAGGGTCACTGCAAGATCATTTAACTGTAATTCAGCCTGCTTAGAAAAGATGGTAATACCGCGGCTTCGTTCCAGCGCATAAGTATCCAGAAAAGCATCTCCATGATCCACCCGTCCAGCCTTGCGGATACTTCCGCTTTTATATAAAATTCCCTCTGCCAGCGTGGTCTTCCCCGCATCCACATGGGCCAGTATTCCAATGACTAATCGCTTTGTATTCATTATCTTCAATCCTGTCTCTTTAAAATTACATATATTATGATTTATTATAAATTGTATCCGAATTTTTCGCAACATAAAGGAAACCTCCCGGGAAAACGCCCCGAGAGGTTTTAGAGGTTTGAAATGAACTTTATTATTTGACTGCTTCAAAAGCTGCATCCAATGCTGCGATCAGATCTTCAACCTTTTCAATACCGATGGAAAGACGAATGGTGTTTGGTTTAATACCCTGATCCTGAAGTTCTTCTTCTGTGCACTGGCTGTGTGTTGTTGTTGCCGGATGGATCACAAGGGATTTCACATCTGCCACATTGGCCAGCAATGAGAAAATCGCAAGATTATCAATAAATTTCTGTGCTGTCTGTGCATCGCCTTTAATATCAAATGTAAAAATGGAACCACCGCCATTTGGCAGATACTTCTTATATAATTCATGGCTTGGCTCTGTTTCCAGTGATGGATGATGAACCGCTTCAACCTGTGGATGATGTGCCAGATAATCAACAATCTTTAAGGCATTGCTTACATGTCTTTCAACACGCAGTGACAATGTTTCCAATCCCTGTAAGAAAAGGAATGCATGGAATGGTGAGAGGGTTGCGCCCGTATCACGAAGGATAATGGCACGAATATAAGTCACAAAAGCTGCAGGTCCGGCTGCATCTACAAAGGATACCCCATGATAACTTGGATTTGCATCTGAGATCCAAGGATATTTTCCAGATGCTTTCCAGTCGAAGTTTCCGCTGTCGATGATGACACCACCGATGGCTGTACCATGTCCTCCAATGAATTTTGTTGCAGAATGAACAACGATGTCTGCTCCATATTCGATTGGACGAATGAGATATGGTGTTGCAAATGTGGAATCAACAACCAATGGAATATGATGTTTGTGAGCAACCTCTGCCAATGTTTCCAGGTCCACCAAGTTCGAGTTTGGATTTCCAAGAGTTTCTACGAAAATTGCCTTTGTATTTTCCTGAATAGCTGCCTCAAAGGCCCCTTCCTCATCCGGATCTACGAATGTTGCTGTGATACCATTGGTCAATGGTAATGTATGAGCCAGTAAATTATAAGTACCTCCATAAATTCGTTTGGATGCTACGATGTGTTCACCGGATTTTGCCAATGCCTGGAATGTATAGTTGATCGCTGCTGCACCCGATGCCACTGCCAATGCTGCAACACCGCCTTCAAGAGATGCAATTCTCTGTTCAAATACATCCTCTGTAGGATTTGTCAGTCTTCCATAGATGTTGCCTGCATCACGAAGTGCGAATCGATCTGCTGCATGCTGTGAATTATGGAATACAAAGGATGATGTTGCATAAATTGGAACAGCTCTTGCGTCTGTTGTTGGATCTGCCTGTTCCTGTCCGATGTGTAACTGTCTTGTTTCAAAACCCCAATTTTTAGAATCTTTAATGTTTGCCATATGTATATCCTCCGATCTGTTTTTCTTGTTTTTATCTTCTATAAGCATACTACCACAGTAGGTTGAATATATCCAATATATAAAAAAAATGTCTGGTTATAGCTTTATGCTATAACCGGACATCTTATCATCTGTCATTCAATATTCAAATATTCTTTCAGTTTTTCTATATACAGCTCTCCCACATGACTTCGGATCGTGTTCTTTCGGACCACATAACCGATTTCCATCACACTGTTTGGATTCATCTCATCGTCCTGAAACGGAACCGCGGCAAAATCACTGCCGTTCAGCTCTTCACATATGATACCAGAACAAAGTGTATAACCGTTCAGGCCCACCATCAGATTCAGCATGGTTGCCCGGTCATTGGCCTTGATCGTCTGGGAATATTCATTGGTTGACAATATCTCTTCCGCAAAATAGAAGGAACTGTTGTCCCCCTGCTCAAAGGACAGACATGGATAACCGTCCAGCTGCTCAAAAGAAATAGACTTCTCATGGGCCAGTGGATGTCCTTTCCAAAGATAGACATAGGCCTGACAGTCAATCAGATGATGAAATTCCAGACTGGCCGACCGCAGTAGCCTTTCCATGGACTTTCGATTAAAGTCGCAGAGATACAGCAGTCCAATCTCACTTTTCATCGTACTGACATCAGAAATAACCTCCGCCGTCTTCGTTTCCCGAATGGCAAATTCATATTCGGACATGTCAAATTCCTTCACCATATCCACAAAGGCCTTCACTGCAAAGGAATAATGCTGTGTGGACACCCCAAATTTCTTTTTATACGTATTTCCCTTACCGTACTTTTCCATAACGCTTTCGTACTGGCCATAGATCTGCTTGGCATAGAGCAGAAATTCCGTTCCGTCATTGGTCAAAGTCACCCCTCTTCCGCTTCTGAAAAAAAGGGCAATGCCCAGTTCCTTCTCCAACTCCTTCATGGCATTGGTCAGCGACGGCTGGGATACATATAACTGCTCTGCCGCTTTATTTAATGATTTCGTATCTGCAATTGTTATAAAATAATTTAACTGAGTTAAGGTCATTGCTCTTCACCATCTCTTTTACTAAAAAACAGCGGCGAAGTTTCCTCTCCGCCGCTGCTCTATACATTTAATTTACTTAACTTCTCCGCCTTCTACGACCAGTTCTTCTTTATATTCTGCCCCGTATGTATCTACTAAAGTTTCATCATAATCTTTGTGGAAGAACTGTTCATCTGCCAAGGATTTGATCTCTTCATTGATCCAATCCAACAGAGTTGTATTTCCTTTTGAAACAGCCGGTGCGATCGTATCTTTGTTTCCAAGCTCAGGAATACCCACAGTATATCCTTCATTCTGCAATGCAAAGGCAATAACCTCTGTGTTGTCATTTGCCCATGCTACACCGTTTCCATTTTCCAATGCGTTCTTAGCTGTTGCATAAGAATCATATTTCTGCAGAGGAATGTCCGGATAGTTTTCAATGAAATAAGTTTCTGCTGTTGTACCAGAGATAACAATCATCTGATCCTCACTGTTCCAATCATCCAGACTTGTGATCACGCGGCTGTCCGGAGATACAACACCGAGTGCAACATTCATGTATGGCAGTGCAAAATCAACTTCTTCCGCACGTTCAGCCGTTACTGTAAAGTTGGCAAGAATGATATCAACTTTACCTGTCTGCAGGTATTCAATACGGTTTGCAGCTTCTGTAGATACAAAGTTTACATCCACACCAAGGTCTTCACCGATCCGATTGGCAAAATACACATCATATCCCTGGTATTCGCCATTCTCATCCACATATCCAAATGGATTCTTATCAGAGAATACACCGATGTTGATCGTTCCGTCTTCTTTGATCTCGTCTAATGTACGATATACAGCATCTGAACTGCCATCTGCTTTTTCCGCTCCATCACCTGAGCTGCCGCATGCGGTTAATGCAAAAACTGTGGATACTGCTGCTGTCAATACGAGTGCTTTTTTGAATGTTGATTTTTTCATAGCTACTACCTCCTGATTTTGTCACTCTTTTTTGTCTGCATGTTTTACTGCATGAAATGTAAATGTATTTAAAAATTGCTTTGCTCTTTCTGTTTTCGGATTTTCAAAAAATATCTCCGGCGGTGCATCTTCAATGATCTTTCCGCCATCCAAAAGCAATACTCTGTCCGCAACAGCTCGAGCAAACTGCATCTCATGGGTTACAATGATCATGGTACGTCCCTGGGCTGCCAGATCCAGGATAACATCCAGTACTTCCCGAACCATCTCCGGATCCAGTGCTGCCGTCACCTCATCAAAAAGCATAATATCGGGATGCATACATAAAGCCCGAACGATGGCTACACGCTGCTTCTGCCCACCTGACAGCTCTCTTGGATAGCTGGATGCCTTCTCCTGCAATCCAACTCTTTGCAGCAGCTTCATCGCCTCATCTTTAACCTCTTCTTTTTTTCTTTTCTGGACCTTTGTCGGTGCCAGAAGAATGTTATCCAACACAGTGAGATGTGGAAATAAGTCATAGCTTTGGAATACCATGCCAATCTTCTGTCTGAGACTGGTCAGCGACTTGCTGTTCATATCAATCGTCTCACCTTCCAGTTTGATTGTACCGCCCTGGATCGGCTCCAACGCATTCATACATCGGAGCAGTGTGCTCTTGCCGCACCCGCTCGGTCCTAAAACAACGACAACCTCACCTTTTTTGACATTTAAATTAATATCATCCAAAACGACATGATCGCCATATTGCTTGACCAGATGTTCTATTGTAAGTAATGGCTCTGCCACAAATCATCACCTCCATCTTTTTTCCAGATATTTTGCAAACATACTGATTGGCCAACAGGCAATAAAGTATAGAAGAAATACGACAAGATAAATTCCAAATGCCGCATTTGGGCTGGACATTCGATTCGCTTCTATAATCTGCTGTGCCACCTTCAGCACTTCAACAACGCCAATCATTAAGATCAGACTTGTTGTCTTGATCATTCGTGTGATCAGATTGATCGACAGCGGGATCAATCGACGCAAAGTCTGAGGAATAATAATATACCAATAGGTCTGCATCTTACTCATTCCAAGAGCCTCGCTACTCTCATACTGATGTTTCGGAATACTGATCAGTGCCCCTCTTACTAGGTCACTCATCTCAGCGGTGCCCCAAAAGGAAAATACAATGATCGATGCACTTTCTCCCGATAAATTCCATCCAAAAACTCTCGTTGTTCCAAAAAATACAAGGAACAGCAAAACCATCTGAGGCATGATCCGGACAATCTCCAGATACACTCTTAAAATGGCCTTTATAATCGGATTCTTCCAGGTCATCAATACACCAAGCAGAATTCCTAAAGGAATACTGATGAGTACCGATATTAAACTGATCCGCAGTGCTACGCCAAGCCCTGCAAGCAGTCTGACAAAATTCTTTCCTTTAAAAAGGACTTCAAGCCCCAAATCCAGCATAACGCAGCCTCCTTTCCAAGAGACTTCCCAATATGGATATCGGCAACAGAATCATCAGGTAGAACACTACCAATAAAAACAGACATTCTGTTGTTTTATAATAAAGTCCAATCAAATCTTTTGCCGTAAACATTAAATCCATCAAACTTATGGCACTGAATACACTTGTTTCCTTTAATAAAAAGATAACATTGGCCATAAATGCCGGAACACTTACCGACAGTGCCTGCGGAAAAACGACATATCGCATGACCTGCATCCGACTCATCCCAAGGCTTAACGCACTTTCCGTCTGAATATCTGCAACAGATTCCAGTCCGCTTCGAAAGGCTTCCGCCATATAACTGCCTCCCAAAAAGGCCAGCCCTGCCATACCGCAAATCTCGGCATCTGTCTGGATTCCGATTTTCGGAAGTCCGTAATAGATGAAGAACAGCTGAACGAGCAGCGGTGTATTCCTGCTGAGTTCTATGTAAACAGCGACCACCTGTTTTAAAAAGGGAACTTTTTCATACTGTATGACGGCACAGATCAGGCCAATGATAACAGCAAGTATCACTCCGGCAAAGCCGATCCTCACTGTAAGCCAGGCAGCACGTTCATACAATGGAAGATATTTCAATATAAATGCCCAGTTCATTGTATGTTTCCTCCCATCATTTTCATGTATGCAATATTACCACCACTAACCTACCTTGTCAATGGGTTAAATATCTTGAG
>JAXJRF010000128.1:0-8719 GCA_036310765.1 Frisingicoccus sp.
ATACCAATCCGTTTTGGATAAACAGGAATTGGTTTCTTATATTCAGACGCAAAATAGCCTTTGGCATCCAGTTCCTTCTTCAATGCCTCGAACTGGGCATAGAGAAGTCCAGATCCCTCCATGACAATCTCCCTGGCATAAAGCTGATATCTTCCATCCCGCTCATAGACACTGATATTGCCTAGGACGATGACCTGCTGACCTTCCGTCAGACGAAACTTCAAACCACCCCTGGATCCTGCAAACATGACACATGGAATGGCACCATTCCGGTCTTTCAGGGTAAAATAAATATGTCCGGAGGAATGATACTTACAGTTTGACACTTCACCCCGGACATAAATCCGGCTCAAAAAATAGTCTTCTGAAATCAGGCTCTTTATATATTGATTCACCTGGGATACGGAATATATATTCTTCAACCGAGTTTTCTCCTTCACATTATTTCTGCATTTACGCTAATTTTGCCAGAATTCCATTGACAAATGCCGGTGACTGATCTGTTCCATAACGTTTTGCCAATTCAACCGCTTCATTGATCGCAACACCTGTCGGTACTTCTTCATCATAAAGAATTTCGTAGGCTGCCAGGCGGATGACTGTTAAATCGACCTTCGTCATTCTTCCGGTCTTCCATTTATCTGCCACTTCGTCAATTTTGCTGTCCAATTCTTCTTTCTGTGTCTGAACAGCATCCGCTTTCTTCTTGATATAATCCTTGTCTTCATCGGATACCTCTACAAGGTTATCCAGATAAAGTCCTTCCTGTTCTGCCATTTCATCCTCCGCGTGAAATTCCATGCGGAATATCAGACGGAATATATGTTCCCGCAATTCTCTTCTGCTCATAACTTCCTCCTCAATATTTTATCACTGTAAAAGTGACGCAGAATCCAAAAAGACTCTACGCCACTTGTCTTTCTCCTCAAATATGGAATCTTTATTCTTCTTCCAGATTCACTCCGGCTATACGAATGTTTACATCCTCAACATCAAGAGCTGTCATGGTCTCAATCGCACTCTTAACTCTCTCCTGAACGGCACTGGTAACTTCCGGAATATTGTATCCATATTCCATGTTAATTGCCAGATCTACACTGACTTTGCCGTCAACCACCTGGATCTTAACACCCTTTGAAAGATTTTTCATGCCAAGCTTAGCAACTAATTCGTTGGTAATATTGCCATACATGGAAGCAACACCCTTGACCTCTGTTGCTGCCAGTCCTGCAATGATAGCAACCACTTCATCAGCAATCTGTACTTCGCCGATCATACGGTCATCATGTATTGAATAATTTTTTGTATTTTCATGTTCTTTAGCCATCGGTCTCTACCTCCATTTGTTCAACGCTTCTTAATTTGTATTATAACAAAATTATGTGCTTTTGAAAAGAAATTTATCAATTTAATGTTGTAATGACCACATTTTCCATACCGATATCGGTTTTTCTCGAAATAATATCTTCAATTTGTGCCCTTTCCGTTTCTGTCAGACTTTCCCGGCAGACAACCACATCACAGGAATCCTTTGTCAGACTGACGACCGAATTTTCAAACCCTTTGGCTGTCAGAAGATTTTCTGCGGCCACCTCCATCTCTGAACGATTAGTCATATCCATCAGATCCTCCATGGCGGACTGTTTCAGGTCATCTGTTACATTTTCATTATTGATCACTTCAATCAGTGCTTCCTTGTTTTTTGAACGCATCTGCTCCCTGTTCAACTTTGCCTGGGCACTGAAATTTTGTGCAGTGACTGTACTTGTAAGTACCGCCTCGCCCACATCCTCCGGACTTTCTGTTTCTGAATAGTCCAAATCTGTCATGTCCTCTTCATCGGCAACCTCAATTTCCTGCAAATCATTTTCTGTCAGTTCCAACAATACATCCGCCGTCTCAGATTCCAGCGTTTCCTTCACAGGTGCATTTGAAAGTATACTTGATTCATCCACGCCCAATCCTCCGGTTCTAAAATTCAAATATCCGGCAACGACGATCATAATGGCTAAAGCGGCAATAATTACCTGATTTTTTCGGACACCTTGCTTCTTCAAACAGACCCCTCCTTACGATTCTTTCATTTTTACTACTTTAATTTTATGTACGGGAATGTCAAATAGAACCTGAACAGCCTGCGTTATTTCTCCCGCAACCTTCTCACTGCCGCCGCCTTCTGCCGCCACAAGGACACCTTCAATCTCCGGCTCAATTTCTTTAATGACCCAGGGGATATCATTTCCATTGCTGTCCTTCGTATATAATGAGGCTTCTGATCGGCTTGTGTCATTGCTCTGACGGGTGCCGCCCTGTGCATCCGTTTCATTAATTGTGCTGCTGTCGGTTGTCAGATCCTTCTCAACCACATATTCCTTCGATGCTTTTGCCCGAATCATGATCTGGGTTTTACCGACCCCTTCCATTTGTTCCAAAATATTCTTAAGCCTCTGCTCCTGATTTTCAATATAGAGATTTAAAGCCTCCTCTGAAGTCACATAGGATATGGCATCTGATGATACCATACCTACCGATTCCCTTTCCCTCTTTTCTGAACCAGATGTCGGCCAGACAGCTACCAGACATAAAATACCTGCCAATACGATGATTATTGCATTTTCCTTATTCAGTTTTAATTTCTTCATCATGATAAAATCTCCAGTTTTAACTGTTCAGAATCGATACCGAACTGAAGTGACAAGTCCATTTCCCATTGTTTTATTTTTTCATTAGGAACATAGCTTTCTTCCTCCCCGCCTGCAAATTTCCCAATCCGAACTTCCGGTATATTCACTCCATCCACCGATGTAATGTCGGATGATGCATCATCTATTCCAATATTTTTATCCTTTGGAAGGACACCGATCTGCATACTGTAAATTTTTCCATAGTCCTCACTCTCTGAATCCTCATTTACATCCAACTCACAATACTTGACAATCATCCCATTAGAATCGAAATAGGCCCGTACCTCCTCATATATCAGATTTATATACCCCTCATTAAACAGACTGTCTGCATCAAATATCTTTCCTCTCACGCGGGCATCGGTCGCTGATGTCTGGATATTCCCCTTTATAAAATTTCGGTAAATTTCTTCCTCCATCCCCATAGACTTTAAAAGTGGTGTCAGTAACACAAGGATTAAAACAAGCCCCATCGTCAGACGAATATATTTCCTGTATTTGGTATCCGGTATCAGTTGTTCCACCATTGTCATAAATATTAAAAAAACAACCAGATTTTGTACCCATTCACGAAAAGCTCCCATAAATCATCCTCCGAACACAGCACCGGAAGCGGCAGTCATCATCGCCATGGATAAGAAGAACAGAACAAAGACGGTCGTCTCCACTTTCAGCAGTAAAAGCACACCATCCAAAACGCATTGGAGACATTCCAGCATCCGCTTGTCCGCAACTGGCTGTACAATGGCCTGTGCCAGCATATACATCAATGCCATGACAACTAATTTCACAGCCGGTACAAAAAAGAGCAGAGCCAATAGGACCAATCCGGCGGCTCCAACACCATTTTTAATGAGAACGGCAGACCCGATGACCGTCTGCATGGCCGATCCCATAGCATCCCCGACACCAGGAACTGCCGATGTAACCCGCATAGCCCATCCGTTCTTTAATGTATCAAAGGCCGGTAAGACAAGACTTTGGATAAAGTTCAGTCCCAGCACAACACCAAGAATTGTCTTTAACAGCCAGCTGGCTGCTGTTTTTATCAGCACCCCGCATTTTGACAGCATATCTTCTTTTGAGAGCTGATTCACTAAAGATATAAGCACATACATATGGATCATCACGAATATGCCTTTTGATATAAACCACTCAATCAGTGTCAGGCAGGCTACCATGACCTGCTGATACCATATGCCTGTCTGTATATTTCCTGTGAAAGTAACTGCCAGACAAAACACCGGGACAAGTGCCGATATAAATGTCAGCATGTTTTCCATCAATCCTGAGGCCATATCGGCAACCGTCATAAAAGAGCTTAACAGAAGTGTAAAAAGCACCATGTAGGTCAGATAAAATCCCGTCTCAGCAATACAGGTTTTTGAAAAAGCCATGGAAAAATTGGTAAATACAGCACTTACAAAAATAATACCGACCATTTGCAGTAAAATCCCCCGGCTGTTTTTTATCTCATAGAATAATTGATCGGCTATATAACTTTTTAAACGTTCCAGTACCCCTCGGATATTTCCATCTGCCAATTGGCTGACCAATTCAGAAAAGGATATATGCACCGATTCGGGGAGCATCTCATCCATTGCCTCCTGAATCTCCTTATAATCCATACTGTCTTCCATTTCGGATGCATATGCTCCCATTCCGGCGATAAGCCACAGCACACCGGATAAAATCCACACATACCTTAACATCATTCCCCCACAAACTTCTGGATCGTCGTAAGAAGTGTCGTTAAAATCGGAAGACTCATCACAAGGATACTCAGTTTTCCAAACATTTCAATTTGAGACCCGATACCGCTGTATCCGGCATCCTTGCATAAATTTGCAGAAAATTCACTGATATAAGCAATACCAACAACTTTCAATATAATGCCAATATACGCACTGTTTACGGAAAGATATTGACGTATCGTTTCCAATCCTGAAAATATGGTTTCCAAACGGGATACGGAAAAACCAAAGAGTACAATGCACGCGGCAATACCGACCAGCAGTGCATATTCCGGCTGCACACTTTTAAGTTTCAGTGCTAAAAACACTGCCATTAAACCGATACAGGCAATTTTAATCATCCAATCCCTCCCTACAAGGCAAACATCTGCTCTACCGTTTGAAAAAGCTCATAAATATAGGGCACGATCCACATCAGCACAAGAATCAGACCGGCAAGACTGATCAAAAATGCCTGCTCATCTCTGCCGGAATGCTTTAAGACCTGAGACAGAATGGATATGAGGATGCCTAACGCCGCAATCTTATAAATAATATGAATGGACATAGAGACCCCCTTCCTAGATAAATAAAATCACCAGAAATCCGCCAATGGTCATTGAAAGCACGAAGTAAAGCTGTTCTCTTCCAGGCCTTTCCGATTCCAGCCGCCCGATACGTTCCCGCATTTCATCAATACAATCCGCCACAGCATCCGCCTGTGCATGTACATCCTGGATACCGATAAAATCACCCAGCCTTAGAAAAAGCTCCTGATCCTCACGATCAAAGGTATTTCCCATGGTTCTGACCGTCTCCCGCCACAGGCAAATGCCATCCGGCTGTATCTGCCCTTCAAAAGCATCTGCAAGGGCCTTGTAAAAATCAGAAACCGGCGGCTGAACCTGAAGTGCCACTCTCCCAAAAACAAGATTTAATGGCAGCCTGTATGTTTCCGTAAAACTTTTAAACAGGGTAAAACTCTGGATCATTTCACGCAAAATCCATATACGTCTTCGAAGTATTGCTCCCTTCTCCCATCCCATATAACCACATCCAGCCAGCACACAGACAGCACCGATGAATTTTAATCCCAACATACTATCCCGCCTTAAACAAAGTTTTCCCTTCCGAATTCATAACTCTGCATATCCGCTGCCCCTTTTCTCCACAATTTAAAAAAATATAACGTTCAAACTCCAAAGTTCCGCACCTGTATCGGATATCCTCTGTTCGGTCGCCATGAAGGGTTGTAAGAACACTGCACCCGCTATGTATCGCATAATGCATAGCCTTTACATCCTTTTCATCTCCAAGTTCATCAAAGGCGATCAATTTGGGAGCCATCGAACGGACAAGCATCTCAATTCCCATAGCCTTCGGACAATGATCCAATACATCTGTACGTATACCGACATCATTTTGGGGGACACCAAGATAACAGGCTGCCACCTCCGAACGCTCATCAACCACCCCTACACTGATTCCCGGATGATCCACAGTACCATCGGAAAAGAGACGCACCAGATCTCTGAGCAACGTCGTCTTTCCGCCTCCTGGAGGCGATACGATCAGTGTATGGCATGGTCTTTTTTCCTCCCACAGCAATGGAAGTACGTTTAAACCACAGCCTTTAACAGCATGGGCCACCCGGATATTTAAAGAAGAAACATGGGCAATGCTTTTAATTTTTCCATTTTCCAGAGAAATCTGCCCCGCAATGCCTACACGATGCCCTCCCCGAACCGTTATAAATCCCCGACGAAGTTCATCCTCAAAGGCATAGAGAGAATATTGACATATGTATGCCAGACTTTCCTGTATATCTTCAAATTGAACTTTGAGAACCTGACCATTCTGATCGCACAGATTACCCGAAATGTCCAACATCTTTTCACAGCTGTTCATAACCAAAATCAATGGTCTGCCGCTGCGGAGCCGCACCTCCTGTATTTGATCCCACACATTGTCAATTTTATGAAAGCAGGAACGCAACCTCAGCGAAAATAATTTCTCCATGGTATCACCACCTGTCACTAATATATGTACAGGCTGTGCAAACATTCCTAATAAAAAAGAAGGAGCTGCCGCTTTGCGAATTTTTATTCACTAAAGCGACTGCCCCAACGCATCATTTTCTAAATTTCATCCGGCATAATGATTGCCGCAACAATATAAACAAACAGGCCTGTGCCGGAAAATCCCAGAACTAATGCCACCAAGCGGATAATGGTCGGATCCACATCCAGATATTCACCAATACCGCCGCATACGCCACAGATCATACGATTTCTTTTTGAACGATATAATTTTTTCATTTCTCGTCACCTCTTCATAATTATTTATTTAAATTCATTTCAATTTTTCCTGCATCACAAGTCAGCGTCCAGCCTGCACGTGCATGATTCTGGATGTACTGTTCTTCATCCAAACCTGAAAAACTTCTGTCATCGATATCCACAGCTCCAGCACTGACCTCAATCTCGTAATTATAATCGGTCACATCTACATCAGGCAAATGAATGATAACAGCACCAGCGTCCACATCTGCCTCACCGCCGTTAACAACAGTTCCATTAAATTCAATCTTGCCTGCATCGCAGTCAAACTCTGCCCAGGATACATTCATAGATTCTATATCTGCTGTTCCCGCATCCACATCAACTGTCAGCAGATTCGCAAAAATGTCTGCCTCAATCGTACAGCTTCCAGCATCGATATCCATTTCAACACTATCAAATCCAAGACTTTCCGGCAGATAGAGGGTTGCCTTCGGCATAGTGACATTGATCCAGGAATGCTTATTTTTGTTTTTGATATGAACCGTATTCACAGATACATTCAATTCAAAATATTTTTCATCATCACCACATTCCAGATAGATTTCATCAGACTCAGAGGATTTAACTGTCAGATCGCCAAAATCCAAATCGATAACCAAAGAGCCCATCTCGTCTGCCACGGTGTATTTATCACCAGATGCGAGTGTTCCCTCAGAAAGATTTTCTTCTGATCCCTGTAGCGGTACTTCAACGATCAGATTTTCCGATACACTTCCCCATGGTCCAAAGCTGAAATCTCCCTTCTCTGCCATCTCTGTGATCTCTTTAAAATTCACACCCAGGGCAAATGCTGTGATACATAAACCGCCGCCGACCAAGGCCAGGATCAGAACGATGATCAATCCGATTTTTGTTCCCTTTTTCATACTCCGGCACCTCCATTTCTTCTAAAAAGCTTGCGGAATAGCTGAACGATTGAACGGATGCACCATGGAATCAAACGACCGCAAATGAGAACCAAAAGCATAACGAATAAAATTCCTGCAGCAACCACAAGCAATGCAGCACCCATCATAAAAATTCCCTGTGGAACAGATACAACCATATGAAGAATGCTCTTTACAAACAAAACAACACCGCCAATCAAGCAGCCGATAGCACCGCCGCCGATACCAAATACAACACCAATAAGTGCACCTAAAATACCAAAGACAACGCCAATGATGCCGCCGCCGACACCGAGAATAACCGGTGCTGCTGCCAGGCAAAGAATACCTATCAAAATCCATTTGCCAAGATTTCGATTTTTTTCTTCCGGTGTTTCATGATAATATTCTTCATATTCTCCATAAACCTCCGGTGTATGATCCTCCGGCTCTACATTAATATTCGTATATCCCTGCTCACTGTACTCCACATTCTCTTCATTCTCACCAGACAGGGAAGAACGTATGGATATCGCTACCTTCTCAGGCATATCCAGTAACCCGTCCACAGAATCATGATCGGCCAGCCCCGCATCGTCCATATAATCTCTATAATAATTCAGGGCATCCTCCCTGTCTTTTACATCTATATCCTGAAGCAGATACTCTAACTTCTTCAAAAACTCCTCTCGGGTCATCAACTCATCTCCTCCCTGTCAAACAATTGCGTAATTTTCGATGAATAGGATTTCCATTCGGTCCGATACAAATTCAACTGTGCCTGACCAACTTCGGTTATTTTATAATATCTTCGGTTTCTTCCTCCAAATTGGACATCATACACATCCAGACAATGATCCTTCTGCAGCCGCCGAAGCACCGGATACAATGTGGATTCGGATATATCGAGCACTTGACGGACATCCTGGGTAATCTTATAACCATAGGTTCCATCCTTTTCTTTTGAAACAACTGAAAGCACGATGGCATCCAACAGTGCAGCTCCCGTATTAAAAACCATTCCATCCTCCTCCTTTTATAATATTGTTTATTTATCTATATTATATGTTGTATAATATTATCTGTCAATATAT
>JAXJRF010000129.1:0-1329 GCA_036310765.1 Frisingicoccus sp.
ACTGATTCTTGATGAATATGTGCGTTTTGTGGGAGATCCGGTTGCCATTATTGCGGGTAAAGACGAAGCCTGCTGTATGAAGGCCATGCGATTGATCAAAGTGGAGTACGAGGTGTTGGAACCGATTCTGGATTTCAAAAAATCTCTGGACAACCCGATTCTGATCCATCCGGAGAGTAATTATGTGGGACACGATGGTCAGGGTACCGATCAGATGCGAAATCTCTGTGCATCCAGTGACTCTGTGGAAGGAGACGTGGAAGGAGTGCTGGCATCCTGTGATTATATCGTCGATGAGCATTACCATATTAAAGCGGTCAGCCAGGCGATGATGGAGCCATTCACAGCATTTACTTCCATGGATTATTATGGAAGAATCAAGGTTGAAAGTGCTACCCAGATTCCATTCCATGTGAGACGAATTGTTGCCCATGCTTTGAATATTTCCAAATCTCAGGTGCGTGTTGTTAAGCCAAGAATTGGCGGAGGCTTTGGAGCAAAACAGACCGCTGTATGCGAAATCTATCCGGCAATTGTCACCTATATGACCCATAAACCGGCACATTTAACCTTTACCCGGGAAGAGTGTTTTATCAATGGCTCACCGCGTCATGAGATGGAAGTGCATATTCGTATTGGAGCCGATAAAACAGGAAAGTTTAAGGCCGTGGATTTATATACTTTGTCAAATACCGGTGCTTACGGCGAACATGGACCGACAACGGTCGGCCTTTCCGGAACAAAATCCCTTTCCATGTATTATGGATTTGAAGCCCATCGATTTGCCTATGATGTAGTTTATACAAACCGGTTATCAGCAGGTGCATATCGAGGTTATGGAGCAACACAGGGAATTTTTGCCCTGGAATCTGCTGTCAATGAACTGGCTCATAAGATGAATATGGACCCGACGGTGCTTCGTGAGATGAATATGGTCCATGAAGGTAATAAATTTACCCATTATTATGGAGAGACAGCCGAATCCTGTGCTTTGGACCGCTGTGTAGCAAAAGTTAAAGAGATGATCGACTGGGATAAGAAATATCCATGTTACTCAGTTGGACCGAATAAGGTCCGGGCCGTTGGTATGGCTATGGCTATGCAGGGCTCCGGTATCAGTAACTGTGACGTGGGTACGGTACAGCTTCGTTTGCATGACGATGGTTTCTATACACTTATGGTGGGCTGTTCTGATATGGGAACCGGCTGTGATACGATCCTTTCCCAGATGGCGGCTGATTGTATGGGCTGTGATCTGGATAAGATTGTTGTGTATGGTGTAGATACAGACCAGTCGCCATATGACAGTGGTTCTTACGCATCCAGTAC
>JAXJRF010000130.1:0-8606 GCA_036310765.1 Frisingicoccus sp.
GGTGTTCAGAAACTTGTTAAAAGCTGTCAGCTCCGCATGGAAAAAGCAGAGAAAGAGAATGAGCGTCTGGAAAATATGCTGACATATGAAAAGAAGTATTATAACGATTGTGCGTATATATGCGGTATTGATGAGGCGGGCCGAGGTCCTCTGGCAGGACCTGTGGTTGCAGGTGCTGTTATTTTGCCCAAAGGACTCAAGATTCCTTATCTGAATGATTCGAAACAGTTAAGTGAAAAGAAAAGAGAGGAATTATACGATATTATTATGGACCAGGCAATTTCTGTTGGGGTAGGCATTATTGCACCGGAACGTATTGATGAGATCAATATTTTGCAGGCAACTTACGAGGCGATGCGTCAGGCAATCCATCAGTTGGAGCATCAACCGGACATTTTATTGAACGATGCGGTGATTATCCCGGACATTCATATACCTCAGGAAAAAATTATTAAAGGTGATGCGAAAAGCCTTTCAATTGCGGCTGCCAGTGTTATTGCAAAGGTAACAAGGGACCGGATGATGAAAGCTTACCATGAACTTTTTCCAGAGTACGGTTTTGACAGGCATAAAGGTTATGGATCAAAGGAGCATATTGAAGCCATTCAGAAGTTTGGTCCGTCTCCGATTCACAGACGCAGCTTTATTACCCATTTTATTTAAGGAGGACTGGCTACGAATCGGCGAAGTATAGGAAAAAAGTACGAAGAACAGGCGGCCAGATATCTGGAATCTAAGGGATATGAGGTGCTGGAGCGTAATTATCATTCCCGTTACGGGGAGATTGATCTGATTGCAAGAGATTGTGACGGTACCATTATTTTTATCGAAGTGAAAGGACGAGCCAATTCTCATTTTGGCTATGGAGCTGAAGCGGTGACCAGTGCCAAATGTCAAAAAATACGGCGAACGGCACAACAGTATATTTATGAAAAGGGGCTGCATTGGGATGGAAATTTTCGATATGATGTGATCGTTATTGAAAATCGGAAGATGGAACATATGGTCAATGCATTTTATTAACAGGAGAAAAATATGGAACAACATGAGAAATCAGAATATGTTGACTGGAACTCGGAAGTTCCGGTGATCAAATATAAAGCGTTGGAGGATACGGGCTGTGTCTCCCATGGCTTTTCAACACGTCTGGGTGGTGTGAGCCAGGGGATTTATCGATCAATGAATTTATCCTATACCCGAGGGGATGTGAAGGAGCATGTGGATGAGAATTTTCGAAGATTTTGTTCGGAAATTCATATGGATTGGCGAAAAATCGTATCGACGGATCAGACCCATACATCCAATGTGCGTGTGGTGACAGAGAAGGATGCGGGACATGGCATTGTAAAACCGAAATCCTATTTTGATGTGGACGGTCAGGTTACCAATGTTCCGGGACTTCCGTTGGTGACTTACCATGCGGACTGTGTTCCATTGTTTTTTGTGGATCCGGTTAAAAAGGCCATTGGCTTATCCCATTCCGGGTGGAAGGGAACGGCTGCCCGTATCGGAGCCAATACCGTTCGTGCCATGGTGGAAAATTACGGGTCCGATCCGAAGGATATTATCGGTGTGATTGGTCCTTCCATCTGTCAGTCCTGTTATGAAGTCAGTCATGATGTGGCGAAAGCTTTTCAGGAGGAATTTCGAGTGACTGATAAACTGATTTACGAGAAGGCGAATCATAAATACCAGTTAAATCTCTGGGAGGCCAATTATCAGGTGATGATTGATGCGGGAATGGTTCCGGAGCATATTACGGTGACCAACTGGTGTACCGGCTGTCATCCGGATCTTCTCTGGTCCCATCGGAAAACCGGTGGAGACAGGGGAAGTCTTGCGGCTTTTTTATGTTTAAAATAATATATAATGGATGGGAAGGAATGGCATATGGAGAAAGGACATAAAATACAAAAGGTGCTTCCGGGAAGTATTGCGGATGAACTGGAGCTTGAACCGGGAGATATGGTTTTGGCTGTCAATGGCCAGGAGATGGAAGATATTTTTGATTATCAGTATCTGATCAATGACGAATATATTGAATTGACTGTGTTGACAAGAGATGGTGAAGAGTGGGAGCTTGAGATTGAGAAAGATGCCGATGAAGATCTTGGCATTGAGTTTGAGTCGAGTTTAATGGACGAATATCACTCCTGTACGAATAAGTGCATTTTCTGCTTTATTGATCAGCTTCCAAAAGGCATGCGTCCGACGATGTATTTTAAGGATGATGATTCAAGACTTTCGTTTTTGCAGGGAAATTATATTACCCTGACAAATATGAAGGATAAGGATCTGGATCGTATCATTAAGTACAGATTATCACCGATTAATGTTTCGGTGCATACGACCAATCCGGAACTTCGGTGTATGATGCTGCACAATCGGTTTGCAGGAAAGATCAATGAGCAGCTGAAAAAATTGTACGATGCCGGTATTATTATGAATGGTCAGATCGTTTTGTGTAAAGGTGTCAACGATGGCGAAGAGCTTCGCAAGACAATTCATGATCTTGGACAGTATATGCCCTATATGGAAAGTCTTTCCGTAGTGCCGGTCGGTCTTTCAAAATACAGAGAGGGATTGTATCCTTTGGAGCCTTTTACAAAGGATGATGCCAAAAATGTATTGGAGATCATTCATGAATTTCAGAATTTATATATGGAAGAATATGATACCCATTTTGTGCATGCCAGCGATGAGTGGTATATTCTTGCTGATGAACCATTGCCGGAAGAAGAGAATTATGATGGTTATGTTCAGCTGGAAAATGGTGTGGGTATGCTGAGACTGCAGGAACGTGAATTTCACGATGCACTGGAGGGGGCGTCGGATATACCTGAGAAGGATCGGATAAAGCATTGTACCATTGCCACAGGAAAGCTTGCAGGTCCATTTTTAAAGGAGCTGACGGATGATTTTAATAAGAAGTTTCCGAATGTTAAGATTGATATCGTTGAGATTATAAATGATTTCTTTGGAGAAGGAATTACAGTCTCCGGATTGCTTACAGGTCAGGACATCATAAGTCAGTTACAGGGGAGAGAACTGGGAAATCAGCTTCTTCTTCCGGTGAATGTTTTGCGAAGCGGCGAAGATACTCTGCTGGATGATGTGCATATCAGTGATATTGAAAAAACTTTACAAGTTCCGGTTCGTATTGTAAAATCAAACGGAAAAGATTTATTTGATGCACTGATTTCCTGAGAATCTGGAATAACGGAATAGGAGAATATAGATTATGAGTAAACCAATTGTGGCCGTTGTTGGCCGCCCGAATGTGGGAAAATCTACATTATTTAACGTACTTGCAGGTAAGAAAATTTCAATCGTTAAAGATACGCCGGGTGTCACTCGTGACCGTATCTATGCGGATGTTACATGGCTGGATAAACAGTTTACAATGGTCGATACAGGTGGTATCGAGCCGGAAAGCAAGGATTTGATCTTATCAAGTATGCGTGAGCAGGCTGAGATTGCCATTGCAACAGCCGATGTTATTATGTTTGTGACAGATGTTCAGCAGGGCGTTGTGGATGCGGATTATGATGTGGCAGATATGCTGCGCCGTTCCGGCAAGCCGGTTGTCCTTGTCGTCAATAAAGTGGACAGCTTCCAGAAATACGAAGCTGATATTTATGAGTTCTATAATCTGGGTATTGGAGATCCGTATGGGGTATCAGCTGCGTCTCATTTGGGGCTTGGTGATATGCTGGATGAAGTGATCCGTCATTTTCCACAGGGCTCAGCAGAAGAGGAAGAGGATGATCGACCAAGAATTGCCATTATCGGTAAGCCAAATGTAGGAAAATCTTCCCTGATCAATAAACTGTGTGGTGAACAGCGTTCCATCGTATCCAATATTGCCGGAACGACGAGAGATGCCATCGATACTATTGTCAAATATAATGGTCAGGAATATGTATTTATTGATACAGCCGGTATCCGAAGAAAGAATAAGATTAAAGAAGAGATTGAAAGATACAGTATTATTCGTGCAGTATCTGCGGTTGAACGTGCCAATATCGTCCTTTTGATGATCGATGCCACAGAAGGCGTAACGGAACAGGATGCAAAAATTGCGGGTATTGCCCATGAGCGTGGCAAGGGTGTCATCATCGCTGTCAACAAATGGGATGCTGTTGTAAAGAATGACAAAACAATTTATGAACATACGAAAAAGATTCGTGAGACATTAGCTTATATGCCATATGCAGAGATTGTATTTATTTCTGCAATGACCGGTCAGAGAATCCATAAATTATACGAATTGATCGATATGGTTATTCAGAACCATTCACTTCGTGTCGGCACCGGTGTTCTGAATGAAATTATGGCGGAAGCTGTCGCTTTGAAACAGCCGCCGTCAGATAAAGGCCGCCGCCTGAAATTATATTATATTACTCAGGTTGCTGTGAAACCGCCAACATTTGTGATCTTTGTCAATGATAAGGAATTAACCCATTTTTCATATACACGTTATATCGAAAATAAGATCCGCGAAGCTTTCGGTTTCCGCGGAACACCATTAAAATTCATTATACGTGAGAGAAAGGAAAAATAATTGAAATGGTTAGAGATATTATTCTCTGTCTGATCATCGGTTATATTTTTGGATGTTTTCAAACAGGTTATATATATGGAAAATGTCATGGTATTGACATAAGACAATACGGCAGTGGTAATGCGGGCACAACCAATACCCTGCGTGTTCTGGGTAAAAAAGCTGGATATATCACCTATCTGGGGGATGCACTGAAGGCGATTTTTGCCATCCTTTTAGTAAAATATGTGATTTACGGATATTTATTGATACCATCGGTAGACTTTAATCTGCTTTTGGCCTATACAGGTCTTGGTGTGGCTTTCGGTCACAATTATCCTTTTTATCTGGGATTTAAAGGCGGTAAAGGCATTGCCACAACCTCTGGTGTAATGCTTGCCCTGGACCTTAGAATTGGTCTGATCGGTATTATTGGATTTTTTATCCTCTTTTGTATAACACGATATGTATCCATCGGTTCCCTTTATATGAGTCTGGCTTTCCCGATCTGTGTTTTGATCTTTTATCCGGGACAGTGGCATCTGTTTGCGGTCAGCGTGATCTTTTGGCTGATGGCATGGGTACGGCATAAAGAGAATATCAAAAGGCTTTTAAACGGTACGGAAAATCGCTTTGAACGCAAGAAAAAGAATTGACTTTTCTACTTAAATGATTTATAGTTATATTAAGGCGTTGCGTCAACGCTTTTATGTATTAAAGTAAATCAAAGGAAAGAGGATGAGAACATGAAAAAAACACTTGCAATGGTATTAGCAGGTATCATGGTAGTTGCATCCCTTACAGCTTGTGGATCAAGTGCTGAAGAGACAACTGCTGAAACAACTGCCGAAACAACAGCTGAAAATACAGCGGCAGATGATGGAAAAACTTACAAAATTGGTGTTTTACAGTTAGTAGAACATGCGGCATTGGATGCATCCAATGAAGGTTTTGTTGCAGCACTTGATGACGCTGGTATCTCTTATGAAATCGATCAGCAGAATGCTCAGAACGATTTAACAGCATGTCAGACAATTGCTGAAAAATTAGTCAATGATGGTGATGATCTGATCCTTGCAATCGCTACACCAGCAGCTCAGGCAGTAGCCGGTGTAACAACAGAAATTCCGATTGTTGGTACAGCAATCACAGATTTCGCAGCTTCCGGTCTTGCAGCTTCCAACGATGCTCCTGGCGGAAATGTTACAGGTTCTTCCGATTTGACTCCAATTGAAGCTCAGATCAATCTGGTTCAGAAAGTCCTTCCAGATATTAAAACACTTGGTGTTCTTTACTGCTCAGCAGAAAGTAATTCCTCTATCCAGTTAGACATGACAAAAGAAGCATGTAAAGCAGCAGGTATTGAAGTTGTTGAATATGCAGTTTCCAGTTCAAACGAAATTCAGTCTGTAGTTGAATCTGCAGTAGGTAATGTAGATGCTCTTTACAGCTTTACAGATAATACAATTGCAGCAGGTATGAGTACTGTAGCAATGGTAGCAAATGACAATAACCTTCCAGTGATCGTAGGTGAAGAAGGTATGGTTAATGCCGGCGGTCTTTGCACATACAGTATTGACTACTATGAATTAGGATACATTGCTGGTCAGATGGCTGTTAAGATTCTTACAGAAGGTGCTGACCCTGCAACAATGCCTATCGAGTACTATCCAGAAGATAAATGTACATTTATTGGAAACGAAGATACAGCAAACACATTGGGAATTGATATTTCCGGACTTGAATAATTGAAAGACTTGATATTACTCCGGCAAATATATTTTATATTTGCCGGGGTAATTTTTTTGACAGACAGATTCATATGAATGAGGAAAAGGAGAGAAAAGGACAATGAATATTGGCGGTATTTTATTGGCACTTCAGGGTGCGGCATCCCAGGGAATTCTCTGGGGCGTATTCGTTCTGGGTGTATATATTACCTATAAAATTCTTGATATTGCAGATCTGACCGTTGACGGAAGTTTTGCATTGGGCGGATGTGTTTGTGCAACACTGATCGTTGAACATGGGATGAATCCGGTTTTGGCATTGGTCATGGCCACATTGGCAGGTCTGCTTGCTGGTGGGGTTACCGGTTTTTTACATACAGTTTTTGAGATACCAGCAATTTTGGCAGGTATTTTAACTCAGATATCGTTATGGTCGATCAATCTGAGAATTATGGGTAAAAGTAATACACCTTTATTGAAATCAGAAACAATTTTTACAGGTATGATCGAATCTACAGGTATGAAAAATTCCATGGCAGCGGCCATTATCGGTCTTGTCATTGTCATTGCTGTTATTCTGATCTTATACTGGTTCTTTGGTACAGAGATTGGTTCAGCTCTTCGTGCGACAGGTAATAATGAAGATATGATACGTGCCCTTGGTGTGAATACTAAGGTGACAAAGATGATCGCATTGATGATGGCCAATGGTCTTGTTGGTCTGTCCGGTGGTCTTGTCTGCCAGAGCCAGAAGTATGCAGATATCGGTATGGGTACCGGTGCGATCGTTATCGGCCTTGCTGCGATCGTGATCGGTGAAGTTCTTCTGGGAAGAGTTAAGAATTTTGCCGGCCGTCTGATCGCGGTCGTTGTTGGTTCGATTGTTTATTTCTTGATTCGTGCTGTTGTTCTCCAGCTTGGTATGGATGCGAATGACATGAAGATGTTATCTGCTATTATCGTTGCTCTTGCCCTTTGTATTCCTGTTGTTATAGAAAAATATCGTTCAAAACGTATGTATTCCGAAGGAGGGGAAGAGAAGGATGCTTAAGATATCAAATGTATGCAAAACCTTTAATGCGGGCACCATTAATGAAAAAAAAGCCCTCCGGAATATCAGCCTTCATTTGGAACCGGAAGATTTTGTAACCATTATTGGCGGTAACGGTGCCGGTAAATCAACAATGCTCAATATGATCGCAGGTGTTTATCCAATCGACCGGGGTGTGATCGATCTGGATGGTGTCAATATTTCCAGATTGCCGGAACATGCTAGAGCTCAGTATCTTGGACGTGTTTTCCAGGATCCGATGCGTGGTACAGCAGCGGATATGGAAATTCAGGAAAACCTTGCCCTTGCCCTGCGTCGTGGTCAGAAGAGAGGACTTCGATGGGGAATTGGAAAAAATGAAAAGGAACAGTACCGGGAGCTGCTCAAACGTCTTGATCTTGGATTGGAGGATCGTCTTTCTTCAAAGGTGGGACTTTTATCCGGAGGTCAGAGACAGGCATTGACACTGCTTATGGCAACACTTAAAAAACCGAAACTCCTTTTGCTTGATGAGCACACAGCGGCCCTTGACCCTAAGACAGCTAAGAAGGTATTGGATCTGACAGAAGAAATCGTCAATGAAAATCACCTGACAGCTTTGATGGTTACCCATAATATGAAAGATGCGATCCGTCTTGGAAATCGTCTGATCATGATGCATGAGGGACAGATTATTTATGATGTACGTGGAGAGGAAAAGAAAAATCTCCAGGTAAGTGATCTTCTTGAGAAGTTTGGACAGGCCAGCGGAGGCGAATTTGCCAACGACCGTATGCTGTTATCCTAAAAGAATAATTTTGAAACACCACCGATATAATTATAATAAGATTATTCGGTGGTGTTTTTATGTATGACAATATGGACAGGGAAAGACGGCGTGAAATCGCCGATATGCGAATGCGAAGCGGATACAGGGAAAAAAGTCGACCGGATTCGGTCGGTGAGATAAATTCGGGTGTGTCACTTTTGTTCCGATGTTTTTTATCCTTTGCCCTGTTTCTGTCAGGTATTGTTTTTCCCGGAATTCCGGAAAATAAAATTCCTGAAGAATTAAAGGAGATTCCGGAATTTATTTCTGTAAACTATACAATGGAAGATGTGACAGATCTTATGGACGGTATCATGGAATAGGAAGTATTCATGATCAGGCAAAAAAAATACCAGAACATAACATTCTGGTATTTTTCCGGGTTGGACTATTCTTAAAATAGTTAACAGCCTGTAGGGGAATCGAACCCCTGTTTCCGCCGTGAGAGGGCGGCGTCTTAACCGCTTGACCAAC
>JAXJRF010000131.1:0-2686 GCA_036310765.1 Frisingicoccus sp.
GATATCAGCATCTATAATTTGTCTGAGCAGATGCGTTCCAGCGTTCTTCTTCTGGAAAATAAATGGATGAAGAAAAAACTGGAATTTAGTCTGGAATTTGACGAATATGAAATTCGGGCGAATGAAGAACTGATGAAACAGGTCTGGATCAATCTGATTGACAATGCTATTAAATTTTCTCCCGAATATGGCCTGATTCTTATTCGAATAAAGGACTCGGAGGATCATTATGAGGTTTCTGTTGCAAATGAAGGTAAAGAAATACCGGAGGAGAGTCGCAGCAGAATTTTTCAGAAGTTCTATCAGGCGGACGAATCCCATGCGACGGAAGGCAATGGTGTGGGATTGGCTATCGTAAAAAAAGTTGTTGAGCTTCACAAGGGAAAAGTGGATGTGTCATGCAGCAACGGAATCATCACTTTCAAGGTTACATTACCCAAGGTAATATAACCTTGAATTTTTTTACTCTTTTTTTATAAATCTTAAAATTTTATGAAATCCCATTTTTGTTTCGTTTCAGTTTAGATTTCTTTTATAGGATGGTTACTATGATTCATTGGATAAAACATTATTTAAAAGAAAACAGAATAGTATGGTATCTGATTGTGTTTGGAATTTTTTATTTATGTTCGTTTTTCATCCTGGAACATCGCAATGTTCCGATCCATATAATACACAGTCCCTTGGATGATAAAATTCCTTTTTGCGAATATTTTATCATACCTTATTTTTTCTGGTTTATTTATGTGATCGGTACGATTTGTTATTTTGCCTTTATGTGTGATCAAAGGGTAGAACGCGACAGAATGATTCATTCCTTATGCTTTGGAATGTTGGTGTTTTTGATCGTATCCTGGATTTATCCGAATGGTCATCAGCTGCGGCCCGTATTGGAAGGAGAAGGTATTTTTGTAGGGCTTGTAAAGTTGCTGTACACATTGGATACATCAACCAATATTTTGCCAAGTTTACATGTGTATGAAACCGTCGTTTGCAGCATTGCACTTTTGCGACAGAAAAAACTATGCAGTAAGAAATGGTTCGCTCCCGCTATATGGTTTTGCAGTATCATGATTATTTTATCAACAATGTTTTTAAAACAGCACAGTGTGGTTGATGTTTTTAGTGCATTGGTGCTTAATGTGATATGTTATTTCACTTTTTATAAAAGTAAAAAGATAAGGAAGGTTTGAAAATGGGTAAAGCGATAGGAATTGATTTAGGAACAACAAATAGCTGTGTGGCAGCGGTTGAAAATGGAACACCGGTGATCATACCGACATCGAATGGTGAGAGAACGACACCAAGTATTGTAGCATTTACAAAAAATGGAGAGCGGCTGGTCGGTGCATCCGCAAAACGACAGTCTGCGACCAATGCGGACCGGACCATTCATTCAGTAAAAAGACATATGGGAACGGATTGGGCCATGAATATTGATGGAAAAATATATAAACCTCAGACGATCAGTGCCATGATCCTCATGCAGTTGAAAAAACAGGCAGAAGAGTATCTGGGCGAAGAGGTAACGGAGGCAGTGATCACTGTTCCCGCATATTTTAATGATATTCAGAGACAGGCAACGAAGGATGCGGGAAAAATTGCAGGCTTGAATGTTAAGCGTATCATTAATGAACCGACGAGTGCGGCTATGTCCTATGGTTTGAATCATGGAGAGGCACAAAAAGTTATGGTCTACGATCTTGGCGGCGGAACCTTTGACGTATCCATCATTGAAATCGGGGAAGGTGTCATCGAAGTTCTTGCCACAGCGGGGGATAATCACCTGGGCGGAGATGATTTTGATGAAAGAATTGCCGACTGGATCATACGTAGCTTTAAAGAGGAGCAGCATGTCGATCTGAAAAAGGATATTA
This sequence comes from Frisingicoccus sp., assembly GCA_036310765.1. Taxonomy (GTDB): domain Bacteria; phylum Bacillota; class Clostridia; order Lachnospirales; family Lachnospiraceae; genus Frisingicoccus. Next base: position 1,878 of record JAXJRF010000131.1, read on the forward strand.
CTGCATATCAGCGTGTGAAAGAGGCGGCTGAGCAGGCAAAAAAAGAATTGTCGGGTGTTGAAAGTACAACGATTAATTTACCGTATATTACAATGAAAATGGGATCACCTTTGCATTTGGAAATGGTACTGACGCGGCAAAAGTTTAATGAGATTACGAGAGATCTTGTAGATCGGACCGAAGGACCGGTCAGACAGGCATTGAGCGATGCAGGAATCCGTGCGGCCGATCTTGGTAAAGTCCTTCTCGTCGGCGGTTCGACACGAATTCCGGCAGTTCAGGAAAAAGTGCGGTTCATGACAGGAAAAATGCCTTCGCATAATGTGAATCCGGATGAATGTGTGGCACAGGGTGCGGCCATTCTTGCAAGTACCCTTCAGGGCAATTATCTTTCTGCGGCAGGAACGGATCAGAATTTATTACTGATGGATGTGATTCCTTTAAGCCTTTCCATCGAAACTGTCGGTGGTGTGGCGACGAAGTTGATTGAACGAAATACAACGTTGCCAACACGCTATTCCAGAATCTTTACAACGGCCTCTCCTTATCAGAGCAACGTGGAAATCCATGTTTTGCAGGGCGAACGTCCGATGGCTAAGGATAATAAGACCATCGGAAAGTTTAAATTAAAAGGTATCAAAAGAGCGATGGCAGGCGTACCTCAGATTGAAGTCACCTTTGACATTGATGCGAATGGTATTTTGATGGTTTCGGCAAAGGATTTGGATACAGGAAAGAACCAGTCCATTACGATCACTGCGAATGAAAGAATGTCCGATTCGGAAATTGAACAGGCCATCCGGGATGCC
>JAXJRF010000132.1:0-1340 GCA_036310765.1 Frisingicoccus sp.
ATGGAGATGCAAAATCTTCAGGTGCTGGAGCCAACTGTACCGGATCATACCGAAGGGATTGGATATACAGGAGATTTGAAAGAACCGATGTCTTTAAAAGACTATGCTTTGAAGATTAAAGCATGGTTTTCTATTCCAGATGTACGCATCTATGGCAATCCGGAACAGATGATCCATCGGGTTTCTGTATGTCCGGGATCTGCAAAGGGAATGGAAGACTATGCTCTGAGTCAGGGCGGTGAAGTTCTGATTGGAGGAGACTTCGGACATCATGAGGGATTGGACTGTATGGAAAAAGGGATTGCTGTGATCGATGCAGGCCATTATGGCTTGGAACATGTTTTTATTGAAGATATGGCCGGATTTTTGAAAGAACATTGCCCGGATATAGAAATTTATACAGCAAAGGAAGCCTATCCGTTTCAGACACTGTAAACATTGAATTAGAGAAGGTGATTTTATGGGAGAGAGTAATAAAGTCCAGGTGACTGTACTTGATGAAGTATATGAATATCCAAAGGGTATTTCCCTTGAAAGAATCGCAGTGGATTTTCAGAGTCGTTTTCCGCATCGGATCATTTTGGCACGAATGGACGGAAAATTAACGGAATTGACAAAAATTGTTTCGGATAATACTTCGATTGAGTTTATTACCACAGGTGAAAAAAATGGCGAACAGTCGTATCGCAGATCCGCTGCTTTGATTTTAACGAAAGCTGTGGAAGATATTATGGGCGGTTATACAGAACTGGTCGTTCAGTTTTCGATCCATAAGGGATATTATTGTGAGATTCGCAATCATATGCCTCTTGATCCGGAAATACTTCATAAGATACAGCTTCGGATGGAAGAAATTGTGTCGGAAAATATGCCGATTGTCAAACATGTGATGACATCGGAAGAGGCTCAGCGGATTTTTGATGAAAAAGGGATGGATGAAAAGGCAAAATTATTAAAATACCGAAGAACGACCTGGGTCAATATGTATGAGCTGGGCGAGACGAAGGATTATTATTATGGATATATGGCACCGTCCACCGGATATATCTCCAGATTTGAGTTGATTCCTTATCATGAGGGTTTTGTTCTTCAGATGCCTGTAGCAGAAGCACCGGAAATAATTTTGCCGTTTAAGGCCTCGGAGAAGGTTTTTAATGTACTTAAGGAATCAACCGTATGGGGGGAACGGATGGGCATATGTAATACAGGTCAATTGAATGAATGTATCTGTAAAGGTGATTTTATGGATCTGATGCTTGTCTCTGAAGCATTGCAGGAAAAAAATATTGCGGATATTGCGGAAGATATTGCAAAAAGCGGCAAACGTGTTGTACTGATTG
>JAXJRF010000133.1:0-6156 GCA_036310765.1 Frisingicoccus sp.
GAACAATCGTTTCCTGCCCGGATTGCATTTCTTCAAAAAGCTCCTCCAGCTCTGAAAAGTCATCCTCTGGGGTTTCCTGAGAAACCTCCGGCTCCTTTGGTATATCCAAAAGACTGCGTGTAAAAAAAGAAACCCTCGCCCGTATATTTTTGTCTTTAAATTCACCGATGACTTTCAATGCCCCGAACAACCATGTGAATTTGACTGTCCCTTCCGGTGAACCATAATACTTCCCGGACATTTCATATTTAAAAGGTACAAACAAAACAATGAGTATCAAAGCCAAAATCAGGGCCAGTACTCCCAGCAGAATACATCCGAGTATTTTTAAAATTGTTAGAATGATATGTAACACATCAACACCTCTACACTGGAATACCCAAATAGTTTTTGATATCAAATCCGCGGGTATGGATATAGACATCTTCGATAATCGATCTCACCACATCATATGCCTCGGTTTTATTCCCGGCAACTCCAACAATAAAGATATTTTCCGTATTCATATTCGGAGTCCTTAAAAACTTACTCTCATAGATGTCTAAAAGATTCTGATCATTTGCTGAAAGGGCAATACAATAATACCCTTTCATTTTTTTACCATAAGTCACCTGAAAACGCACCCATTTGGGCTGTTTAATCGACGCACCGACATACAGTTTTTTATACCATTTCATACGATCACCTGCATCATTTCACATGTTGATGGGTAAATAAATGATCCTGACAATACTCATAATTGCCATTACATCGGGAACAGAAACGAAATTCCAGAGATTCATCATCCGCATCCGTCCGGCCGCATACAGCACACTTATGACGTGACTGGGATTTTCTCGCCTGATTGACCGCCTTGTTATATTTCATCTTACGATGTGCCTGTTTCGGTGTATATCCTTTCCGTCGGATGATCGAGGAAAAGAAAAGAATAAAATTCAACAAGGAAACAATAATGGCTATCCGCGTTCCCATGCTGCCTTGAACAAAATTGACCACATACATAAGCATCGATGCATAGGCCATCCATTTCATCTTGATCGGCAGAATAAACATCAAAAGGACTTCCATATCCGGATATTCGAAGGCAAATGCAAGAAATAAGGATGCATTGATAAAGGTTGTATCCAAATAATAAACATGTCCTGTGATCAGGTAAACAAGGATTGCCGCAACGACCGTCCCAATGACACCCGTAAAATAGTAAACATTAAATCGGAAACTTCCCCACGTCCGCTCCAGAACGCTGCCGATCATATAATAAAAATAGAGCGTAATCACAAAGAAAAATATACTGTTTGACGGACACTGAAGTAAAAAAGTAAAAATTCGCCATATCTGACCTTTAAGGATCATGCTGGCATCAAGCATAAAGTACGTTTCATATACTCCCGGTGCAAAAACTCTGAGAAACATACCAAGCGCATATAAGATAATAATATACCTCATAAGGTTCGGAATCGCATATTTTCCAAATTTTCGTTCCAACTTATCAAGAAAAGACATAAAAAAACCTCACATTTATATTAAAAGGGCAGCCGCATTGAAGCTGCCCCTTTTTACGCTTAATAATTTTTAGTTTTATTATAGTAAAAGCCATGTTTTTTGTCAACAGCACTTGCTCCCGGATGCCCGTCAATCGCCCCGTTCTGGAATATAGACAACGGAATTCTCTTCCATACGGAAAGGAGGCATCTGAGGATTCGCATTTCGGAAAGTGACATAATCAATTCCAAAATGATCCAATATCCAGTCCAGCGTATCCCCCGGCTTTATAATATAAGGTATATGTTTTGCCGGTATACATAGTTTATCACCAATACGAAGATTATAAACATCGACTGTGGGATTTTTTTCCATTAAATCTTCCAGCGATATACCATATAACCTGGCTACCTTATATAAACTGTCCCCCTCTTTGATTTCATGTATCATTCCGTCACATCCGCCATATTCATTTTCCTGGCGCCGTACAAAATAGTTCATAATCACACCTATTTTTTTATTTATTTTATGCCATTTTTTAATAAATGTGAACTTTTCTTAAGCAAAGTCAGTATTGAGTTTTATAAGTCTTTGTAATATAATATTTTGGATAACAAACTAAAAGCATAAACTAAATTCCACAGGAGGAATTCAATGAATACTACATACAGATTAGGTATTGACATTGGCTCGACAACTGTAAAAGTAGCCTGTCTTGATGATGAAAACAAAGTTGTTTTTTCAGATTACGAACGCCACTTTGCCAATATCCGGGAAACACTTCTGGATCTGGTAAAAAAGGCACGAAAAGCACTTGGCAACATTGATATCCATGGAATGATCACCGGTTCCGGCGGTATGTCTATCGCCAAACCTTTAAACATTCCTTTCGTGCAGGAGGTTATTTCCGTATCCACAGCACTTCAATATTTTGAACCAAAAACCGATGTTGCCATCGAACTTGGCGGCGAAGACGCCAAAATTATCTATTTTTCACAGGGAAATATTGAACAGCGTATGAATGGTATCTGTGCCGGTGGTACAGGTTCCTTTATTGACCAGATGGCATCTCTTCTTCAGACAGATGCATCCGGTCTTAACGAATATGCCAAAGATTATCAGTCGATTTATCCAATCGCTGCGCGCTGCGGTGTATTCGCCAAATCTGACATCCAGCCTCTGATCAATGAAGGCGCAACAAAAGCAGACTTGTCCGCCTCCATCTTCCAGGCTGTTGTAAACCAGACGATCAGTGGTCTTGCCTGCGGAAAACCGATTCGCGGACATGTGGCCTTTTTAGGCGGTCCACTTCATTTCTTGTCGGAACTGAAGGCTTCTTTTATCCGCACATTGAATCTGACCGGTGAATACATTATTTCACCTGAAAATTCTCATTTATTTGCTGCCATGGGTGCTGCCATGAATGATTCATGTACGGAAAGTCAGAGTCTTGATGAACTGATCGCTCTGCTTTCTTCCGATATTAAAATCGAAGTCGAATCCAAACGTATGGAGCCGCTTTTTAAAGATCAGGCAGATTACGATGCCTTTTCCAAACGCCACAGCAAACATACAGTTAAAAAGGGCAATCTTGCAGAATATGAAGGCGACTGTTTCCTCGGTATTGATGCCGGTTCCACCACAACGAAGGTGGCTGTTGTCGGAGAAGACGGCACATTGCTTTACTCTTTCTACAGCAGCAACAATGGAAGTCCGTTAAATACAACCATTCGTGCCATTAAAGAAATTAAAGAATTGCTTCCAGACAGTGCACGTATTGTACGTGCCTGCTCTACCGGTTATGGTGAAGCTCTGCTCAAAGCCGCATTTATGCTGGACGAAGGCGAGGTTGAAACAGTAGCCCACTACTACGCTGCTGCCTTTTTCGAGCCGGAAGTTGACTGTATTCTGGACATCGGCGGACAGGACATGAAGTGCATTAAAATCAAAAATCACACTGTTGACAGCGTTCTTTTGAATGAAGCCTGCTCCTCCGGCTGCGGTTCCTTTATTGAAACCTTCGCCAAATCTCTGGATTATGAGATCAGCGATTTTGCCAAGGTTGCCTTATTTGCCCAAAATCCGATCGATCTTGGTTCCCGCTGTACAGTTTTCATGAACTCTAATGTTAAGCAGGCACAGAAGGAAGGTGCGGAAGTCGGTGATATTTCCGCCGGCCTTGCCTATTCCGTCATCAAAAACGCACTTCTGAAGGTTATTAAACTGACAGATCCGAAGGATTTAGGAAAGAAAATCGTCGTTCAGGGTGGTACATTCTACAATGATGCTGTCCTCCGAAGCTTTGAACGCATCGCTGAATGTGAGGCTGTCCGTCCGGATATCGCCGGAATCATGGGTGCCTTCGGTGCTGCTCTCATCGCAAGAGAACGTTATGATGGTACGGAATCAACTATGCTGCCATTGGATAAGATGATCCAGCTGCAGTACACAACCTCCATGGGACGCTGCAAAGGATGTACAAATAACTGTCATCTTACGATCAACCGTTTCAGCGGCGGCCGTCAGTTCATCAGCGGAAACCGTTGTGAAGTCGGTCTGGGCAAAGCAAAGGCTGACAGTAATGTTCCAAACTTATTTGAATATAAATACAAACGTATTTTCCAATATGAACCACTGACCGAAGACAAGGCTTCCCGGGGCAAAGTCGGTATCCCTCGTGCACTGAATATGTACGAAAACTATCCATTCTGGTTTACCTTCTTTACCAAACTTGGATATCAGGTTGTTTTATCACCTCAGTCTTCCGCTAACATTTATTCCCTTGGTATTGAATCCATTCCAAGTGAGTCCGTATGTTATCCGGCAAAATTAGTCCATGGTCATATTATGTGGCTCATTAAAAACGGGGTTGATTTCATCTTCTACCCAAGTATCCCATATGAGCGGGATGAAGTCGAAGGTGCCAACAACCACTACAACTGTCCGATCGTAACCTCTTACTCGGAAAATATTAAAAACAACGTGGAGGAATTGGCTTCGGAACACATTAATTTTATGAATCCGTTCCTTTCCCTCGATAATGAAGACCATATCGCCCAGCGAATGATCGAAGAATTCTGTAGTTCCACCGATATTACTCCGGATGAGATCAAAGCTGCAGTAAAAGCCGGCTGGGAGGAAATGGCCGCTGCCCGTCAGGATATGATCGACAAAGGTGAAGAAACCATCCAGTATCTTCGTGACAATCATATGACAGGTATTGTCCTTGCTGGACGTCCATATCATCTGGACAAGGAGATCAACCATGGTATTCCTGAACTGATCACATCCTACGGTATTGCTGTTCTCACCGAAGACAGTGTCTCCCATTTGGCAGAGGTGGAACGCCCACTGATCGTATCTGACCAGTGGATGTATCACTCCAGACTTTACAAAGCTGCCCAGTACGTAAAAACACAGGAAAATCTTGAACTGATCCAGCTGAATTCCTTTGGATGCGGTCTGGACGCGGTAACAACAGATCAGGTTAAAGATATTTTAACCGGTTCCGGCAGACTTTATACCTGCCTTAAAATTGATGAAGTCAGCAATCTTGGTGCTGCCCGTATCCGTATCCGTTCTCTGATTGCTGCGATCCGCATGCGTGAACAGAAACAGATTCATGGACATATCCAATCCAGTGCCCATGACCGAATCATTTATACAAAGGAAATGGCCAAGGATTATACGATCCTCGTACCGAATATGTCCCCAATCCATTTCAACATGCTGGCAGAGGCTCTTCGTTACAACGGATTAAAAGTCGACCTTTTACCGGATTGTACAAAGGAAACCATCGATATCGGATTAAAATACGTAAACAATGATGCCTGCTATCCTTCCATTTGTGTTGTCGGTCAGATTATGGAGGCACTCCTGTCAGGCAAATATGACCTGAATAAAGTGGCCGTTGCCATGACTCAGACCGGTGGCGGATGTCGTGCGACAAACTATGTCGGATTTATCCGTCGTGCCCTTGAAAACGCAAATATGCATCAGGTTCCTGTTATTTCCATTAATGCGGGAGGTCTTGAGTCCAATCCAGGACTGAAGATTACACCAAAGCTTTTGATCGGTGCCATGGAGGCCATTGTTTATGGTGACATATTTATGCGTGTTCTTTATCGCATGCGTCCATACGAAATTCATCCAGGCTCAGCCAACAGACTTCACAAATATTGGGAAAAAGTCTGCATTGACTCTATCACTGGAAAGAATAAAAACAGTTTCAAAAAGAATATCCAGGGAATTATCCGCGATTTCGACCAACTTCCAATTGACGAAAATCTCAAAAAACCTCGTGTTGGAATTGTCGGGGAAATCCTCGTTAAATTTTCCCCTTCCGCCAATAACTATCTTGTAGATTTGCTGGAAAAAGAAGGCGCAGAAGCGGTTATGCCGGATTTACTGGATTTCTTCCTTTACAGTGCTTATAATAGTAATTTTAAATATGAAAAACTTGGAAAAAGTAAGAAAGGTGCTGTTATGGGAAATGCCATGATCAAAGCTCTTGAGGCAATCCGAAAAACAGCCCGTAAGGAATTTGAAAAGAGTAAACACTTCACACCTCAAGCACGCATCGAAGATCTGGCAAAATATGCTGATCCAATCGTTTCTCTGGGCAACCAGACCGGCGAAGGCTGGTTCCTGACCGGTGAAATGATCGAGCTGATC
>JAXJRF010000134.1:0-15285 GCA_036310765.1 Frisingicoccus sp.
GTTTTACCGCATCCAGCTCCTGTTTTAACTGGGAAATACGGTCACGAATCAATCGACGGTCCACTTCCAGTTTCTTTTCTCCAGGACCTCTCGTACCAATACCGCCGCCCAGACGGGACAGGGATCGTCCAAGTCCGGTCAGTCTTGTGGAACGATATCTGAGCTGGGCAAGCTCAACCTGAATCTTACCCTCCCGGGTCGATGCCCGCTGGGCAAAGATATCGAGAATGATCAACGTACGATCCATCACCTTCGTATCCAGCATATCTTCAAGATTCGCCAACTGAGCCGGTGACAATTCATCGTCACATATAATGCCCGTTGCATCTTCTTCCCAGATGAGTTGTTTTAATTCTTCAATTTTTCCTTTTCCGAGATAGGTTCCCGGATGAGGTGCTTCCCTGTTCTGTATAAGCCTTCCAACAGTCTGTGCACCGGCTGTCTCTGCCAGCTCACAAAGCTCATCCAGAGACTGTACCGTATCGTCGTTGTCCTGATAGGAAACGCCAACAAGGATTACCTTTTCTGTCATTTTTTTTGTTTCAAATATTTCTGCCATATTACCTCTTCTATCGTATACGTGTCAGGATAAAATCTTTCTCTTTAACAGCCTCTGTATCATCGGAATATTTCTGCAGGTAAACATTGATATATTCCAATGCATTTTCCCAGTGACCTGCATTTTCAGCGGCTACAATAAGATTCTTTGAAATCTCACGATCCGTAAACCGGTCATTGAGGGCTGTACCCTTTGCCAGGATTTCTTCCGCCTTTTCATAATTTTCCATCGCCATCAGACAGAGACCATATTCATTATATGCCTCCGCATTGGTCGTCACTTCTGCCAGATATGTTTCAAAATATTGGGATGCCGTCACATAATCCGGTTCGGGCTTTGCCATGTATAATTTTCCCAATCCCAGATTTGCCGAAACCTCACCTTTCTTCAGAGCTTTCTGAAGTTTTTCTTCCGAAGATGTGAAATCTCCCAGCTCCATGTAAATTTCACCCTGACTTACCAGTGCTGTACCCTTATTGCCTCCCAGCTCCAGAGCTTCCTGCAGAACAAGCTCAGCATCTTTTGTCTTGTTTTGTGCTTTTAAAGCCTGATACAGGGAAAGATAGATATCATAATTTTTCTTATCTTTTTTAATGGCTGTTCGAAGATCCGATTCCGCACTGGAACTGTCTCCCACTTTCATGTATTCCATGCCTCGGAGCATGTAGGCATCCGCAGATTTGGTCGCATCCACAATCTGAGTATACGTCAGTGCCGCCTCTACATACATTTCCGCTTTATCCTGGGTTTCTGCCTTGTAATATAAAATATCGATCTCTGTTCCTGTCAGCTTACTTTTTGCGTCATCCAGTGCCAGATCAAAGGCCTCTAACGCATCCGAATACTTGCCCTGATACATCAAAGATATACCCTTTGCCCGGTTGATCAGCTGAAGATCCGAACTTTTTCGCGTATGCTCCGCCGCCTGCTCAAAGGATGTCATCGCAGCATCATACATCTTCAGTTCACTCTGAGCCATTCCCTGATTCATATAATACTCACTGTTATTGCCGTCGCGGGCAATCGCCTGTGCAAAATAAGATGCTGCTGTTTCATAGTCAGCCTGCTCATAAGCTTCGATACCTTTATTGTTGAATTTATTTGCTTCTCCAAAATTTCGGACAACATAAAAAAGGACCAAAAATAATGCCAGTATGAGTCCGCACTGAATAAGACGCCCTGCCCTGTTCTGCTTCTGACGTCTTTTTTTCTTTCCATGGCTGACCGATCTTTTCCGATTTTTGACGGATGCCGTTTCCCGTCGAACCGTCCGGTCGGATCTATCTGAAATATCTGATATTTTATTTATCCGCTGCTTTTTTTCCATAGTTACCTCCATCCTATAACATTATTATTATAGGGGGTGACCCTGAAAAAGGCAAGGCTTTTCAAATTCTTTTCACATCCGATATACACAGGTTCATACAGGCAACGGAGAAAAATATACTGTTTATTCCAGCTCCCATCTTTTGAAACAGCAGGGTAAACAATGCCATCCCCACAGGCATGAGCCACTTTCCCAATCGAAACGGTGACATGGTTTCATAGCTCCATACAAAAAATGCCCCACCCAGATAGAAACATCCCGACATCAGCCATTCCGGCATTACTAGCGACACAATTCCAAGAAATATTGCCGGATAGACAACCGGTACCATTTTTGTAAGGATCATCCAAAGCAGTGCAAACAAGGCAAAGGGCCATAAGGGTTCGATCAGCGGCACAGAAGAAAGTCCGAACACTATTTTTCCGACAATGACCGGATGGATCGGCGAATATCCAATCCCTCCAAAAATCTGCTTTCCCAAAATGATAGCAGTAACTGCTGCGAGAGATATTTTCCACAGAGGCGTATCAATTGAAAAAAGCAGTGTCAGCAATAATCCCGTAAAAACTGCCGAACCATCGCAAGCCGAAAATCCCTTCCGAAAAATACTCTGCCAGAAATATTCGGATAGCCACCCACTTAGAACACCTACCATTAACATGGCAGCAAGATAGATCCGATTCCCCGGATTCATGTAAAAGGCTGCTCCGATGAGCGGCAGTAAACTGAAAATACTATGCCGCATTACATCATAGATTGTTCCACGCCGGTGAATATGAGGGGCACTCTGACTTTTTTGTTCCAGAGTTTTCATTTTTTTCATTTTTATTTGTTCTCTGGAAAGCTCAATATAATCCCCCTTCTTCTTTTTACCGAATTCCATATCCTTCTTCCGCATCCGCCCCTTTTTCACCTGACCAATATATTCGGTCAAACGACGCCCCGCCGGGCATACGTAAGAACAAAGACCGCAATGAATGCAGGCGGGAACTTTGTCCGAATCGGATATATCACCGCCTGCCAGATATTTTCTTTCAATCTGGTCTGGACGAAGGCCTTGGGGACAAACATCACGACACATACCACAGTGGACACAGGCTGTCATGGGAATATTTGGCAAGCGAAGGACAAGAATTCCTGTCGTTTGACGGGTGATCCATGTATTTTTGCCGTTAACCGCCTGGCCGCCCAGAGGCCCTCCATGAATAAGCACCGTCCCCTTCGGTTTTCCGCCGCAATAATTAATGATATCCTCCACATTGGTTCCTACGGGCACCCAAAGATTCTTCGGATGGGGTATCTCTCCAGAAACGGTGATTCCCACCTTTGTCCATGGTTCCCCATCATAAATCCCGTCATATAACGCCGCCATTTCAGCAATCGTGACAACCGCTGCAGAATCTTTCGCTTTTTCCGGTATCTCCCTGAGAATCATCTGATCATTTCCTTTCGGATAATGACGTTTCATCGGCAAAACACAAATCGGACACCGGTTTCCCTCATTCTTTTCATATTTTTGTACCGCACGTTTGATCCGCGCCACCGCATCAAAGGCATCTTCATTGATACATATATAGATGGTTTCGGCCTCCGCTGCCATAGCTCCTAGTATGGCACCGATCACGATTTTTCCCGGACTCTCCATGATCAGCCGATATCCCGATGTAATATAGGGTTCGTTTGCAAAGCCGTTCACAACCAATATCCGGACTTTGGATAGTCTTCCTGGAGAAATCCCGATTTGACGAATTGCCTGTAAGACCGCATCCCTGTTAAGATTCAACGCAAAGTGATGCCACTGCGGGCAGCTCTCTGCCACCTTACTTATTTTTACATAGGGTTCAAGGACACCCGGTGCCCTCTGATAATGATAAATTTCCTTCACATAGCCCGCAATACTCGAATGAACACAGGCATCCGTCTCACATACAGGTTCCCCGATCACCTGACCTCTGGAAACATACTCTCCGGGCAGTACCATAGGGCGGCATATGCTATTTTCATTCTGAAGTAAAGAAATACATACCTCCTCCGGCATATACCCCTCAAAGGCCTTGTCCCGGGTCAGTTTTTCCCAGGATGCTTCATATACATTTATTCCAGGGTTTTTGCCCATATTGTCACACTCCAAATTAAACTTCCTGAATAGTATGTGTGCCGGATTCTGGATTTATACGTAAAAAAGGAAGTCCGAATACGCTCAGACTTCCTTTAAAATTCAAATATTTAAATTAAAATGAGATGATAATGCCGCCGTCGTTGGCATACATGGTTGCCACACCCGCTGTATCAGCAATAATGATCTTTTTAAACGAATAAAGCTTTTCTATTTCAGATTTCACAAAAAGTGCCCGCTCCAGACAATTACAATGGGCGATACCCAAAATACGGTTCTGAAAATCAGATACCCGATTGCCTACCTCCTCGCACATCTTCTTTAATGCCTTCTTCGTTCCTCGTGCGACAAGAGCCTGTTCAATCGTTCCCTCCGGTGTTCCCATCATGACCGGGCGGATATTCAGTACATTGACCAGCGTCGCCTTCATCGTGGATAAACGGCCGTTTTTGCGAAGGATTTCCAAGTTATCCAGCACAAACATCGTCTCCTGATGACGGATAAAATCTTCCACCTGTTCTACTACTTCTTCAAAGGATGCCCCCGAATCAGCACATTCCTTTATTTTTAAAGCAATCAATGTCTGTCCAATGGACGCGGAACAGGAATTAAATATATGGACTTTCTTATTCGGAAAATCTTCCTGAACAAGTTTCTGTCCAAGAACCGCACTGTTATAGGAACCACTTAAGTTGGCAGATAAGGTGACCGCATAGGCTGTCACATCATCTTCCCCAAAGGCTTTTCGATAGTCTTCCGGAGAAGGACAACTGGATTTCGGTGCATCCGAAGATGCAGCTGCAGCCGCCAAAAATGCTTTCTGATCAAAATTTTCATCATCTCTATAATCAACACCATCCACCGTTAATGTTAACGGGACGATGTGAAAACATCCTTCCTCTTTCATCTCTGGTGTCAGGTCTGTACAACTGTCACCGATTATGCGATAGTTCATTCTTACGTCCTCCAATGTAGTTTTCATTACTACAAATCATAACACGTAATACTTTTCCCGTCAACAATCTGTCCCCTTATTTCCAGTGACATATTTTCTTCCCTCTTTTTTAAGAATATTTTTAGAAAGCAAACACAGTTTAATCACAATTTATTTGTATGATACATACATACCGAATAACAAATACAAAGAAGTTAAAAACAACATTTTCCCCTCTTTTAGAAGCCGAAGCCAATTCCTTCGGCTTCTACTCTTTTACAAACGTATTTTCTGCTTAATCCTTCAACAGACGGATGTAGTGATTCGCCTCACGAAGGACATGATCCGCCAGCAGCGGTAAGATCACCGAGCGGATCTTACATTCTGAAATGCCTTTTGTTCCCGCTGTTTTAAAATCCCTGAATTTTACAGTTTCTTCCAACGACTCCTTATCAAAGGTCTGTTCCTGTGTGCCGCGGCATTTTTCCAGCAGTTTTTCATATTCCTTTGAAAATGTATCCGCTGTCTGGATCAGTGTTTCCTCCGACGGATCCAAAAGTCCGCGAATAAACAGGGCATGTTCCATCATAATCTGATTCCAGAAACACTCTGTCTCCTGCATGGACGTTTCGGCCAGCATGCCATTTTGTTCCAGTATCTGAATATATTCCCGATACAGCTTTGCTTCCCTCAAAATATGCTCTATGAGCAAGGGATAATTCATCGTAAACATTTCACAGGATGAAACATTCTTCAAAATATTTTCTTTAAAGAAGATCAGCCCGTCCAGAAGTTTCAGTGCAATCTGGTTTAACTGACGAACCTGCCGATACATACGGATACCATCCACATACTTTCTCCATCCGCCATTCAACGCCAGCTCTCGGGATGTAATCTCCTTATTAATCCCAATACCCGTAAACTGCTCAGTCTGCTGCTCCGCCATCGCCGTAAATTCCGTAACAACTTCACCGGAGTCTAACACCTCCGGCCGGACAATGCCATTGCTTAACATGACCGCCCGAAACAGCAATTTTTCAAACTCATTTTTGTAAAATTCGGCCTGATTGGCAAAGGCTCCATTAACCGGTGTAAATCCAGCTTTTAAAAACAAGGCATGCTCCTTCATGATCCGGGCAAAAAATAAATGTAATTCCAAAGAATTGACCACATAATTATCCGTATGCATATTTACCTCCATGACACGTTGAACATAATTATCCATACATTATATGTGTGTACAGGCATTTTGTTGCATAAGAAATGCCCGGAACAACCATTTTTACAGGATCCGGGCATCATCTTTCAATTTATTCGCCAAATTTTTCAGCACATACCTTGAGCATCTCACGTATTGGCAGGTTATACGGACATCTTGTCTCACAGACTCCGCATTCCACACAGGCACTTGCCTTCACCGGCAGCGTATTATAACGGTCCACTGCCCAATCTTCCAATCCGTATCGATCCAGATATCCCTGGAATAAGAAACAACCGGAAATATTAATTCCGACTGTACATGGCTGACAATAATTGCATCGTCTGCAGAAATTTGTGCCGAGCTGTTTACGGATCTGTTCCATCTGTTCCAGTTCTTCTTCCGTCAGCGGGCCTTTTTCATTCACTGCTGCCAGATTTTTTTCAATCTCGGATACGTCATACATCCCTGGAATCACCACTGTCACATCCGGGTTGGCACAGATAAAGCGAAGTGCCAGATGACCATCCTCAATGGCTCCGCCTGCCAAAGGTTTCATATCAATAAAGCCGATATTCTTCTCCACACATTTATGGATCAGTTCTTCCCCCTGGCGTTCCACAATATTGTATGGGAACATGATCGTTTCTATCCAGTCCATTTCCACTGCCTTTTCAAAAATTTCAAGGGAATGGAGGGTGACACCGATATGTCCGATTTTACCGGCCGCTCTTGCCTCCATCAATGCCTCCAGAGCACCATCGGGTCCAATGACCTGCATAAACTGCTCCATACTCGGATTATGTATCTGATACAGATCGATATAATCCGTTCTCAGATTTTTTAAACTGATATCGATGTCCTTCGCCATGGCTTCCTTTGTGCGGGCCATACTCTTTGTCGCAAGGACAAATTTATCACGCATACCTTCAATCGCTTCACCAATAAAGCTTTCGCTGACAGTATAACCTCTGGCCGTATCAATATAATTGACACCATTTTCAACCAGTACTTCCATCAATTTCTTCGTTCCGGCTGCATCGATCCGCTGAATCGGAATGCCGCCAAAGCCCATACGGGATATTTTTAATCCGGATTTCCCCAGTGTTACATATTCCACAATTACGCCTCCATTTTTATCTATATTTTCTTTACTATAAAATATTTACCATTGATTTTCAAGATTATTTGAGCAAACGGGCTGTCTTTTTTCAACCGAATGTGCTATGCTGTTTTTACGAATAAGAAAGGAGCATAAATGATGTCTATTATTGAAATTACTCAGGAAAACTTTCAGAAAGAAGTGATCGAATCGGATCGTCCGGTGCTTGTTGATTTCTTTGCCACCTGGTGCGGACCATGCAAGATGGTTTCTCCAATTGTTGACCAGATCGCAGCTGAACGCCCGGATATCAAAGTATGTAAACTGGATGTCGATAAAAACATGGATCTTGCCAGACAGTTCCAGGTTATGAGCGTTCCTACACTCGTTGCCATGAAAGATGGCCAGATTATCAACAAAACCGTTGGTGCCATGCCAAAATCCGCGATCATAAAAATGTTTGAATAAAAATAAATGCCGTATTTCCCGAAGGATCTACGGCATTTTCTTTTATAATACTTTAGATAAAAAGTCTTTTAATCGCTCATTCTGAGGATTTTCAAAAAATTCTTTCGGAGTATTCTGCTCAAGAATATAGCCATCAGCCATAAACATGACTCTGGATGCCACTTCACGAGCAAATCCCATCTCATGGGTAACAACCACCATCGTCATACCGTCATCGGCCAGCTGTTTCATCAAGTCCAGAACCTCGCCAACCATCTCCGGATCGAGTGCAGATGTTGGTTCGTCAAAGAGCATCACTTCCGGATTCATCGCCAGACTTCGTACGATGGCGATACGCTGTTTCTGTCCGCCGGAAAGCTGAGCCGGATAAGCATCCGCCTTTTCTTCCAGTCCAACACGCTTCAGCAGCTCCATAGCCTTTTTGTCCGCTTCCTCTTTCGTCATAAGCTTCAGTTTCACCGGAGCCAGCGTAATGTTTTCCCTGATCGTTAAATGAGGAAACAGGTTAAAATGCTGGAATACCATACCCATTCTCTGACGAATATGGTCAACCTCCTTAGATGAAGCTTCTGTAATATCCTGTCCATTGAAAACAATATGACCGGAAGTTGGCTTTTCCATCAGATTCAGGCAGCGTAAAAAGGTACTTTTTCCAGATCCTGAAGGACCAACGATAACGACCTTTTCTCCCTGATCAATATGTTCATTCAGATTTTTCAATACATGATTCTCTCCAAAGGATTTGTCGAGATTTTTAACGTCGATCACTCTGTGCCAACCTCCTTTCAAATGCACTCAGTAATTTTGTCAGAAGAATGACTACAATCAGATACATGGCCGCAGTAATTAAAAGCGGCGGTAAAAATTTGAATGTGATTGCACCAATATTCTGAGCTGCCTTTGTAACATCCATAACAGCAATCGTGCCGACAATGGCTGTTTCCTTAATAAGTACGATAAATTCATTGCCCAATGCAGGAAGGATATTCTTAATCGCCTGAGGCATAACGATGCTGATCATCGTATCCAGCCAGCTAAGGCCAAGAGAACGTCCGGCTTCCATCTGTCCCGGATCTACAGCCTCAATACCTGCACGTATAATTTCAGCCACATAGGCACTGGAATTAATACCGAAACAAATAACGGCAGGGACCAGCGGCGATGTATCCATCTGAGCAAAAACAAAGAAATAGATAATCAATAACTGAACGTAAACCGGTGTGCCTCGAATGATCGTAATATAGATATTTGCTATCCAGTTCAATACCGTCAACAGGATATTTTTTTCCATATGATTTGCCATATATTTGATGATCGCCAGGATCAAACCAAGACCCACGCCTACCAATACAGCAAAAAAAGATAAAATTAAGGTCGTTTTAAACCCATTGATATATGCCATATATCGATTGCTGGCAAAAAATGCCTGAGAAAAATCTTTTGCAACCGATGCTAACCATTCACCCACACGCTTACCTCCGTTCAGAACTTATCTGAAATAAATTATTTTGTTGTATGATTGATTGTATATTCATCAACCTTACCTTCGTCTACAAGTGTCTGCAATACTTCGTTGATCTGATCGAGCAGTTCTGTATTGCCTTTTTTAACTGCAATTGCATATTTATCTGTGAACAGTTCAGCATCAAGAATTTCAAGCTCTTCGTTTGCTGCTACAAGCTGTTCTGCTGGAAGGGAGTCCATAACGATACATGCAATCTTACCATTCATTAATTCCAAAGCTGCTTCCGCATATTTGTTATACTGTTTAACATCACAGCCAAGATCTCCGCAGTAGAAGTCTGCTGTTGTACCCATCTGAACGCCAACAGCTGTTCCTTCTGTGATATCTTCTGGTGATGTGATCACATCTGCACCTTTTTTAACGACAATTACCTGTTTGGATGTTGCATATTCAATAGAGAAATCCATGTTTTCCTGACGTTCCGGTGTTACAGAGATGCCGGCAGCTGCAAAATCTACAGCACCTTCCTGAACAGCCAGTAATGCACCGTCAAATGTCATATTCTGAATTTCAAGTTCTTTACCCATAGCTTTTGCGATTTCATTGGCAATATCAACATCCACACCAATAACTGTCTGTCCATCTTCTGTATATTCATATGGAGCAAAACCAGCTTCTGTTGCCATAATTAATTTGCCGCCAGCTGCTGCTGTACTTTCAGCTACTGTTTCACCAGTTGTCTCAGCCTTTGTTTCTGTTTTTGCAGAGCCACATCCTGCAAGTACGGATACAGCCATTGTAAATACACATGCTAAACTTACAAATTTTTTCATCTTCATTTCCTCCTGATCTTATTGATTGATTAGATAAACTTCAGTATACAATGAACATACAATAAAAATCAAGTCTTTATTGCATAAAAATGCATTAAAATACAATAACTTCTCCGTCGGCCACAGCACACCAGCATTCGTCTCCAACTTCAATCTCTGCCTTTCCATTAGTAGCTTCGACGATTTCTTTAAATAATGCCTCAAAAAGCGGCTTTCTTATGAGAATTTCTACGGTCACCCGGTCTGTATATTCGGTTCCCACAGTAATCGCCTGACTTTTCCCGATAATATACTGGATTTTTCCAATTCCGTTATAATCTGTATAAATTTTCATTTTACATCCAAGAAATTTTTCGATAACGAGGCTGTTTGCCAGCCCTTCCTGAACTGCTTTGCTGTAGGCCCGGACCAGCCCGCCGGTGCCAAGAAGGGTTCCTCCAAAATATCGTGTCACAACAACGCAGACATTATGAAGGCCGTTGCCCAGCAATACATCCAGCATCGGTTTTCCCGCCGTACCAGACGGCTCCCCGTCATCACTGCATCTTGAAAGCTCATTTCGCTCTCCGATAACAAAGGCATGACAGTTGTGTCTCGCATCCCAATATTTCTTTTTTGTTTTCTCAATAAAAAGAAGTGCCTCTTCCTCCGTATTCACAGGGCATACGGTGGCGATAAAACGGGATTTCTTTTCAACAATCTCACCTTCGCCGCCCCGGTACACAATCTTATATTCTTCCATATTGTAAATCCTTTCACTAAATATCTACCATTGTACCATAAAACAGCTATATTTCAAAATTTTCTTTGCTTTCACTACATATATTTGCTATAATATAGTGTAAAAATGTATAAGGAGGATGTTTTTTATGGACTATAGCAAACACGGAACCCGTAAGAAAGAAAAACATATCCGTTCCGGGGTTCCTAAAGCAAAACATAAAGTCAGTTTTAATATATTCCGCATCTTTATTTTCGCTTTGCTCATTGTGGGTGTCGCCGGAGTTGCTGCCGCCATCGGCGGTTTAAGAGGCGTTATTGACAGTGCCCCTGTGATCAGCGTGGAAGATGTTCTTCCTGAAGGTTATAAATCCTTTATTTATGACCGGGATGGAAATCTGCTTACGGAACTTTACCAGCCGGAAACCAACCGCGTTCCTGTAAAGATCGATCAGATTCCAGAGGTTCTTCAAAATGCCTTTATCGCTTTGGAGGACTCCCGTTTCCGCGAACATAACGGTATTGACCCTCAGGGTATTGTTCGAGCCTTTTTTGTCGGCATTACTTCCGGTAACTTTTCGGAGGGTGCCAGTACCATCACCCAGCAGCTCTTAAAGCTCAGTGTTTTTGGCGGCGGCGGTGAAGATTCATTATTATTAAAATTCAAACGTAAGTTCCAGGAACAGTATCTGGCTCTGGAGCTTGAGAAAAATATGACCAAAGACGAAATTCTCGAGGCTTATCTGAATACGATCAACCTCGGTGCTTCCACCTACGGTGTGGAAGCTGCCTCTCAGAGATATTTCGGTAAATCCTGTTCCGAGGTAACGGCCTCCGAAGCTGCCGTGCTGGCTTCCATTGCCAAGAGTCCGACCTACTATGATCCGATCTACTATCCAGAGTCGAATGCAGAGCGTCGTGAAAAAACATTAAACGATATGCTTGAACAGGGTTATCTGACCCAGGCAGAATATGATGAGGCTATGGCCGATGATGTCTATGCCCGTATTGCTGCCCATGCCGAAGAAAAGTCAACTCAGCATAAAGTTTTCACCTATTACGAAGATGCTGCCATCCGCCAGGTACTGGAGGATCTTGAAAATGAACTTGGCTATACTTCTGAACAGGCGATTAATAAACTTTATGGCGGCGGCCTGAAAGTTTATCTGGCACAGGACAATGCCATGCAGCAGATTGTCGATGAAGAATATGCTGACAATAACAATTTCAACAACAACAATGCTCTTGGTCTGGAATGGCGCTGTTCCGTCCTTGAAGAGGATGGCACCACATCCAATTATGACCATATGACGATGCAGTACTGGTACTGGAACAATGAAAACTCTAGTTTCCGACTGATCTACAACAATGAAGAAGAAGCATGGAGAGATATTAACCATTACAAGGAAGCTCTTGGTATTACAGAAGAAAACACCATCAGCGAATATTTCTATCAGCCATATGCGATGCAGTCCTCTTTCGTTCTTATGGATCAGTATAACGGTCAGGTTAAGGCGATTGCCGGCGGCCGTAACGAAAAACAGGAAAGTCTTTCCTTCAGCCGCGAAACCCAGTCCACCCGTCAACCGGGTTCCTGTTTCAAGATTCTTGCCTGCTTCCTGCCGGGTATCGATGGGGCCGGTTTGACACTGGCAAGCTCCACGATGGATGCACCTTATAAGACTTCCTTAGGTTATTCACCGCAGAACTGGTACGGAGGTTATTGGGGACTGACAACCGTTCGTAAAGCGATCACCTGGTCCATGAACGTTGTAACAACCAAGTTCTTTGTAGAAAAAGTTACCCCGTCACTGGCCATCGACTACTGCCGTAAGCTTGGCATCACAACCCTTACGGATGACGATTATGTAGAATCTCTGGCCCTCGGCGGTTTGACCTACGGTGTAACAAACCTTGAAATGACCGGTGCCTATGCGGCCATTGCCAATGGCGGAACTTACGTAAGACCTGTTTTCTATACAAAAGTTGTCGATCGTGATGGTAATGTCATTCTTGATACTACAAATCAGCATGGCGAACGGGTTATAAAAGAAACAACCGCCTTTCTTCTGACAAGTGCCATGGAAGACGTTGTCACAAGCGGTACCGGTACGGCTGCCAATACCTATGATGGTGTCCAGGTTGCCGGTAAAACAGGTACAACAACCGACAGTAAGGACTTATGGTTTGTGGGATATACCCCATATCTGACTGCCGGTATCTGGTTAGGTTACGATCAGGCCTATGAGATGGAAGGAGATCTTCGCGAGAACGAACACTCCTATCTCTGGTCAAAGATTATGCGGCGCATTGATGCCGAGCTTGGATACGAAAGTGCATCCTTCAGTATTCCAGATGGTATCGGCACACGAACGGTCTGCTCCAAATCCGGTAAACTTGTCGGAACGAGTGCATGTACCGGTGTTACCGAATATTTCGACTTATCTGCACTTCCAAGCGGTTACTGTAATGATCATATTTTCGCAGAAATCTGTAAACAGTGCGGTAAATTAGCCGGTGAAAATACCCTCACAGAAAACCGGGAAACAAAGGAATTTGATTCCGAATCCGATATTCCAAAAGGTACCTGTGATTGTAAACCGATCACTGCTGATATCTGTACCGTATGCGGAGGTCTTGCAGGACCGAATACAAAAGCAGAAAACAAACAGACGAAGACCTATACTTCCCAGGCAGATGTTCCTACAAACTCCTGTACATGTCAGCCTGAGACACAGGCTCCAGCAACACCTACACCTACGCCTGAGCCTGCACCTTCAAATCCGAGTACACCTGTCGGTTAAATCATAATAAAATAAATAAAGACCTGAATCATTTGGAAATCCAATCCTTATGATTCAGGTCTTTTTATGATCGTTTAAAATTATTTTTTCATTTTTGGATTAAATATAAGGGACGCCAGATAGGATAACAACAAAGACGCGGTAATACCTATGGACGAAGCATTGAATCCGCCTTTAAAAATTCCGATAAAGCCTTCTTCATTCACAGCATTTCGAACCCCTTCCCACAGGGAATACCCAAAACCACACAAGGGTACCGTTGCTCCCGCCCCGGCAAAATCAACCAATGGCTTGTAGATTCCCAACACACCGGCGACAATGCCAAGACATACAAGAAGTACCATAATTCTTCCTGGCAAAAGTTTTGTCCGGTCCATCAGTATCTGGACAAGTCCGCAGATCAGTCCTCCGACTAAAAATGCTTTTACAAGCATATTTCTCCACTCCTTTTCCGTAAAATACTATGAAAAGTATGTGCAGAATCTGTCAGAATATGTATACCCATCCGCCTATTTTTTTAATATGCCGCTCTCATCGATCACATGAACGATCTTTTCCATCGTCGGTACATCACGCACAAGGGCAAATCGAACATAGCCTTCTCCAAGGCTTCCAAAACTGCTTCCCGGTGTACAGATTACGCCGGTCTTATCTGCCAGCTCCATACAAAATGTTTCCGAAGACGTATAGCCTTCAGGAATCGGTGCCCAGACAAACATCGTACCTTCACTGTCCGGCACATTCCATCCGATGCTGCGAAGTCCGCCGCATAACGCTTTATTACGCCGTTCATATTCTTCACACTGGGCGATAACAGCATCCTGCGGACCGTTCAGAGCTGCAATGGCACCGTACTGGACCGGCTTAAACACGCCGTAATCAATCTGTGAACGCACTGTCTTAAACTTACGGATAATGTCCTTATTGCCGATCACAAAGGAGATACGGGCACCAGTCAGGTTATAAGACTTGGAAAGGGAATAAAATTCAACACCCACATCCTTTGCTCCCTCATACTCAAGGAAGGATCCGCCTTTTCGTCCATCATAAATAATATCCGAATAGGCATTATCATGAAGAACGATAATATCATACTTTTCAGCAAAGCGGATCAGTTCTTCATAGACAAAATCATCAGCCGCTGTACAAACCGGATTCAATGGGTAAGATACAATGATAAACTTTGCCTTTCTTGCCACTTCTTCCGGAATACTGTCAAAATCCGGCATGAAATTGTTCTCCGGTTTCAGATCGTAGGTTACTGGTTCTGCTCCGCAGAGGAATGGTCCAATCGAAAAGATTGGATATCCTGGATTCGGCACAAGCACCACATCCCCTGCATCGCACAATGCCAATGCAATATGGGCCATACCTTCCTGAGAACCATTGATCGACATGATCTCTTCCGGTTCAATATGTACGCCATAGCGGCGTTCATAATGTCCAACTACGGCCTCAAGTAACTCCGGCATATCCACGATGGAATATTTATAATTTTCCGGGTCCTGACATGCTTTATAAACAGCTTCCATCACATGGGGTGCCGGTTTAAAATCCGGTGTTCCAACCGATAAATTATAAACCTCTCTGCCCTGACGGATCAGCTCCTCTTTTTTTTCATTTAATATGGCAAATATTCCCGCCTGAAAACTTTCCAGACGTTTCGCATAATGGAATTCCATCCTCATCGCTCCTTCAAATTTTTATCATTCTGTATTTATTATAGACGAATCCGACAAAATATCAACCTTTTTCCAAA